>VBFI01000085.1 GCA_005889275.1 Chloroflexota bacterium | reverse complement strand
CGACGAGCACGAGCGGCGGCAGCTCGAGCAGCAGTTCCACCGGTACGAGCACATCGAGCTCGACCGGCACGAACACCTCGACCAGCTCGACCACCGGTACGAACACCTCGACCGGCACGTCGACGAGCACGAGCGGTGGTAGCTCGAGCAGCAGTTCCACCGGTACGAGCACTTCGAGCTCGACCGGCACAAACACCTCGACGAGCTCGACCACCGGCACGAACACCTCGACCGGCACGAGCACGTCGACGGGCACGAGCGGCGGAACTTCGTCGAGCTCGAGCACCGGAACATCGACCGGAACATCGACCGGCACGAACACATCGACGAGCTCGACCACCGGTACGAACACTTCGACCGGAACGAGCACGTCGACGAGCACGAGCGGCGGGAGCTCGAGCAGCAGTTCCACCGGTACGAGCACATCGAGCTCGACCGGTACGAACACCTCCACGAGCTCCACGACCGGCACGAGCGGCTCGACCAGCACGAGTAGTTCGACGGGCACCACGGGTGCTACGTCGACAAGCAGCTCGACTGGCACGTCCACCGGTACGTCGACAAGCACGACAACCTCGACGTCGACGACCACCACCGGCGGAGGCTCGACCGGCACATCGACCACGACGACCACGGGAACGTCCGGCGGAAGCGCCCAGACGACCGGTGGAGCGCGAGAGCGTGAAACCGAGACCGTCGTCGCAAACACGGGCACGCAGGCGCCCATCACCAGCCCGGTCGTCACCACGACGACCACCGGTGGGGCTACGGCGGCCACGACGGGCGGCGCGAGCACCGGAACCCAGCTCGGGGTGCAGACCTCGCCACAGACGATGACCGTCAGCGGCGGGCAAGGAGTCGCGGGCGTCCAGAGACTGCCCTCGACGAGCACGGACGACACGACTCCGATCGCGTTCGTTGGCCTAATGCTCATGGCGATCGGTGGCGGACTGCTTCGTTGGAAGCCCGCCACCCGAACGAACTAGTCGGCTCCGGGCCGTTAGGCCCAAGCCTTGCGCAAGGGAGCCTCCGCAAGGAGGCTCCCTTCGTTTATGCGCAGACTTTCCGTCGTGCAGCGGTTCCGCGAGTTCTGGATCGGACAGGTCGACCTCGCACCGGTCGCCCTGTTCCGGATCGTCTACGGCATCGAGCTCTTCAACTGGTTCTGGCAGCTCTTTCCGAATCTCACCGCGTTCTTCACCGACGAAGGGATCATCCCGCGCTCCGAGCTCGTGAGCTTCTTCCCAGACCGGTTCTCGCTGCTCATGGCCATGGGTTCGTGGTGGGAGGTCGCGCTCTTCTGGGCCGCGTGCCTCGCGGTGGCGGTCATGCTCACTGTCGGGTGGCACACGCGCACCGCGTGCGTGCTCGCGTTCCTCGGGGTCGCGAGCTTCGAGTGGCGCAATCCGCTCATCCTCGACGGAAGCGACATCGTTTTCCGGCTCATCCCGCTCTGGCTCGCGCTCACCGGCTGTGGCGACATGTATTCGTTGGACGCCGCGAACCGCCGTGACCGCGGAGAGCAGCTCACCGAGCGCGGGCCCGCGCTCCCCGTGCGGCTACTCGAGCTACAGGTCGGGTGGATCTACCTCATGACCGGCCTCGAAAAGATGGCCGGCACTCTGTGGAAGAACGGCACGGCGACCTTCTACGCGCTCCAGCTCGAGCACACCTTCGGCCGGTCCTGGGCCTATCCGATCGCGACGAACGAGGTCATCTCCCACCTCATGAGCTGGGGCACCATCGTCGTCGAGCATCTCTTCCTTCCACTCACGATGCTCCCGTTCCGCGTCACGCGCATCCTTGCCGTCATCGGGGCGGTCATGCTCCACGGGGGCATCCTCACGCTCATGAACGTGGGCAACTTTCCGGTGATCATGCTCTCGACGCTGATCATCTTCCTTCCCCCGGAGTGGATCCGGGGCTTCGTCGCAGGCATCGAGACGCGGCTCCGGCCGCGCGTCCGTCCTCATCTCGTTGCCGCGACGGCAGGAGCGACCCAGCGCGTGCCGACCGCGCGGTTCATGGCACCGTCGCCCGCACGCAAGCCGACGCTCCGACAGCAGCACGGCGTGCGCGTTGCCGCGTCGATCGCGCTCATCGCCATCAGCGCGACGGCGTTTGCGACCGCGTTCCCGTCGTGGGCGGCGTCATACCGGCCCCAGGGCGAGTTCGGCCGCGTCCTCACGTTCCTGTCACTCGACCAGCGCTGGGACATGTTCTCCCCTGATCCCGCGCAGGCGGACGGATGGATGCTCGCGCCTGCGAAGCTCGCCGATGGCGGCACGTACGACCTGCTCACCGGCGGACCGGTGAGCACGGCGCCTCGTTGGTCCGATCCCGTCTACACCCGCTGGGCGAAGGTGTTCGAACGCATCGCCAATATGGGGTACACGGACTACCGGCTCGAGTTCGGAAGAGCGTTCTGCCGGATGCGGAACTTTCACCTGCAGCCTGGGCAGAGCAAGCTCGACACGTTCGAGCTCTATTACATCGAGCGGACGATCCACCCACCCGGGCAAGCACCCACCCTCCAGGAGTACCACGTCTGGTCGCACACCTGTTGAGGACCAACCGCCGCTAAGCCGTTACCCAACCTCGGCCCGGACAGTGACTCCCTCGTTACAAAGGGCCCTCTGAATGGAGCAGGCCGTGCCGCAGCCCCCGTTGCAAGGTGCCCGGACGACCGGGCAAGTACAGAGAAAGCGGGGTTCGCAAAGGAATGCCAAAGGCGATCACCCATGGGCTCAGGCTCGCCGCCGTGGCGGCACTGTCGATGGCGCTCATGTTCGCACGCGTCGAGTTCGCGAACGCGTACTCGCAGGACGTCGATGCCGCGCACAGCGCAGCCGACGGCGGCCATGACAAGGCTCAGAAGGCCGACAAGGGTGACAAGGGCGATCAGGGGAGCAAGGCCAAGGACAACGAGAGCTCCAAGGTCGACAGCAAGGTCGAGGCGAGCGCTCGCGTGAAGGCGGAGACCACGTCGACCGCCAAGGCCGAGACGAAGACGAGCGCCAAGGCCGAGGTGAAGACCGAGGTCAAGAGCAGCACCAAGAATGAGGTCGAGATCAGCGCTGCGAAGAAGACCGAGGTCAAGTCGAGCGAGCACGCGAAGGCTGAGTCAGCGGAGAGCTCGGAGTGCAACGGGACGAGCTCGAGCGTCGGCCGATCGGAAACGAAGGAGAGCGAGTCAACCAAGAGCGAAGCGAAGGTGAACTCCCGCGCGCACGAAGAAGCCAACGAGAACGAAGAAGCCACGGAGAACGAGTCGGAACAGAGCCAAGCGAAAGAAAACCGATCGAGCGCGCACGAAGAAGCCAATGAGAACGAGGAAGCCACGGAGAACGAGAACGAGAGCGCTACCGAGAACGAGGAAGCTACCGAGAGCGCGAACGAGGAGGCTTCCGAGAACGAGACAACGAACACCACTACGACGACCACGACGACGACAACCACCATCGCAACGGGTACGGGCACCGGCAACTCGTTCGAGCGGTTCGAGCGTGAGAACGAGAGCGCGGCGGTAACAACCACGACCGTCGCGGGTATCCAGACCGCACCGCTGAACGCAGTCGCGGGAGCCGAAGCGGCCACGAATCAGCAGAGCGCCGCGGTCGCGGGTCAGCAGACGAGTCCGCAAGCCAACGCCGCAGCTGGTCAGAACGTCGCCGGCGTGCAGAACCTGCCGTCGACGAGCAGCTCGGATCAGAGCGCTCCGCTCATCGCCTTCGGCGCCGCCCTCATCGCGGTCGGCGCGTTCCTCGCGAGGCGTCCAAGCATCTTCACCCGCTAAGCGAACCTCATCTGGAACGAGGGCTCCCGTCGGCTGGGAGCCCTCGTTTCATGCCAGCTCCCCGTTCTGTCGCTTTTGTGACCGTGGCGCACGCGCGACCGGCCACCGATACTTCGACTCGATATGCGGGCCCCTGACCAGGAGCGACGGCTTGTCACGGTCCTCTTCGCCGACTTCGTCGGCTTCACCGCGATCGCCGACGATCTCGACCCGGAGGAGCTGCAGATGCTCGTGTCGGGGATCTTCGAGGACCTTGCCGAGGAGGCGCTCCGTCACGACGGGACCATCGAGAAGTTCATCGGCGACGCGATCTTCGTGATCTTTGGCGCGCCGATCGCCCACGAGGATGACCCCCAGCGCGCGCTCCGGTGTGCGCTTGGGATGCAGCGGATCTTCGGTGACCATGCCACCCGGGTGAAGGCGCAACTGGGCATCGAGCTCGGCCTCCGGATCGGCATCCATACCGGGCTCGTCGTAGCCGGGACGGTGCACACCGGTTCGGGCGACTACGGCGTGATGGGCGACACCGTCAACACCGCGTCACGTCTGCAGCAGGCCGCCGCGCCTGGCGAGATCTACGTCACCCAGGCGACCTTCCGCCTCACGAACCGCGAGTTCACCTTCCGCGAGGTCGGGCCGATCGAGATGAAGGGAAAGGACCGGCCAGTCCTCGCCTATGCCCTCACCGGCGAGCGAGCCACGCCGCGCACGACGATCGACATCGCCGCGCCGCTGGTCGGCCGGTGGATGGAGCTCTCGCGTCTCGACCTCTCCTACCAGTCCGCGAGGATCGGTCGCACCGAGGTCGTGCTCATCGCCGGGGAGCCAGGGATCGGCAAGACCCGCTTGCTCACCGAGTTCATCGGCCTCGCGACCTCGGCGGAGGAAGGGGTTCGCGCGCCCGACGCCCCGCGCGTGCTGCGGTGGGCGTTCTCCCGGGTCAACCAACGCAGCTACGCCGGTTTCATCGAGCCGCTGATCGTCGAGCTGCGGATCGAACCGAACGACGAGAAGGCCGCGGAGAAGCTCCCGCCAAAGCTTCGCGAGCTCGGCTTCGCGAATCCCGAGCTCGTGGCGCCGACATTCGCGCAGTTCCTGCACCTTCCAGGGTCGCCGGAGCCGCCGAGCGACTCCGAGGAGTGGAAGCGGTCGCTCTTCATCGTGGTGTACGACGTCATCGCCGCGCTCGCTCGCGAACGGCCGCTCCTCTACGTCCTCGAGGACCTGCACTTCGCCGACTCGGCCTCGCTCGACCTGCTCTGGTTCGTCGCGTCGCGCGCCTCGCGGGTGCCGATCCTGCTGCTCCTCGCGCAGCGCGCGGGTCCCGGGTCACCCGACCCGAGGCCGGTGCGCACGAACTTCACGCAGCTCGTCCTCGAGCCGCTCTCCGACGAGGAGGCCGCGCGGATCATCGAGGCGACGTTCGACTGGATACCGGGCGAGCTCCGCGACAAGATCGTCGCGCGGGCGGGCGGCAATCCGTTCTTCATCGAGGAGTCCATCCGATCGCTCGTCGATTCGGGCGCCGTCGCGAAGGACGAGCACGGCGAATGGCAGCTGCGCGAGCGCCCGGCCGCCCTGGAAGTACCGGCGACGCTCCATGGGGTGGTCGCGGCGCGCATCGACCGGCTGCCCGCGGTCGCGAAGGAGACCATCCAGGTCGCCTCGGTCATCGGCCAGCGCTTCGGCGACCGCGTTCTTCGCGAAGCCGGCGGCGCGCGCCTCGCCGACTCGGTCGACGAGCTCATCGCCGCCGACCTCGTGCTCGAGGCCGCACCCGGCGAGCGGCGTGAGGGGCGGTATCGCTTCAAGCACGCCATCGTGCAGGAGGTCGCCTACAACACGCTCCTCCTGCGGCGGCGCATCGAGCTCCATCGCCGAGTGGCGGTCGCGTACGAGACGGTCCTCGGCGAGGGGATCCGCGACTTCCTCCCCGCCCTCGCACACCACTACCTCCTCGGCGAAGTCCCTGAAAAGGCCGCCGAATACTCGTGGCGGGCCGCCGAGCGGGCGACGGCGATCCACGCCCACCTCGAGGCGCTCCGGCTGGCGGAGCAATCCCTCGAGCTCTACGAGAAGCTCGATCGCGTCGACGATGCGCTCAAGACGCTCTATCTCATCGCGCGCGTCCGCCGGTACCGCGGCGAGAACGACGCCGCGCTCTCCGCCTACGAGCGCGCCCTCGCGATGATGGAGGCGCGCGACCCCGCGAGCCCCGCGGTCGCGACGGTGATCGCGCACATGGCCGAGCTGTGCACCCGCTGGGACGCGAAGCATCCCGACCTGGAGGGTCTGATCGCGCGTGGACTGCGGATCGTCGACGGAAAGCGCAACCGCGACGCGGTCCTCCTCCTCGCGGCGAAATCGTTCATGTCGCGCCGCGGGCCGAAGACCTCCGACGCGGACTGGGAGGAGTCGCTCGCCACCGCGAAACAGGCGCTCGCGATCGCCGAGGAGCTCGGTCTCCTGCGCGAGGTCTCGCTGTGCCTCGACGCGGTCGGCTACGCGTATCGCGAGCTCGGCAACTTCCGTGAGGCCTACGCGCAGAACCAGCGACGCCTACCGATCGCGAAGTCGCTGCAGGACAGCGACGAGCTCATCGACGCGCACAACATGATCGCGATCTCGGCGCTCGTCCTCGGGAACTTCTCCGAGGCGATCGAGCACGCCGCCCTCGCGCGGGATATCGCGACCGAGACGGAGAAGCCCCGCCTCGGCGGACATGCCGTGCACACGGAGGTCCTTGCGCGGCTCCTCTCGGGCGACTTCCCGGGCACGCTCACCGCAGCCGCGCGCCGCGAGCAGTTCATGCCCGTCGGCAAGGGTCTCGGCACGCTCGTCGTGGCGAGCGCGGCCGCCGCGGCTCTTGGCGCGCCCGAGGAAAAGACCTTCCGCGAGCAGCTCGTCGAGCTCGAGGCCAGCCCGATCGACCTCGCCGCGTGCGACTTCGTCGTCGCCGTTTACGGGCTGCGCGAGAGTGAGTCGAGCTACCACGCGATCCGGAGCACGGGCTATCCGAAGGGCCTCGTGGACCAGGCGCTCATCGGGCCGCTCGCGGTACTCGCCGCGGCGCGCTGGCGGATCGACGATCAGACGTTCTTCGATCGCATCGAATCGGTCGTCGAACGCACCGGTCACGCGCGGGGGCGCGCGCTCCTCACGCAGGCGGCGGGCGTTCGCGCGATGCAGCGAGGTGAGCTCGCGAAGGCCGAGAAGCTGGTATTCGACGCGGTCCAGGCGTTCGGCACGCTACGGCTCGACTACGAGCGCGCGGTCGCCCTCACGGACCACGCGCGGATCCTCGCCGCGCTCGGCCGCGCCGAACATCGCCAGGAGTGCGACGAGGCCAAAGCGATCGCCGAACGTCTCGGAGCGGTCGCACTTCGCACCGCGGTCGAGCTGACGGCCGTCCCGATCTAAGTCCCCGCTACATACTCGCGCGCATCGAAACGCGCTCCTCAACGCGCCGGATTCCCGTTGATCTCCTCGTAGTCGTCGGACTCTTCGCTCTGCAAGCGTGGGCGATCGCTCCACTCTTCACGGGCGAGTTCACGCAGTTCCGCGGCAGCATCGAGGCGACCTTCATCGCGAACGCCCGCTTCATCGCGGAGCGCTTCCCGGATCTCTCCTGGTACCCGTACTGGTATCTCGGATTCCCCTTCGAGCTCTTCTACACGCCGCTCCTGCCCACCCTCGTCGCTCTACTCGGAAAGATCGGTGGCGACATCCCCCAGGCGTATCGGATCGTCGCCGCGACCGGCTACGCGCTCGGGCTGCCCGCGTTGTACCTCGCGGCACGCGAGCTGACGGGCTCGCGCCGTGCAGCCCTTCTTTCCGCGGGAGCGTTCCTTCTGCTTCCCTCGCTCACATACGTTTTCCCGCCGATACGGACCGACGGAGCAGGGCTCTCGGGAACGTTCGTTCCGCCTCCCTGGCGTCTCGTCGCACTCGTCGAATATGGCGAGGGTCCGCACGTGCTGTCGCTGTCGCTCGCGCTTCTCGGCGTCGCCGCGACGCTTCGCTACCTTCGCGCACCGTCCGCGCTCCGGCTCGCGATAGCGGTCATCGCGCTCGTCGCGGTAGCTCTCACGAACCTCATCGGAGCACTCGGGGTCGCCATATTCATCTTCGGTGTCGCCATCGCCAACGGGCCGGCGGCGAGCTTCACGAACAAATGGAGCGGACTCTGGAAGCTCGGCCTGCTCACGGTCCTGTTCTCGCTGGGCTGGTACAGCCTCGGCTTCATGCGCGCGTTCTCGCAACCCGGGGGTGGCGACACCGCATCCTTCTATCTCGCGCTCCCGATCGTTGCGCTTGTCGCGGTGATCGCCGTCGCGGCTCTGCCGCTCAAACGGCTACCCCATGGAATGGACGTCGTGGTCCTTTGGCTCTTCGTTCTCAGTGCGATCCTGGTCCCCAAGCAACTCTTCGGCATCGGCATCGCGCCTCAGCCGATCCGGTATTCCCTGGAACTCGACGCTGCCTTTGCTATCGCAGTCGGCATAGCGCTGGCGTGGGCGATCGAGCGCGTCAGTCCGCGAGCAACGGTTCGCGGTGCGGCGGTGGCACTGGCCACCCTGGCGTTCGTCGGGATCGGGCTTCCCTCATGGCTCGGAGTGCAGGCGCGCCTGGCTCCCGATCTCTCCTGGCAAACATGGAGCGAGCGCCGAGTCGCGCTTTGGCTCGCTGGAAATCTGCGACCTGGCGAGCGCGCGTTCCTGACCGGCGACCACGCCTTCTGGCTCAACGTCTTTGCGGACGTGCCGCAGGTGCGCGGCGGACAGGATTTCGCGGCGGTCGATCCCTGGCCCGCGCACGCCGCCTTTCAAATAAGCAGCGGCCCCGATGCCGCGATATCGAAAATTTGGCTGCAGGCGCTTGCGGTGCGCTATCTCGTTGTCACCGGTCCGTCCTCATCCGAGATCTTCCACGACTTCAGTAACCCAGCGAAGTTCGATGGAATGTTTCCGGTGGTCTTCGACGAGCGCGGCGTCCGGATCTACGAGGTGCCGCTCGCGGGCGATCCACGGTCGGTCGTGGTCGCGTCGGCCGATCTGCCGACGCCGACGAACGGCATCGACCGGCCGGCGCTCGACAGTTACTTGTCCGCGGTCGCGCGGGGCACCGCACCGGTCGCAGCCCTGAGTGGACTTGGGAGCTGGCGAGTCGAGGCCCAGTCGGCTGGAGGCAATCTCGTGGTACGCCAGGCGTACGACAGCGGATGGCGCGGTACCGTCGATGGCAGCGGCGTCGTGCTAGCTCCAGACGCACTCGGGATGATCAGCGTCCCCGTGTCAGCTGGTCGTCACGTGGTCGAACTCGATCACCGCGCCCACCTCGACTTCCTCGCGGGGATTGGTATCGCGGCGCTGACCGGACTGGTGCTCGTCGGCAACGCGCTCCGCAGACGCGGCTCTTGATGACGAGTAGGAAGTTCGAGGTCGCGGCGGCTGGCGCCGTCGTGGCTGTCGTGGTCGTCGCCGGCTTGCTGCTCAGCGCATGGCGTGGATTTCCGAAGGGTGTGGACGCGTATCAACACCTGACTCGCTTGAATTTTGTGGCGGACTGGTTCCCGCATCACAACTGGTTCTACGCATGGGCTGCCGGAATGCCCATGTTCGACAACTATCCCGGACTGCCGTACGTCGCGGCGCTCCCGTTCGTGCGTCTCCTCGGCGATACGACAGCGCTCGAGCTCATGGCGCTGGTGGCGATGGTGGCGTTCGGCCTCGGGCTCTATGGCCACCTGCGCTTGCGGACCGGACGGCCCGACATCGCGCTGCTCGCCGCGGTGATGGTCGTCACCTCAATGGCCATCTGGCACTTCGTCCTCGCGAGCGGCGTGTACGCCCGCGTCGTCGCGATGGGATTCGGTGGCCTCGCGTGGTGGGCTCACGCCATGGCGCTCTCGCGACATTCGGGTAAGTGGTGGGCGCTGACAGCCCTGCTCATCGCGGCGACGATCGCGTGCCATCCGGTGACGGGCGCGTTCGTAGCCGGTTACGTAGCGCTGGTGCAGGTCTCGGCGATGGGGCTTCGCGGCATCCGACCGCTCTTGGCACTCGCCGGCCTCGCGTTCCTCCTGGCAGCCCAGCCGATCCTGTCGTCGCTCTCATTCGGAATCGGCGGGACGATCCTCGGGGTGGATCGCCCGGAGCTCGGGTACTCGAGCCCGGCCCAGCTCGTTGCTCCGCAGTTTGCGGGGTTCGCGGCGTTCTCGATTCCCGTGCTCGTCGTCCTGTTGCAGCTCCCGAGGCGCTTCTGGAGGGCTCTCGGCGCCGGGATCGGTCTCCTCGCGATCATCGCGTACATGTTCGCGCCAAACTGGCGCGTGCCGACGCGCTACTACTACATCAACGGAATCGACCCGGCCACCGTGCCGTATTTCCTGGTCATCGTGGGCGGGCTCTGTTTCGCGGCGCTCGCGCCGTCCCTTTCTCCCAAGGTCCGGCGGATCGTGCTCGTCGGGACCATCGTCGTAGTCGCGGTCAACGCCGTCGTGGCGATCCCGGCGATGTATGCCGCGGGTTACGTCAACGACACGAGCTCCCCTGGCGCGACCGAGCAGGCCGCTCGACGCAGCCTGATCGTCGACGGCGACGACCTCACGCATCGGATCGCGCCGCTCAGCGCGACCGAATCTGTGATGTTCAACTACTTCTACCGAAAACCGGAGCTGCGGGACTACTACGCGTTCGCGCAGCTCAACGTCGATTGGCTGTATTGGGCGTACGACACGCTCTATCACCCACCCGTCAACGTCGCTCGATACCAGGCGGTGCTCGACTGGTACGCGCTCGACGCGATCACGTTTTCTTCGACGGACGAGAAGGGCGAGCCCGAGATCGGCAACCTTCCCTTCATGCGGCTGGTGCCGGAAACGAAGAACACCCAGTTCCGGCTGTATCGGGTCGACTCGCCCACGACGATCGCGGCGACCACGAAGGCGCCGCTCGTCGTCGTCGTCGGAACTCGCAGCGATTACGACCGCGTCGCGCGCCTCCTCTTCGAGGATGGCGCCAGCCCGCGCACGCGCGTGCCGGTGTGGTGGTCCGGTGGCCTTGGCGACCTGCCCGACGACCTCGTCGCACGCGCGGCGTCGGTCATCGTCGTGGGCGACCATCTCGGCGATCCGGCTCGTGCCGCACAAAACGCGGACACGATGACGGCGGCTGGGGCGAAACTCCTCTGGGACGTCGGCGACCTCGGCGACGCGAGTGTGGCGGCGCCGTGGCCGGCGACCGCGGTGCGCCGCACGACGATCGACCGCTGGCTGGTAAAGGATCGCGCCAGCCGTATCGCGGAGAGCGACTTCTCGCCTGCGTCATTCGAGGGCGGGCCGTGGGGCGCCACTGTCCCCGTCTCCGCAACCGCGGGCGCGACGACGGAGCTGTCCCTCGGCGATCAGCCGCTCGTCCTTTCTGCGTCGCGGGGCAAGGGAACCCTCACGATGGTCGGCGGCAACCTCCTTTATCACGCGCAGTCGAAGGCAAATGCCGCGGAGCGACGGTACGTCCTTTCGTTCCTGGGGGACGCGGCGACCAGCGCGGAGACCGCCGCCCGCTGGCGCTTCGTCGATCCGGAGCGCCGCGAGATCGAGACGGACGGAGCGGCCGTGCTTCTCAAGGAGTCGATCTACCCCAAGTGGAACGCCCGTTTCGTCGGCGCCAACGGGACCGAGAGCGCTCTGCGGATCGAGTACGCGGGACCAGGACTCATGCTCGTGCTCCCACCCGGCGCTGGGACCGTGATCTTCGAGTACTCGAGCACCCTTACGGTGGGCTGGATCGGGTGGGGTCTGACGCTAGTCGGAGGGGTCCTTGCGCTGCTGCTTGCGCGCCGACGCGTCGCGTTCGCTCCGGCGCCGCCTCGCCCGCGTGGCGACGAATCCGACGAGGACTACTAGGGCAGGGCCTCGCGGCGCGCCCAGGCTTCCATCTCGCCGACGGGGACGCGGAACGCGTACGGCCCGAAGCGGAACGTACGGCCCAGCCACTCGAGGAACGCGAACGGCGCCGGCGCGTAGTAGCGCATGCGATTGAAGCAGTAGGTGAAGGTCAGGTACGACGCCGAGCGCTGCCAGCCGTCCCAGCGGAGCCCAGCGGCCTCGAGCGCGGCGCGAAGCGTCCGTGGCGCGAAGTAGAAGAGGTGCTCGCCCGGCTTGTAGTGATACCAGTGCCGCCCGAGGAGCCGCGCCTGGAACCCGCCGACGTTCGGCGTGACGAGATGGACGAGGCCGCCCGGGACCAAAAGACGCCGGACCGCGGCGAGCGTCGCGATCGGATCGGTGAGGTGTTCGACGGAGTCGTAGAGCGTGATCACGTCGAAGGTCGCTTCCGGCAGGTCGAGCTCCTCGAGCCGGCCCGCCGTGACGCGAAGCCCGCGCTCGCGCGCCCGCTGCGCGGCGAACGAGGAGATCTCCACACCTTCGACGTCCCAGCCCGAGGCCTTCGCCTCGAGGAGGAAGTCACCGAGCGCGCAGCCGACGTCCAGAAGCCGTCCGCGACGGCCGTAGCGACGTTCGATCGCGGCGATGCGATCCCGAAAGGTGCGGCGGTTCACGTCCGAGTCGAGGAAATAGTTCGCATAGCCGCCCTTGGGGTTGTCGGTCGCGTAGTAGTCCGAGTCATACAGGAGTGACGCCGCGAGCGGTCGGGTGTCCTGACGGACGAGCCCGCAGCCGCTGCATTCGACGATGAGCGCGCCATCGACTTCGAAGAGCGGTCGGGTCACTCCGTCCGGGCAGAGTGCGCAGGCGTTCGTGATCTCGGCCGGTCGCGCCGGCGCTCGCAGTGCGGCGGTCGTCGCGCGGTCCACACGGACGTTCGGCAGCGTGCTCACGACGGCACCGTACCCACTGTGGCCACGCTGTTCGACCCCTGTTCGGGGGAACGGTCGTCGGGCTCTCCGCCGATCCGCTCGAGCACCACGTTGTAGGCGAAGGCCCAGAAGGCCATGAGGAAGGCGACGGTCGCGATGATGCTGCCGTAGTCGTGAACGATGACCGCGGGGAGCTGCCCGAACAGGTACGCGACGACCGCGACGACCGTGATCCGAAGGATGTTCAGGATCGCGATGCCGAGGATGCCGAGCGCAAGCGTCTCCAAACGGGAGAGCAGCGTGTACTCGCCCTGAAGACCGGTGGCCATCGACACGAGAAGGAACAGGACCGTCTGCCAGCCAACGCAGTTCCACGAGATGTACAAAGCGAGGCTGCCCGCACCGGTTCCCACATAAAGGAGCGAGCCGTCGTACGCGGACTGGATCCCGATCAGTGCGAGCGCGCCGTGCACGAGCCTGCCCTCGACCGGCGCGATCCACTGCCCGAGCCACGCGTCGAAGCCCGCAGCCATCGCGGCCTTGGTCAGGAGCTCCCCGAACGTCGAGAAGAACGGAAGGATCAGAAGGGCGATCGACGCCGCGGCGATGAGCGTGCCGATCGGTCGCGCTGCGCCGGAGAGGCTCGCCCGCGCCGTATATGCGGAGCTCACGGCCGCCTCCGCTTCCACCAGCGTGCTCCGAGCGGGAGCGCCGGTGCCAGCAGGAGCAGACCGAGGAGGCCCTCCGGGACGATCGTCGCGACGCTCAGGCTCGATGGCGTCGCGGAGCTGTCGAAGTACAGCGCAGTCGCGCAGTTCGCGGCGTCGTTCGGCGTCACGACCTCGAGCTGGAACCGATCGCCGTCGCCGAAGGTCTCCGTTCCCGACGTCGTGAACGTGTTCGTGAAGAGCGCCGGTCCCGCCGTGGGGCTCGTGATGGCGCGCGAGATCGACCCGAGGGTCGTGGCCGCCAGGCCGCGGAGCGCGAAGATGTGCGTCACGCCCACCGCGCTCGTGCTGACAGCCGTCGCGGTCTCGGAGACGGACGATGCCGTCTGCTGGAGGACGCTCGCCTGCTCGATCCCGACGAACGTGCTCGTGGTGACCGTATCGAACGCCTCCGCCATCCCCGCCGGCTCCGTCCACGTGTCATCCGCGGCGGTCGCGAAGGAGGCCACGATCATCGAGTCGGGCACCGCAGCGATCACCGATGGGGTCGTGTGTGTACAGGACGCCGGGCACGTCGGCGCCGCGGTCGTCTGCCCGTTCTGCTCCCCGGCAATCCACGGGGTGGCGTTGTCGACGTTGCGGTAGGCCGCGATGCCGCCGGCGAGGAACGCGCCGCTCGTGATCCCCGTCCACTGGTAGCTCGCGCCCGGTGCGCCGGCGAGCACGAGGCTGTACACGGCCAGGCCGATGGTCGTGCCGTTATCGGTCCGCTTCACGAGGCTCCACCCGGCGGGCGCGGTGATCGTCGTACCCGTGCCTCCGCTGTAGGTGATCGAGGCCACGAGCACATCGTTCGCGGCTGCGCCGCTCGGGGTGTTGATCGTGAACGTCGTGGTGCCGCTGCCCCGCGTCGCCGACTGGGCGCTGACGTACTGCGGCGCATACGCGTGCTTCAGCGTCGCGGTGATGGTGCAGGTGTGCGCCGCCGGCTTCAGCGCGAGATGATGCAGGACGGCGTTCGCGGCGCTGCACGTCTCGCGGGCGCCTCCGGCGGGCCCCGCGGGAAGTGAGGTTTCCTGGCCGGTGGATAGGTTGTTGGAGTACTGCACCCCACCCGAGATGTTCGTGCTGGCGCTGCCGCCGCTCGACGTCGGGAAGCCCTCGCCGCTGTACCAGCCCGTGGTGCACCCGCCGGTGCTGGCGACGAAGGCGGAGGCCACGCGCATCTCGTACTCGTACGTCGTGACGACATCGGGCGTGGCCATGAAGCCGGAGAGCGTGCTGTCGGGAGCACCCGCGTGCGCGTCGATGGGGTTCGCGGTGTCGACGTTGATGTAGGAACCGATGAGCAGTGCGGGCTTCTGCGCCGTGCCGGTCCAAGACCAGGTGTAGCTCGTCTCGGCACCGGCGTTCGTCTTCCAGTAGACAAGGAGCGAGAGGTTCGCGCCGTTATCGATCCGGTCGATGCGCGTCCATCCGGCCGGGACCGTGATCGATGCGTCCGTAACACCGGTGCCGCCGCGCACAGCGAGGTAGGCGAGCATTACGTCCGTCGCGACCGTACCGGCCGGCTTGTTCGCGGAGATCGTATTCACGGCGCCGCCGGCTGTGTTGATGGCCGAGGCGCGGAATGTCGTGACGACGGCGTTGTCCAGGTAGAGATTCGTCTGCACGGTGCCGGCTTGCATCTGCTGGAGCGACGACATCTGGTCCGACGAGAACGTGCAGGTCCAGTTGTTCGCGACCGGCAGGTTCACCGGCGACGCGCCCGCGACCGACGGACGGAGCGCGATGTTGTGGACGACCCAGTTCTTCGACGAGTTGGTGTCCGTCGAGGTGGGGGCGATGGCTCCCGCCGGAGCGATCGCCCGGGTCGACGTGCGGATGAAGGACGCGCCGCCCTGCGCGCTCCGCGCGGTGTAGCCGGCCGGCGGCGCAATGGTGTCGACGTTGTTCGTCTCGAAGCTGACCGCGATGTTCCAGGCCCGGTCGGTGACGCTGGTGATGCTCGTCCAGTTGACCGTCGCCGCCGTACCGGTCGCGGTCGTGGCGGTCACGTCGCTGAGGACCGAGGTATCCACCCCGATGTAGGCGTCCATGACGCCGCCCCAGGTCGTGGCCGATGCGATGGTCCAGGTGTAGCTCGCGGGCTCGCTGCTCGCCGTGTGAGACCAGGTCTGTCGGTTCGTGCCCGCGACCAACCCGTTCCATCCGCTCGGCGCTGTAATCGTCCCCGCGCCCGCGCTGATCGCGGCGATCAGAACGTCCCCGTCTTGCACGCCGGCGGGCACGTTCAGCACGAAGCTCGTCGCGCCCGCTGTGGTGTTGGCCGTGCCCGAGCGGTACCGGATGGCGGGACAGGTGGTCGAACGGCCGCGGAGGGCCACCGTCTGCGTGACGCCCACGGTGCCCGCCGAGCAGTTCACCGTCGCCGTCTTCGCGCCCGTCGCACCGGTGCCGCTCTGCTGCATGTCACTGATCTCGCTCGAGAGTGTGCCGGTCGTCGCGACTTCGTACCGCTCGGTGCTCCCGCTCGGAGCCGTCCAGGTGGCCGAGGCCGTCCCACAGGCCGCGCTGTAGCTGGTGATGACCCTGTCGTTCAGCTGGGTCGTGTTCACGCTCGGTGCGTCGTGGTTGCACGGCGAGCTGCACGCGAGCGTGCCCTGAGCCAGCTCGACGTCGATGGGCGAGTTGATGTCGACGCCGCTGTATTCCGTGATGATGGCGGTGGCATCGCCCGAGGCGCTCGAAGTCCACGTCAGGTTGCTCGTTTGGTTGATCACCGCAGCGCGGATGAAGACGGCGCTGGTGATGGTGCTCGTCGCGTTGGTGGTGCTGCGGACGAGCCTCCAGTTTCCGTCGGCCGGCTTCGTGATCGTCACCGCCCCGGCGACCGTCGGCTTCCAGGTGACCCAGGCGATCTGCACGCCGTTGAAGCTGAAGTTCGTGTTGACGTTGATCGACGTTACCGCCGTCCCCGCTGCGGTGTTGGCTGTACGCGACACGAACGCGATCGCCTGACCGGCCGAGGCGTAGTTCTGTTTCAGGTCGATGTTCGGCGTGGCGTAGTCCGAGGTCCGCGCGAGGCTGAACACGCTTGAGTTGTCGGTCACCGCAGCGGCGGGGACCGCCTGCGCCAGGTAGACCACGTTCGTCCCGAGACCCAGGGTGAAGGCGAGCACGATCGCGGTCATGCGCCTGCGCAGCCGCAGCCAGCCGAGCGCCAGCACCAAGAGTGGCACCGCGGTGCCCACGAGCGCGGGGACCACCAGGTCGTTCTCGGTCACCGTCCCGCTCGTCGCCGCGGCGCGGATCGAGAGCGCGCCGATGGTGATGATCCCCGCCGCGGCGAGGACCACGACCCCGCCGGCGGCAAGGCGCCCGACGCCGTTCGACGACTTACTCTGCCCGCGCTTGCGGCGTGGCAGCTCCCAGGGCATCAGGCGCGCGAGGTGGAAGCGCTCGAGCGTTTCGGTGACGCGTCCGGACTTGGGGGTACGCACCCAGCCGCCCTCTTTGTGCTCGAAGAGCGCCTTGACCGAGGCGTACGCCTGGAACGGCACGAGGATCCAGGAGAGCCCGATGAAGCTGAGTAGCCCGAGAGCGTCGCGCTTGAGGGATCCCTCGAGGAGCACCCCGGTGAGGTTCATGAGCGGCAGCGCCAGGGCGTTGGAGACGACGAGCGACCAGCCGAAGATCTCGCCCCACATCGGCAGCTTCTGCCCGAGGATGAGCACGCCCACGATCCAGGCAAGGGTCGCGACCGTGAACAGCACCGACTGCAGGTAGTACGGCGCGTAGTAGACGAACTCGAGCTTCTCCTGGAAGGTGAGGTTCGGCGAGCGCAGGATCGGCCAGAAGTACTTGCGCACGTTGTA
>VBFI01000181.1 GCA_005889275.1 Chloroflexota bacterium | reverse complement strand
CGCGCTGCCGAAGCAGTACGTAGCCTTCACCCCGTGCTTCCGGCGCGAGCACATGAGCGCGGGACGCGACGTGCGCGGGATCAAGCGTGTGCACTGGTTCGACAAGGTCGAGATGGTCGTGCACTGCGTCCCCGAGGACTCCCCGAGCTGGCTTGACCGGCTCACCGCGCTCGCCGTCGAGGTTCTGGAACTGCTCGAGCTCCCCGTCCGCGTGACCGAGCGCTGCACCGGGGACCTCGGGTTCACCGCGTTGCGCGGCTTCGACGTCGACGCCTGGGGTCCCGCCGCGAACGAGTGGCTCGAGGTGTCCTCGGCGTCGGATTGCGGGTCGCTCCAGGCGGAGCGCTCGAACATCAAGTTTCGTCGCGAGGCCGGCGGCAAGGCCGAGCACGTGCACATCCTGAACGCCTCGGGCGTCGCCCTGCCCCGCCTGATGATCGCGATCATGGAGAACTACCAGCAGAAGGACGGGTCGCTCCTAATTCCGAAAGCGGTCCGCGCGTACGTCGGCGGACGCGAGAAGATCGCGCCCGGGGAGTTCGCCCTCTAGGCGATCAGGCCGTCTGTGCCTGACCGGTGACGTCGAGCTCGGTGATCCGCCGCTTCGTCCGCTCAACCATGTAGACCGGACCGAGCCGCTCGAACACCGCGAGCGCCTCGCTGCATTCGTTGCGCCCGCCGACGACGTCGCCCCGCGCGGCGAGCAGCCGCCCCGCGGCGCCCCGGATCTCGGCCGTCGCGATGGGGAGGGCGAGACGGAACGCGTGCTCGAGGCCCTCCGTGCGTCGGGCGTCGGCGATCGCAAGCTCCCCGGCGGCGCAGGCCACCTCGACGAGCGTGGCCGCGATGCCCGCGCCGCAGCGGCGGCACTCGTGCTCGGACGCTCCCGCGTACGCGGCCGCGGCGTGCTGCTGCGCGTCGGCCACGTTGCCCTGGAGTAGGGCGAGGCGAGCGAGCTCGGCGTTCGCGCGCGTGGTCAGGTGCTCGCGCGCCGGCGATCGCTCGGCGAGCGCGCGCGCGTCGGCGAGGGTCGTCGCGGCCACGGGGAAGTCTCCGCGCTCGATCGCGAGCGAGCCGAGTAGGAGCAGGGTGGACGCGGGGTCGGCGGGCTGGGGGCCCTGAGAGAGCGGGTCTGCGAGTGCGAGCGCGCGCTGGAGCGTCTGCTCGGCCTCCTCGACGCGACCCTGCCCGAAGAACACGCGGCCGAGTGCCCGGAGGGCCGCGGCCTCGCCCGAGACGTGGCCCAGGCGCGATTCCGCGCCGAGCAGCTCGTTCGCGAGCGTCTCGGCGGTCGCGAGATCGCCGCGATCGAGGGCCGCGTAGGTCAGTGTGGCGAGCGCGCGGGCGAGTCCCGACAGATCGCCGACGGCGTTCGCGAGATCGACGCATCGCTCGACTGCTCGGAACGATTCCTCCTGCGCGCCGGCGTCCGCGGCGAACGCGGCGATCGCCTCCTCGGCTTCGAGGGCGAGCGCGCGATCGTTCGCCGTGAGCGCCTCCTTCACCGCGGTGCGAGCGACGGCGAGGGCCTCGGTCGGCCGGTCGTCGGAGCGGGCGAGATACGCCTTCGCCAGCGTGAGCTCCGCGCGTTCACGGCCTTCCGCGGGGGTCAGCCGATCCGCTTCGGCGAGATGTTCCGCGGACCGCTGCGTCGCGCCGCTTCGGGCTGCGAGCTCACCGGCGCGACGACGCAGGGCCGCGCGAAGCGGTTCATCGGACGGCGCGGCGGCGATCGCCTCCTCCGCGATCGCGAGCGCATCGGTGTGACCGAGCGCGCGCGCCGCCTCGCAGGCGCGGAGCAGCGCGCGGGCGCGCTCGTCGGCGCCACCGGTCGGCAGCCGCCGCGCGAGGTCCGCGGCGGCGCGGAACTGGTGGACGGAATCCTCGAGCGCATGCAGCGCCATCGCGCGCTCGCCGGCCAGCATCGCTTGATCGATCGCGCGCGCCGCGTGAACCGACTCCGCGAAATGGTGGGCGAGGAGCTCGGGCTGCTGCACCGCCACGTCGGGCAGCCGGGTCTCGATCGTCTGCGCCACGCGGCCGTGCAGCTCCTCACGTTGAGGGCCCGGGATCGCGTCGTACACGAACTCCCGAAGGAGCGACTGCCGGATCCGGTGGTCGCCGTGCGCCGTGAGCTCGACGAGACCTCGAGCCGCGAGGCCGGCGAGCGCTGTTTCGACGTCGAGCCCGTCACCGAATACCGCGCCCAGGAGGGCCGCGTCACACGCGCGCCCGGCGACCGCGAGCACGTGAAGGACGCGGCGCTCGGCGACGGTCGCCTGGTCGGCCCTGCGGAGCAGCAGGATCGGCAGCCCCTCGGGCAGGTCGCGCAACCGGCTCACATCCGCGAGCGGCCTGGCGCCGTCGCGCTCGACGACGAGACCCGTCTCGGCGATCCAACGCGCCGCTTCCTCGAGGTACGTGGGATTTCCCGCGCTCCGCGCGACCAGGTCGTCGATCGCCGCGGAAGGCAACGCGCCCTGCGGCAGGAGGGTCTGCAGGAGGGTCGCGCTCGCCGTCGCGTCGAGCGGGGTCAGTCCGATCTGGAGGTGACCGCGGCTCGTAGACCACGGGGGCGTGAGCTCCGGACGGTACGTGGTGATCACCAGCGCCGACGCGCCGCCGAGCGACGGCGCGAGCGCCGCGAGAAGATCCTGCGACGCGCGGTCGGCCCATTGCACATCGGTCAGCGCGAGGATCACGGGCTGGCTCCGCGCGACACGCAGGATGAGATCGCGGACGGCACGGTCCAGGAGCTTGCGCTTCGTATCGCCCGAAAGTGGCGGCAGGGTCAGTCCGTAGCCGAGCGCCGCGAGCACGAGCTTCGCCGCCTCGGGCTCGATCCCCGGGAGCGTCTCGCTGATCATCCGATGCGCGATCTCGGTCGGAGCGCTTGGCGAGATCGCGAGCGCTCGGCGGAGGAGATCGGCTACGGCGCCGTAGGCTCGGTGCTGGTCGTAGGGGGAGCAGCGCGCACGCGCGACACGCGCGCCGAACGCGCGCGGATCGGCGAGCACCTCGTCGACGAGTCGAGTCTTCCCAAGTCCGGCCTCGCCGACGATCGAGACGATGCGGCCCTTACCAGCGAGCGCCTCGTCGAGCGCGCCCATGAGCAGCGCGACCTCTTCGTCGCGGCCGACGAGCGGTCCGACGTTCCGCTCGGCCATTCCCGCGCTGCCGCGCCCGAGCAAACGCCATGCGACGAGCGGCGCGCTCTTGCCCTTCGCCGCGACCGGCGGGTGCGGCTCGTACGAAAAGACGCCTGGGGTCTGGCGGTACGTCGCGTCGCCGATCAGGATTTCTCCCGGCTCCGCGGCCTGCTCGAGGCGCGCCGCGACGTTGACGGCGTCGCCGAGGACACCGAATTCGCTTTCCTTGTCGCCGATCGCGCCGGCGACCGCAAGTCCGGTGTTGATCCCCACACGGAGGGCGAGATGCCGCCCGGTCCGCTCGGCGATGCGCTCGTTCTCGCGCTCGAGCGCGCCGAGGATGGCCAGTGCCGCGTGCTGCGCGCGCTCGGGATGGTCCTCCTGCGCTTCGACCGCGCCAAAGACCGCGACCACCGCGTCGCCGATGTACTTCTCGATCAACCCACCCTGATCACGGATGTCGGCGGCGATGGCGTCCCACGCCGCGCGCATGTTCTCGTGAAGCTCCTCGGGATCGAGCCGCTCGGCGAGTGCGGTGAACCCGGAGATGTCGGCGAAGAGGACGGTGACCTGCTTCGTCTCGCCGTCGATCGATTCGAGGGGCGCGAGCCGAGCGCCGCACTTCCCGCAGAAGCTGAACTGAGCCGGCATCTGCGCTTTGCATTTGGAGCAGGTGACGTTCGTTCCTCGCATGACGGCGCGCGAAGCGTAGGTCGCGGTTCGGGGGTGGCGGGTATCGGCGCGGTGTGGTGCGGCGTCCCCCGTTCAGGGGGCATTCGCGAGATCGCGGATCCGCGCGCCGAGGGTCCGGATGGAGCGCTCGTTCACCGGATCGACGACGATGATCGCCTCGTCGACTCCGGCGTCGCGGAGGTCGTTCAGGTGCGCGCCGATGCGCTCCGCGTCGACCGGTGGCACCTCGTGCGGCCGTTCGCCGCCGAGGCCGACGGTGACCAGGACGCAGGCGCTCCGCTCGACCTCCCCCGGATCGCGGCCGGCCCTGGCGCACGCGGCGTCGATCTCCGCGCTCTGCGCGGCGAATCCCGCGGCGGTGTTGCCGTACCACGTGTACCAGGTGTTCCAGGCGTCGACGTGCGGAAGGGCGATCGAGAGCACCCGCGGGCCGATGCTGCCGATCATCAATGGGACGCGCCGGCGGGGCGCCGGAAGGAGCACGGCGTCTTCGACCCGGTGAAAGCGACCGGCGAAGCTCACGCGCTCGCCGGCGAGGAGACGGCGCACGATCTCGAAGGACTCCTCGAACCGCGACGCGAGGTGATCGAACGGGAAGCCGAACGCGCGGAACTCGGTCTCGTTCCAGCCGGCGCCCACGCCGAAGACGAAGCGTCCGTCGCTGATCTCGTCGATCGAGGCGGCCATCCGCGCGAGCGACCCGGGCGCGTGGAACGCGGTCGCCGCCACGAGCGGGCCGAGCGAGACCCGCGTGGTAATCGCGGCGAGCGCCGCGAGCTGCGTCCAACCAACGATCGATCGACGGATTCGCGTCCGGTCGACCGCGTGGTCTCGACCCCTAGACTCGCCGGCGCGATGCCGACCAAACCGAAGACCATCGACGCGTACCTCGCGGCCGTGCCCGATGACAAGCGGCGCGCGCTAGAGAAGCTCCGCGCGCAGATCAGGGCGGCCGCGCCCGACGCGACCGAGGGGATCAGCTACGGGCTGCCGACGTTCAGGCTGGATGGCAGATACCTGCTGAGCATCGGCGCGGCCGCTGCCCACTGCAGCATCTACGGCGTGAGCGACAAGGACGCGACGGGCGCGCGGTTGCCGGAGGTCGAAGACTTCGAGAGCAGCGGGAGAGGCACGATCCGGTTTCGCGCAGACAAGCCGCTTCCGGTCGCGCTCGTGAACAAGCTCGTCAAGGCGCGCGTCGCCAGAACGAAGCCGCGCGCCGGGTAGGTCTCACGGCCCTCTGAGGCGATCGAGTTCGCGGCGCTCGCGCTTGGTCGGGCGGCCACTGCCGCGCTCGCGGACGAAGATCGGGGGCTGCCGCCTGACGATCGGCGCGGGCGGGCTGTGGTCGATCAGACACTTCGCCGCCACCGCGGCGCCGACCCGCTTGTCGATCACGACGACGACCTCGAGAACGCGCTTGCGCTCCACGAACGCCT
>VBFI01000084.1 GCA_005889275.1 Chloroflexota bacterium | reverse complement strand
CCGATCGACCGCTGGTTCGCGCCGTACTCGCCGGCGTGGAACGCCGTGTCGTCCTCGCTGACGAGCTGGAAGATGTGGCCGTCCTGGGCGACGATGTAATGAGCGGACACGCGGGTGCGCGGGTCCATGAATCGCGCGATGGCCGAGTCGAGCCGCGCGTCGGTCCAGTGCTCGACGATGAAGGACACGCGCTCGCCGCCACGGCCGACGTCGTAGTTCGACGAGGGCACGGGCCCGCGCCATTCGACGCTCATCCTCATCGCTAACGTCTACACACGACGTATCGAACGGGTCGTGACACCCTTGAGGGATGGCACGAGGCTTGCTCGCCGCACTCGTCTTCCTGCTGTCGGCCTGCGCGCCGGCCGCGAGCACGCCCACAGCGACGCCGACCCCGTCGCCCTCGCCGACGGCGTCGCCAACTCCGAGCGCGAGCCCGACGCCCTCCCCAACGCCGGGGCTCCTACCGATCTTCGACGCGCATCTCCACTACAGCCGCGAATCGTGGACCGCGTATCCGCCGGAGAAGATCGCGGCCATGTTCGATCAGCTCGGCATCGAGTCCGGCCTCGTCTCGAGCGCGCCCGACGAAGGCACGTTCCGTCTGCGCGCGGTCCTCGGCGAGGCCCGCGTCATCCCGATGCTCAGCCCGTACCGCAACGGCACGGACGTGTTCTCGTGGGCCCGCGATGGATCGATCGTGCCGTACGTCGAGTCGATCTACCGGCAGGGCACACATCGCGGGTTCGGCGAGTTCCACCTGAACGCCGGACAAAGCGGGCTGCCGGTCGTGCGCACCCTCCTCGCGTTCGCGCAGCGCGAGAATCTCTTCCTTCAGCCGCACGCGGACGCCCGCGCGATGGCCGAGCTCTTGCCCCTGGTGACCGATCAGACCGTGCTCTGGGCGCACGCGGGCGTGACCGCGACGCCGGATCAGGTCGAGGCGCTCCTCGCGAAATGGCCGAAGCTCTGGGTCGAGCTCTCGCTGCGCGACGACGTCGCGCCCGGCGGAAAGCTCGACGCACGATGGGGCGCGCTCTTCGCGAAGTACCCCGACAAGTTCATGGTCGGGACCGACACCTGGACCGTCGGGGGTACGTACACCGGCAACGAGCGCTGGGACGCGTACCCCGACCTCGTGAGGGGCATCCGCACGTGGCTCGCGCAGCTCCCGACCGAGCTCGCCGCGAACATTGCACACCGCAACGCCGAGCGGTTCCTCGCGCAGCTGCCTCGCTAGCTCGTCTTCCTGGCATCGGGGCTGCAGCCCTTCGTCGCCGGAGGTGCGACGAAATGGCCAACGAAGAGTGCGCGCACTGCGGAACGCTCATCACCGAGTGGTCGACGGTCGCTAAGCGCGACGGCAAGACGTTCTGCTGCCCGAACTGCGCGAACGCCTACGCGCGATCGCAGCAGGCGCCCGACGAGGTGCCCGGAGCGCGCAGCTAGGCCGCTTCGGCCGCGGGGGCGATCTCCTCGAGTGAGCGGCCGCGGGTCTCCTCGCCGAGCACGGCGACGGAGCCGGCGGTCACGACCAGGATCGCCATGAAGAGCGCGAAGGTGCCGCCCACGGTGACCTGCGCGACGAGGATCGGGGTGAGGTACGGCCCGATGATGCCGCCGACGCGGCCGACCGCCGCGGCGACGCCGGCGCCGGTCGCGCGCACGCCGGTCGGGTAGAGCTCGGGCGTGATCGTGTAGAGGACGCCCCAGGCGCCCAGGTTGAAGAACGACAGCAGCGCGGCCCAGACAAAGGCGTCGCCGCCGGTGCCCGCGTTGCCGAAGAGGAACGCGCTCACCGCCGTCCCGAGCAGGTAGGCGACGAGGGTGGGCCGGCGACCGACGCGGTCGACGAGCCACGCCGCGCTGAAGTATCCGGGGACCTGCGCGAGGGTCGAGAGGAAGAAGAACTCGTTGCTCCGGACCTCCGAGAGGCCTCGCGTCGCGAGAATCGAGGGGATCCAGAGGAAGATCCCGTAGTACGTGAGCACCACGCCGAACCAGACGATCCAGAGCATCGCCGTGCGCCGCCGGTAGCGCGGCGCGAAGAGCGCGGTGAACCGCGACTCCCCCGACCGCGTCGGGGCGACGGCTGGCGCGAGCGTGAGCAGCGCTCCCCCACCCGCGCGCTCGACGCGCCGCACGATCGCATCCGCCTCGGGCGCGCGGCCCTTCTCCGCGAGGTAGCGAGGCGATTCGGGAAGGGCCCGCCGCAGGTACGCGACGTAAAGAGCCGGGAGCGCGCCGACGGCGAAGCCCCAGCGCCAGCCGTAGGTCGCGACCACGGTGATCGCGACGATCCCGGCGAGGATCGTCCCGTACGCCCAGAACGACTCGAGCAGCACGATCATCCGCCCGCGCTGGGCGCGCGGCGACAGCTCCGAGACGAGCGTCGACGCGACCGGCAGCTCGCCGCCGAGCCCGAGCCCGGCGATGACTCGGGCGGCGAGAAGCGTCTCGAACGACGGCGCGATCGCGGACAGCGCGCTGCCGATCGAGAAGACGACGAGCGTCGCGGTGAAGACGCCGCGACGGCCGTACCGATCGGCGAGCCGGCCGGAGGCCGCCGCCCCGATGAACATGCCGAGGAACGTCGCGCTCGGGACGAGGCCGATCTGGGTCACGTCGAGCTTGAAGTCGCCGCGGATCGGCGCGAGGAGGAAGCTCAGCATGAGCACGTCCATCGCGTCGAACGACCAGCCGATGCCCGAGAGGACGAGCAGCCGCCAGTGAAAACGGTTGAGCGGGATGCGGTCGAGCCGCGCGACGAAGGTCTCGGCCGCGGCGCTCAACTCCCGAGGCACCCTTCCGCGGCGAGGAGCTCCGCGTTCAGGACCGAGGCGCCCGCGGCGCCGCGGATCGTGTTGTGGGTCAGGACGACGAACTTGACGCCGAGCACCGGGTCGGCGCGGACGCGGCCGACCGTGGCGGCCATGCCGCGTTCGGTATCCCGGTCTCACCGTCTCGGTGTGGCCGTCCCGCACCGAGACGCGGTTGCAATGCGCGGAGAACGCGAAGTCGGCGTCGACGAAGCGCTTCCCGTCCCAGCGCCCGAGGAACTTTTTCGACTCCTGCTCCATCTTCTCCTCTTCCTCGGCGATGAACGGGACGACGTTGTCGAGAGCGTCGAGCGAGGCGACGCCCGGATAGCCGGCCCCGGAGAGCGCCTGCATGGTGGTCACAACGGCGCGCTCGATCCCGAACCGCCTCTGGAGCGGCGCGGCCGCGAGCACGAAACCGATCGCCGAGCAGTTGCCGTTGGCCACGATCGACCCGGTCCAGCGCCGGGCGCGGCGCTGCGCGTCGAGCGCGTGCATGTGCTCGGGATTCACCTCGGCGACCATGAGCGGGACGTCCGGGTCCATCCGGTGGGTCTTCACGTTCGAGAAGACGTGATGGCCCGCCTCGGCGAGCGCCGTCTCCCAGACCTCGGCGGCGTCCGAGGGCAGCGCGGAGAAGCAGATCTCGGCGTCGACGTCGGCGCGGGTCGGCAGCAGCGTCATGTCGGCGATCTCCGCGGGCATGTCTGTGCCCCAGTGCCATGGCGTCACGTCGCCGTAGCGTTTGCCGGCCTTCGCGTCGCTCGTCGTGAGCGCGGCGATCTCGAACCAGGGGTGGCCCTGAAGCAGCCCGATGAAGCGCTGCCCGACCGTGCCCGTCGCGCCGAGGACCGCGACTTTGCGCTTTCGCACGCGCGTAGTCTCGCAGACAGCGAGACCGACGCCTCAGACCGGGATCGCCACCAGCCAGCGGCGGCGTTCGTCGATCCAGCGCAACAGACGAAGTCCCGACGCGGCGAGGGAGGCGAGCATCTCGTCGTCGGTCAGGATGCGCACGCCGTCCATCCGCATGATCCACTTGCCGCGCGCGCCGGCGTCGTACTCGATCGTCTGATAGAGGAGCTGCCCCTCACGGCGGATATCGAACGCCCGGAAGATCACGCCCGCGAACTCGCGCTCGCCCGGCGTCGGGTCGTTGCCGCTCTCGGGGTCGTAGCGCTCGACGAGCACCATGCCGTTCGCGGCGACATGCCGGCGGCACGATCGGAGGAGCGCCACGCGCCCGTTCTCGTCGGGGTTGTTGACGAGGTTGCTCATGAGCAGCACGCCGCCGAACGTGCGGCCGAGGTCGAGGTCCTCGATCCGCGAGAGGACCGTTTCGGCGCCGTCGATGTGCTCGAGCATCTCCGGGTCCATGTCGACCGCGGTCACGCGCCGGCCAAGCGCCAGGAGCGCGTGGGTGATGCGGCCCGTGCCGCAGCCGAGCTCGAGGATCTCGGCCTCGAGCGGCAGCTCGCGGTGGATGAGCTCGGGCTCGCCCGCCGGAAGCAGGATCTCGGCGAGGCCGACCGGTGCTCCGGGGTCGGAGGGGGCCATGCCCGACACGGTACGCCGGCCGTCAGGTGGCCGCGCGGACGATCGCGACGAGGTCGTCGGCGGTGACACGCTGGAGCCGGCTGACGAGCGAGCCGCGCTCGTCGAGGACGCGGTAGCCGTTCGCGAGCGGCGTCACGTTGTCGGGGATGATCGTGCGGACGAGGTCACCGTGCGCGTCGAAGATGAGGAAGCTCGGGGTGTAGCGGACGCCGTACGCGTCGCCGATGGCGCTGCCCGCGGTCGTCGGCAGCTCGACCCGCGCGAAGGTGCACTGACCCGCCAGGCGGGTCGCGGCGAGCCGCACCGCCTGCCGGTAGGCCATGCAGATGAGGCAGAAATTCGAGTACAGCTCGACGACCGCCGGGCGTCCCGCGTGGACGACTCGCTCGAGATCGGCCCGCGAGCGCACGTCCGGCCGACCCGGGCGTATGGCGAGCCAGATCCCGGCGAGGACCACGAGGTCGAGCCCGAGCGTCGCGAAGAACGCGGGCAGCGCCGCGGCTCCGACCGGCGCGAGCGTGACGAGGACACCGAGCGTGGTCGGGAGAAGGACGGCGACGACGAGGATGAGGTAGCTGTAGTGGTTGAGCGCCCTCAGCGATGGAACTCCTCGTGGATGAGCCGGACGGCCTTCTCGCGGTCGCGTTCCATCACCACGAGCGAGATGTTCAGCTCGCTCGAGCCTTGGGCGATCGCGACGACGTTCACGCCGGCCTTTCCGAGTGCGCCGAAGACCCGCGACGCCACCCCGGGGGTGCCCCGCATCCCCTCCCCCACCGCGGCGACGATCGCGACCGGCTTCTCGACCGCGATGCGCTCGACGTCGTGGCGGCGGAGCTCGGCGTTGAACATGCGCTCGAGCGCGCCCCGAAGTCGCTCGGTCGCCTCGTCGGGGACGACGAGGCAGATGGAGTTCTCGCTGGAGGACTGGCTGATCATCATCACCGAGATGCCTTCCGCCGCGGTCGTGTCGAAAACACGAGCCGCGAAGCCGGGGATACCGCTCATGCCCGCGCCCTGGACGGTGATGAGCCCGAGCGACCCGATCGACGTGGTCGCCTTGACGACGGTGCCGTCGTTCCCGCTCGCCGCCGTGATCGTCGTCCCACGATCGGAAGGTGCGAACGTGTTCAGGATGCGCACGGGGATGCCCGCCTCGACGGCGGGGAGGACCGTCCGCGGATGGATGACCTTCGCGCCGAAATAGCTGAGCTCGGCGGCCTCGGCGTACGACAGCGTGGCGAGCGGCTTCGCGTCCTTCACCACGCGCGGGTCGGCGCTCATGACCCCACTCACGTCGGTGTAGATGCGGAGCTCGTTCGCGGTTACGGCGGCCGCGAGGACGGCGGCCGAAAAGTCCGACCCGCCCCGGCCGAGCGTCGTGGTCACGCCCTCGGCGGTCGAGCCGATGAACCCGGTGACCACCGGTACCGAGCCGTAGCTGAGGCGCGGCGCGAGCTCCTGTGCGGCGCGCGCTTTCGTTTCGTCGAGGATCGGGTTGGCGTGGCCGAACTGGTCGTCGGTGATGATGAGGCCCTCAGCCGAGAGCGCCTCGGCCTTCACCCCATGGTGATCGAGCACCGCGGCGACGATCGGCGCCGAGATCCGCTCGCCGTACGAGACGATCGCGTCCATCGTCCGGGCCGTGCACTCGCGCAGGATCGCGACGCTCTGCAAGAGCGCGTCGGTCCGTTCGGTGAGGTCGCCGATCTCCTTGAGCACGTCGGCCGACTCGAATCCGAGCGCGTCCGCCACGAGGTTCTTGTGCGCTTCGGCGAGCTCGGCCAGGCTGTCCTGCGCCTTCTGGACGTCGCCGTGCTCTGCCGCGCGGGCCGCGGCGATCAACGTGTCGGTCGTCCCGGCCGTCGCCGACACGACGACGACGCGCTCGCCCTTCGTCGCCTTCGTGATCTCGGCCACGCGCGCGAGCGCGGCCGGCGAGGCGACCGACGTGCCGCCGAACTTCAGGACGGTGCGCACGCTACGAGCTCCGCCGCGCGATCGCGATCACGTCGCCGAGTATCGCGGACGCGGTCGCGTCGCCGCCGGCGCCGGGACCGCTCCAGACGAGGCGTGCGGCGAGGTCCGCCTCGAGCGTGATCACGTTCGTCGGGCCCGTGGCCTGGCCTTCGAGCGATCCCGCGGGCACCTCCTCCGGTCCGACCCGTGCCTTCGTCGCACGCTCGCCGAAGTCGGCGACGGCGAGATAGCGGATCCGCGCTCCGCGCGCCGCGGCGTTCGTCATCTCGGACGCGGAGACGCCCCGGAGGCTCGTGCGGCGCACGTTGTCTGGATGGAAGTGGCGGCCCTCGAGGATGGAGACGAGGATGGCGAGCTTGTACGCGGCATCGTGGCCGTCGACGTCGTTCGTCGGGTCGGCCTCCGCGTAGCCGGCGGCGATCGCCTCCGCGAGCGCCTCGTCGAACGAGCGGCCGGTCTCCATCCGCGAGCAGATGTACGTAGTCGTCCCGTTCAGGAGTCCGCGGAGGATGCGTGGCCTCACCGCACCGAGACCGCGCATGCCCGCGATGACCGGCACCGCGGCCGCGACCGCCGCCTCGAAGCGAAGCTCGCGCCTGGCGATTCGCGCCGCCTCGTGCACCGCGTTCCACTCCTTGGCGACGAGCTCCTTGTTTGCGGTGACGACGTGCTTCCCGCCGTCGAACGCCGCGAACACGAGGTCGCGGGCGGGGTCGGTGCCGCCGATCACCTCGACGACGATCGCGACTTCGGGGTCGTCGAGGACGGCGTGCGGATCGGCCGTGACCGGGACATCGCCGGCCTCGCGCGGCTTGTGGGGGTCGCGGACCGCCGCCGAGACAAGCTTCACTGGACGGCCGGCGGCCGCGTCGATCCGGCGCGACCGTTCCGCGAACGCTCTCGCCACGGCCGACCCCACCGTGCCGAGGCCGAGGAGACCGACGCCGAGCGGCTTCGCGCTCACGGTCGCAGCGGCCGTCCCCACACGACCATCGCCGCGACCGGCAGCGCGATGCGCGTGATCCCCAGACGCGCGAAGAGCGCGCGCACGTCCGCCGCGAAGGCATCGGTTCGCTCGCCGAGCGTGACGCGGGAGAGGCTGCTCGTGCTCTGCAGCGCCCGAATGAAGTCCTCGACGGACTGCTCGAACGGCGCGACGGTCGTGCGGAGGAAGCCGTGCCGCTCGAAGAGGCCGCGTCTTTGCAGGTCACCGAAGAGGTCCTTGAACGCGGAGGGATTGACCGGCGAGTGCCGCTCGATGATCGCGATGAGATCTTTCTTCCAGAGCGGTGGGTATCCGACGTCGTCGTCGACCACCACGAGACGGCCGCCCGGCGCGAGGACGTCCGCGAAACGCGGCATGACCACGTCGTGGTCCATCCAGTGAAGGCTCTTTCCGCAGGTGATCAGTCCGTATGGCGGATCGAGCGGCGCGCTCTCGGCCGCCCCAACGATCCACCGGATGCGCGGATCGTCGCCACCGCTCAGCCGTCTGCCCTCCTCGATCATCGCCGCGGATGGATCGATCGCGTCGATCCGGCTCGCGAACGCGCCCAGATGGCGTGAGAGCGCTCCCGTACCACAGCCGGCGTCGAGGACGACCGGTGGCGGAACGACGAAGCGACGGAGCGCCTCGAACAGCACGGGCGGATACGGCGCGCGGTAGCGGTAAAGGCTGGCGGCCTCGCGGTCGGTCCACACCGACGCGAGCGCCCTGCGGACCTCGGCGGTCACGCGATGGCGGCCTCGAGAAGATCGAGCGCGACGCCGACCGACGCGAGGCGATTGCCCTCGCGGTCGTACGGCCACTGGAGCTTCTTCACCGCGCTGTGCGCGTCGCTGTCGACGGCGACGTAGGCGAGCCCCACCGGCTTCCCCGGCGTCCCCCCGCCCGGCCCGGCGATCCCGGTGACCCCGAGGCCGAGCGTGGCCTCGAGGCGTGCCCGCGCGCCCCGCGCCAGCGCCCCGGCGACGACCGACGAGACGGCACCGTGGCCGTGGATGAGGTCGGGGGCGACGTCCGCGTAAATCGTCTTGGCCTCGTTCGAGTACACGACCGCGCCACCCCTGAAGAACTCGCTCGCGCCGCCGTGCGCCGTCAGGACGGCCGCGAGGAGCCCGCCGGTGCACGACTCGGCGACGGCGACCGTCGTCTTGCGGCGGCGCAGGCGCGCCTGGATCGCCCGCATGCGCTCCTCGAGGTCAGCGAGCGTGGGCGGCTGTTTGGGCGGCACGGAGGATGAGTCTGAGGCCGGAGACGACCGTCAGCCCGAGCGCCGCCGCGAGGACGATGGCCGCCGTCGCCGCGAGCGGCGCGGACCCCGCGTCCGCGGCGAGCAGGGTCATCGCGACGGCAAGGGCCTGGAGGACGGTCTTCGCCTTGCCGTCCGCGGTCGCCGGCAGCGGATGCGGCGAGCGACTCCGGACCGCGATCGCCGCGAGCTCCCTGCCGAAGACGATGACGAGTGCCCAGAGCGGCACGAGGCCACGCGCGGCGAGCGCCGCCAACGTTCCCGCGATCAGGACCTTGTCGGCGAGCGGGTCGAGCCATTCGCCGCGGGCGGTCACCTCGTCGCGGGCGCGCGCGACCGGACCGTCGATCGCGTCCGAGAGCGCCGCCGCGGCGAAGACGACGAGCGCGAGGGTGTCGGATCCGGTGGCGACGAGGACGATCACGGGGAGGACAGCGACGGCACGCGCGAGAGCGATCCCGTCCGCGAGGTTCACTGCGTGAAGACGCGCTCGACGACCTCCCCCTGGCGTCCGAGGCTCGTGATCGGCTGTCCGTTGTAGATGACCTGGGTCACCGCGGCGTTGCCGCTCTTGATGCGGACCTCACGCCCGCTGAACACCGCCGTCTCGCCGTCGTGGTACGTCCGCCCCGTCGCGCCCGTCGCCGGGCTTCCATCGACGGTCGCGAGGAGCCAGGCGTCGCCGCCCTTCACGAAGACCGTAACGACCGCCTGCGTGTAGGCGACCGTCACCGTTCGCGTCTCCTCGATCGTCGTGCCGCTCGCCGACCGGGCGACGATCGTGAAGGTCTGAGGCCCAGCGGGAGCGTAGTAGCGCGTGTCGAACCGGCCGTCCGGATTGAGCGGGACGGCACTGTTGTTGATGCTGAGGCTCGCGACGGGTCCGGCGACGTGGCCGCTGACCTGGACCGGCGTGTTCGTGACCTTGCCACCGTTGGCCGGTTGCTCGATGACGAGCTGCGGAGGCGCCGCGGACGCGGCCGGGGCCTGGTACTGGACCGAGCGGGAGACGCGGTTGGTCTTGCCCGCCGCGTCGAGGATCTCGACCTCGATGTGATTGGCGCCGGGCTTGAGTCCGACGGTCACGACGAAGTGTCCGTCGCTATCCGGGCGGATGTCACCGAGCGTGTCCGGGCCCGGGAAGACCCGCACGGTGAGCCGTCCGTCGGGGACCGTGATGCCGCGCAGGACGACCTCTGCGGTCGTCGCGATGAGGTCGGTGGCCGGATCGGTCACCTCGAGCCGCGGCTTCACCGCGAACGTCGTGAACTGGTAGTAGATATATCCGGCGAAGAGCCCGACGGCCGCGATGACGAGGACCGGCACGAAGACGACCGGCCGGAAGATGAGGCTCCGCCGAACGACCGGGCGGTAGGGCTTGAACGATTTCGTCTGCGGCGGCTCGGGCTGGCCGCGTTCACGCTGATAGAGCGGGATGAGCTCGTCGGGCCCGAGCTTGCTCATGCGTCGTCCTTCGCCATCCCGTAGACCTCGCGCATCTTGCCGGGGCCCTGCGAAGGACCGATGACGCCGTGCTGCTCCATGACGTCGATGAGCCTGCCGGCGCGCGCGAAACCGATCGTCATCTTGCGCTGGAGCATCGAGACAGAGGCCTGCCCGGCGCGCTGGACGATCTCGACGGCCTCCTCGTAGCGCTCGTCCTCGATGTCATCGCCGCCGTCGTCGCGGACGTGCGCGCGCTCCTTGTCCTCGAGGATCGAGAGGTCGTACCGCGGCTCGCGCTGCTGCTTCCAGTGCCGGGTCACGAGCTCGATCTCGCCGTCGGAGACGAACACACCCTGGGCGCGTGTCGGCTTGGGCGAGTCCGGCGGCAGCCACAGCATGTCACCGCGTCCGAGAAGCTTCTCCGCGCCGGTCATGTCGATGATCGTGCGGGAGTCGACCGCCGAGGCGGTAGCAAACGCGACGCGAGCCGGGATGTTCGCCTTGATGAGCCCGGTGATCACATCGACCGAGGGACGCTGCGTCGCGACGACCAGATGGATGCCGGTCGCCCGGGCGAGCTGGGAGATGCGCGTGATCGCCTTCTCCACCTGGATCGGCGCGGACATCATGAGGTCGGCGAGCTCGTCGATGATCAGGACGACGTACGGGATGCGGTCGAGGCCCGTCCGGGCCTCGTTGTACTTCTCGATGTTCCGAGCGGCCGAGCGAGCGAAGAGCCGGTAGCGCCGGTCCATCTCGCCCATCGCCCAGTAGAGCGCGTTCAGGATCTTGTCGTGGTCGGTGACGACCGGCACGACGAGGTGCGGAACGCCGTTGAAGCCGGTGAGCTCGACGCGCTTGGGGTCGGCGAGGATGAGGCGGACCTCGTCCGGCGTGGCCTGCAGGAGGATGCTGCAGATGATCGAGTTGATGCAGACGCTCTTCCCCGACCCGGTCTGGCCGGCGATGAGGAGGTGCGGGAGCCGGGCCAGGTCGCTCACGATCGGGGACCCGGCGACGTCGCGGCCGAGCGCGACGGTGAGCTTCGAGGGCCCGGCGCGGAACTCGGCGCTCTCGGCGACGTCGCGGAGCGAGACGAGCCCGATCGCGAGGTTCGGGATCTCGATCCCGACGACGCTCTTTCCGGGGATCGGCGCCTCGATGCGCAGGCTGCGCGCGGCGAGGGCGAGGGCGAGGTCGTCGGCGAGAGACTCGATGCGCGAGAGCTTCACGCCGGCCGCCGGCTTCAGCTCGTAGCGGGTGACGACCGGGCCGACGCTCACCTCGGCGACGGTCGCGGCGATCCCGAAGTGCGCGAGCGTCTCTTCGATGAGCCGCGCGTTCCGGCGGACCTCACCCTCGCCGCTCCGGGCCACGTTCCCCTCTTCGAGCAGGTCGATCGACGGGAGGGTCCACGGACGCTCGGGGGGATCCGCGTGCAGGACGCCCTCGGCAGCGACGGCGGCGGACGGCAGCCCGGCGGTGGAGACGGCGAAGGGCACCCGTTCGGCCTGGGCGTCCGTTTCGGGCCCCGACGGGCCACGGGCGACGGGCCGCTGGGCCGGAGCCGCCTTCGGTGGCCTCGGTTCGGGCATGTTGATGCGCAGCGGCAGGGGCGGTCCATCGGCCGGCTCGCCCGGCAGGCGGTCGAACCGGGTGGCCGTCCCGCCCGGGATGAGCGTGCCCGGCTTGAGCCCGCCGAGCGCTTCCCGCCGTCGCCACACGGGCGCCAGGAGGTCGGCGAGCGTGCGATTCGCGGCGATGACGACGCCGACCAGGAGGAGCGCCGCGAGCGCGATCGGGGCGCCGATCTGCCCGAAGAGCGTGGCCGCCGCCTGCGCCAGCGCGCCGCCCAGGTAGCCGCCGGCGACGCCGTCGTGGACGTAGTGGCGAGTCAGCCCGAGAAGCGCGAGGACCACGACGATGACGCCGATGATCGGCAGGATCGTCTCCCGGCGGACGAACCCGAACCAGAGCTCGAGGGCGATGCCCGCGAGCGCCAGTGGCACCAGGAAGGCCGCCCAGCCCAGCAGGTCGAACAGGATCGACCGCCACCACACCAGGACCGCTCCCTGATCGGTGGCGAGCGCCACCGCGGAGAGGACCGCGAACGCGACGACCGCGATCGCCCCCACCTCGTCACGGATCCGGGGCTCGATCGCGGGCGTGGCTCCTCGACGCGCGCCGCGCGTCGCCCTTCGTGCCATACCCCTCCTCTGTCTTTTAGACCTGCATGATGACGGGCAGGACCATCGGCCTCCGCTTCGTCCGCTCGTAGAGGAACGACGCGACGCTCGCGTGGATCGCGTCCTTGAGCGCCGCCGACTCGGCGAGATGCTCGCCGGTCTGCGCCTCCGCGAGCCCATCGAGGACCCGCTGCTTTGCGAGCTCGACGATCTCGCCGGCGTCGTGCTCGGGGACGAACCCTTTCGTCACGATGTCCGGGCCGGCCACGACCGCGCCGGTCTTCTGCTCGATCGTGACGACCACGAGGAAGATGCCGTCGCTCCCGATCGAGAGGCGATCGCGCATGACCCCCTGGCTCACGTCCCCCACCCCAAGACCGTCGACATAGACGACCCCGGCTTGCACCCGGTCGCCGACGCGCGCGCCTTTCTCGTCGATGAGGAGCACGTCGCCGTTCGTGAGGACGAACGTCTTGTCCGGTGCGACACCGACGTCCATGGCCATTCGCGCGTGCCGCACGAGCATCCGGTACTCACCGTGGATCGGCAGGAAGTGCTGAGGCCTGAGGATGTTCATGAGGAGCTTCAGCTCCTCCTGGCTCGCGTGCCCGGACACGTGCGGGCGGCTCGGCGCGTCGTAGATGACCTCGGCACCGAGCTTGAAGAGGTTGTCGACGGTCCGGCTGACGAGCTCCTCGTTGCCGGGGATCGGCGTCGCCGACATGACCACCGTGTCGCCCTCTTTCACGGCGACGTGACGGTGGTCGCCGAGCGCCATCCGCGAGAGCGCGCTCGTCGGCTCCCCCTGGCTGCCGGTGGTGATGATGCAGAGCTCGTGATCGGCGAGCTTGCCGATCTCGTTCGGGTGGACGATCGAGCCCTCCGGGTACTCGAGGTAGCCGAGCTCGCGGGCCGTCTTCGTGTAGTTCTCCATCGAGCGGCCGACGATCGCGGTCTTCCTGCCCCAGGCGGCGGCGATCTCCACGATCTGCCGGATGCGCGAGATGTTCGAGGCGAACGTCGTCGTGATCACGCGGCCGGGGGCGCGCGACATGATCCCGTCGAACATCTCCGCGACGTGTCGCTCGGATTGCGTGTAGCCCGGGACCTCCGCGCGCGTCGAGTCGGACATGAGCAGGAGGACGCCCTTCGCGGCGATCGCCGCGAGCCGTCCGAAGTCGGTCTGACGCCCGTCGACCGGGGTGTGGTCGAACTTCCAGTCGCCCGAGTGCACGATCGTGCCGTACGGCGTTTCGACGGTCAGGCCGACCGCGTCCGGGATGCTGTGACAGACGTAATACGAGTCACAGCGCAGGCCACCGATGTTGAACGGCGCCCCCGGGGCGATCTCGCGGAACGTGGCTTTCTCCGCGAGCTTGTGCTCGCGCAGCTTGGTGCGGATGAGCCCGAGCGTGAGCTTGGTCCCGTAGATCGGCACGTCCACGAATTCCCGGAGCACGTAGGGAAGGGCGCCGATGTGGTCCTCGTGGGCGTGCGTCATGAGGAAGCCGCGGACCCGGTCCTTTCGGGTTCGCAGGTACCCGATGTCCGGGATGACGAGATCGATGCCGAGCATTTGCTCGTCGGGGAACATGAGACCCGCGTCGATGACGAGGACGTCGTCCCCCATCTCGATCGCGAGCATGTTCTTGCCGATCTCGCCGACGCCGCCGAGGGGGATGATCCGCAGCGGGCCGTCTGCCTTAGCCAAAGAGCGTGATCTGCTCCGCGGGTTTTGCTTCCGCCTCCGGTTTGGGCGGCGCGGGGGTCGCGAGGTACGCGGCGAGCGCGCGGAAGTCGCCGACGAGGGCGTCCCGCAAGGCCGGCTGATGGAGGGCGGCGGCCGGGTGGTAGACGGGGAAGATCACGAGCCCGTCGGTGGTGCGGCGCGGCTTCCCGTGGATGCGCGAGATCGACTCGCCGGGAAAGAACTTCCCCATCGCGTGGCGACCGAGCGTGACGATGGCGCGGGGTCGGAGCACTTCCAGGTGGCGCCGCAGCCAGATGTCGCACGCGGCGATCTCGTCAGGGAGAGGGTCGCGGTTCTCCGGGGGCCGGTGCCGGACGACGTTGGTGATGAACACCTTGCGCCGGTCGAGCCCGATGCCGGCGAGCAGCTCGTCGAGGAACTGGCCCGCGGCGCCGACGAACGGCCTGCCCTGCACGTCCTCGTGGTAGCCGGGAGCCTCGCCGAGGAAGAAGATCCCCGACTCGCCCGACCCGTCGCCAGGGACCGCCTGCCGGGCGCTGCGATGGAGCGGGCACGCGGTGCAAGCGCGGATCTGGTCGGCGACCAGCCGCAGCTCCGTCGACGAAGCGTCTTGCACCGCGCTGATTATGAGACGGCCGAGGTCTTCATCGGCGCCTTGCGGGCGAGATAAACCACGTCCGTGTACGGCCGGTTCGGCATGTCCTCGACCTCCACGACGAATCCGGCCCGCTCGAACATGGCGAGCGCCTCCTCCCGCGTCGGGAAGAAGAACCGCTCGCGGCCGCCACGCGTGAATCCGAGGCTGACGGTGATCGTCTCCTGCAGGTACGTGATGGCGTAGCGAGGGTCGGTGCGGCGCTCCTGGGCTTTCACCACCACCGGCCCGCCCTCGCCGAGGGCTGACGCCGCGTTGCGCAGCACCCGCTCCTGCTGGTCGAACGGAAGCAGATAGAGGACGTCGACGATCGTGACGACGTCGCACTTGGGAGGCGGGTCGACGAAGCGTTCGACGAACGCCAGGTCCGAGAGGAACGCCCGTCCGTGGACGAAGAGCCGCGCTCCGAGCGGCGCGGAGCGGTAACGGTGGACGGCGCGGTTCAGGGCGCCGCTGGTGGTCGCGCCCGGCATCAGGGCACCCGCCTGCGGACCGTGTCCGAGCCGAGCGCCGTTCGGAGCAGCGGGTCGGTGATGAGCGTGAGGTCCGCGACGCGCTCATCGACCAGGCTGTCGGCGCGGCGCAGCTCGTCGTCGACGTAGCCGGGGTGGCACCCGATCTCTCCCACCCCGCCGTGGGTCGCGAGGAGCGCGACGCCCACCGCGTCAAGCCGGGGTCGCTGGGTGGTGATGTCCACGTACCACCTCGGCCCGGCGATGCCGCGGTACGCGAGCGCCGAGCCGAGGGTCGCGGCGCGGAGCGCCTGCTCCTTCACGGCCCCCCAGGCCCGCGGCGGCCGGGCTCGCCGCACCCAGCGCGCGCCCTCCTCTCTGGCCACCTGCGCGACGATGCGCGCGACCGGCGGCATGAGGTGCACGTGCCGATGGGAGTCCCAGGCGAGCGGCGGGTGGCCCCAGGTGCGCGCGCGAGCGGCCTGCGCGCGAATCTCGGCGGCCAGCTCGCCCGCGCGGATGCGGCGGGTCACCAGGCGTCGCGTGAACTCGCCGAGCGGGAAGAAGCGACCCTCGGCATCACAGAGGGTCGAGATGTCCGCGGGATCGGAAAGGGGCTGGCCGCCGACGAGGTCGAGGTGCAGCCCCACCTCGAGGTCGTGCTCGGCGAGGGCGAGCGCGGCCGCTTCCGCCGACGAGGGAAAAGTCACCATCAGCGATGCCGAACGGACCACGCCTCGCCGATGCGCCTCGAGGACACCTCGGGTGACCGCGGGCGAAAGTCCGAGGTCGTCGGCGGTGATGACGAGGGTCATCGGCCGTAGACGCCCCGGAGCGCGTTCAAACGGATCAGGAAAAGATCGCGGAACATCCGCGGCGAGTCGCGGAGGAAGTCGATGCGCGTGTCGTTCCGCTGCCGCAGCGCGAAGGGGATCTCGCGCACCCGGTAGCCCGCGCGCTTGGCCAGGAAGAGCACCTCCGCGTCGAACGCGAACCCGTCGAGCCGCTGGCGGGCGAAGAGGTTCTTCGCCGCTTCCGCGGTGTACATCTTGCCCCCGCACTGCGTGTCCTTGATGTCGGTCGGAACGAGCGCATGGACGACGAAGCGGTAGACGTCGCCCATCACCCGCCGCCACCACGGCCGGTCGACGACCGATCCGGCGACGTAGCGCGAGGCGATCGCGAGGTCCGCGCCGGTCGCGAGCGCTTCGAGAAAGAGGTCGAGGATCTCGACGGGGATGGTGAGGTCCGCGTCGAGGAAGACGATCGGATCGCCCTCCGCCGACATGATCCCGGCCCGCACAGCCGCCCCCTTGCCGCGGTGCGGCAGCCGGAGGAGCCGGTAGGTCAGTCCCTTGTACGGGAGACCGATCTTCGCGCGGTGGAACACGTCGGCCGTCGCGTCCTGCGACCCGTCGTCGGCGAGGAGGATCTCGGCGGTCAACCCGCGCTCGCGAAAGTAGTCCGCGCAACGCGAGAGGCTCGCCTCGATGCGGCGAGCCTCGTTGTAGGCCGGCAGGACCAGGGTCAGGATGGCGCTAAGTTAGCGCGGCGGTCCGCTTCGACGGAAGCCGCCTCCACCCCCACCCGGACCGCGTCGCGGCCCACCCCGGTCGTCGCGATCGCGGTACCGCTCGCGCTCGGCGCTCTGCCGGGCCGCGTAGTCGCCACCGTCCTCGCTGACCGCGCGGATCGAGAGATTCACGCGGCCCATGCGGTCGACCTCGGCCACCTTCACCTTCACCTTGTCGCCGACGTTCACGACGTCCTCGACCCGGTTGACCCGATCGGCGGAAAGCTCGCTCATGCGAACGAGGCCTTCCTTCCCGGGAAGGTATTCGACGAACGCGCCGATGCTCATGATCCGGGTGACCTTGCCGTCGTAGACCTCGCCGACCTCGGGCTCCTTCGTCAGGCCCTCGATCATCGCTCGTGCCTTCTCGCGGCCTTCGGCCTTCGCCCCGGTGATCCGGACGGTGCCGTCGTCCTCGAGCTCGATCGTCGTCCCGGTCTCCGCCTGGATCGCACGGACCATCTTGCCGCCTGGCCCGATGACCTCGCGGACCTTGTCGGGCTGGATCTTGATCGTCTCGATGCGTGGCGCCCACCGCGACAGCTCGGGCCGCGGCTCGCTGATGACGTTGCGCATCGCTTCGAGGATGAACAGTCTCGCGTCGCGCGCCTGCTGGAACGCCGCGCGCATGATGTCGAGCGAGATCCCCTTGATCTTGATGTCCATCTGGAGCGCGGTCACGCCCTTCGCCGAGCCGGTGATCTTGAAGTCCATGTCGCCGTAGTGGTCCTCGAGCCCCTGGATGTCGGTGAGGACGGTCCACTTGTCGCCTGAGGTCACAAGGCCCATCGCGATACCGCCGATCATCTCCTTGATCGGCACACCGGCGTCCATCAGCGCGAGCGTCGAGCCGCAGGTCGACGCCATCGACGACGAGCCGTTCGACTCGAGCGTCTCGCTGACGACGCGGATGGTGTACGGGAACTCTTCCTTCGTCGGAAGCACGGGGAGGATCGCGCGCTCGGCGAGCGCGCCGTGGCCGATCTCGCGACGGCCGGCACCGCGCATCATGCGCACCTCCCCGACCGAGAACGGCGGGAAGTTGTAGTGGTGCATGTAGCGCTTGGTGTCGACCGGCGAGAGCGTGTCGATGATCTGCTCGTCACCGCCTGGACCGAGAGTCGCGACCGAGAGCACCTGGGTCTGCCCGCGGGTGAACACGGCCGAGCCATGCGTGCGCGGAAGAGCCCCGACCTCGATCGACAGCTGGCGGATGTCCTTGGTGCCGCGGCCATCCGGACGCAGGTTCTCCTCGGTGACCGCCTTGCGGAACTCCTCCTCGAGGAGCTGCTCGTAGACCGCGCTGACCTCTTCGAGGGTGAGCGGAGCGGTCTCACCGGTCGCGAACTGGGCGACGGCCTCGAGCTTCAGCTCGTCGAGCCCCGCCTCGCGCTGTGCCTTGTCCGGGTTACGGAGCTTGGCGCGCAACCGCTGGCTGAGGAACGAGGTGACCGCGCCGAGGCGGGCGGGGTCGGGAACGACCTGGATGTACTCGAGCTTCGGCTTGCCGGAGGCGGCCTGAAGCTCCATCTGGGCGTCACAGATCTTCCTGATGCCTTCCTGCGCGAGGCCGACAGCCTGGATGAGGAAATCCTCGCTGACCTGGCGCGCACCGGCCTCCATCATCATGATCGAGTCGCGCGTCCCCGCGACGATCAGATCGAGCGTGCTCTCCTCCATCTGCTGGATCGTCGGGTTGAGCGTGAGCTCACCGTCCACCGTCCCGACGCGAACACAGCCGATGGGTCCCTCGAACGGAGCGTCCGAGATCGTGAGCGCGGCGGACGCCGCGTTCACCGCGAGGACGTCGTAGTCGTTCTCCTGATCGGCCGACCAGGCCGAGACGATGATCTGCACGTCGTTGCGGAAGCCCTTCGGAAAGAGCGGCCGGATCGGGCGGTCGGTCAGGCGTGCCGTGAGGATGCCTTCCTCGGAGGGGCGGCCCTCGCGGCGCGGGAACGAGCCCGGGATCTTCCCCGCGGCGTAGAGGCGCTCTTCGAAGTCGACCGTCAGCGGGAAGAAGTCGATGCCGGTGCGGATCGTCTTGGCGACGGTCGCGGCCGCGAAGACGACGGTGTCGCCGTACCGGACAGTGACTGCGCCGCCCGCCTGCTTGGCGTACTTCCCGGTTTCGAAGGTGAGCGGCTTGCCGTTGATGGTCGCCTGGGAACGGGTAACTGGCATGTGGTTGTTGATCTCGGGTGCCTATGAAAAAACCCAGGGATTTCCCTGGGTTTTCCGCTCTACGCGGGCGGTCTCACCGTCGCAGACCGAGTCGCCCGATGACGTCCTGGTATCGCTCTGGGCTTCTTCGGTGCAGGTAGGCGAGCAGCCGTCGGCGCTGACCGACCATCGAGAGCAGGCCGCGACGACTCGCGTTGTCGTGGCGGGCCGTGCGCAGATGCTCGGTGAGGTGCTTGATGCGCTCGGTCAGGAGCGCGATCTGGACCTCCGGCGAGCCGGTGTCCTTCTCCTCACGGCGGTAGGCCGTGATCACCTCGTGCTTGTTCGGAAGCGTGGCTGACGGCACCCGTTGTCCTTTCTGTGATCCTTTGGATCTCTTATTCGCTCCGAATTCTAGCCGATGCGGCCTCTTGTGCCCTCAACCAAGCTGGCGAAGACGCCCCAGGAGCTTCGCGGCGTCCGCGGCGAGCCCGCGGGGCTCTCCGGCGCCGCGGTTCGAGATCATGATGAGAATCTCGCTGAATCCGGCCTTCACGGCCGCGTCGACCTTCCCGATCGTCGCATCCGCTCCGTCGAAGATGACGTTGATCGATCGGCGCAGGGTCGCGGGGTCGCGTCCGATCTTCGTGCAGGCCTCATCGAGCGTCCGCGACGCGTCGACAGACTCCGCGAACCCGCGGGCGTTGGAATTCCAGACATCGGCGTGCCGCGCGGTAAGGCGGAGCATGCGTTCGCCCTTCGCGCCGATCCAGATCGGCGGGTATGGCCGTTGCACCGGCTTCGGTTCGGCGATCGCGTCCTTCAGCTCGTAGAAGCGCCCCTTGTACGTCGCACGCGGTTCTGACCAGAGGAGCTTCATCGCGCGAAGGGACTCGTCGAGCATGCGAACGCGGTCTCCGGCGGTCGGGAACGGCAGACCGAACTGCGTGAACTCCGGTTCGTTCCAACCGGTTCCGATGCCGAACTCCAGACGTCCGTGGGATAGGTGATCGACGGTGACCGCGATTTTCGCCATGAGCCCCGGGTGGCGGTAGAGATTGCCCGTGACGTTGAGGCCCATGCGCGCTCGCTTCGTGATCGCGGCCATCGCGCCGAGGGCGGTCCATCCGTCGAAGATCGGTGCCGCCGGGTCGGGACCGAGCGAGATGAGATGGTCGAATGGCCAGATGTGGTCGAAGCCGGCGTCGTCGGCCATGCGCCAGATGTCCGTGTGGACGTCGATCGGATGGATCTGCTGGGAGAACTTCAGGCCGAAGCGAAGCGGTCGCGGGAATGACATCTGTGCCGAATCTAGCGATTCCGCGGAAACGCCGCGATGGCATCATCGCCGGTCATGACGACCGCTCCGCCGACACCTGGCTACGCGATCGAAGCGTTCGAGCTCGCGATGCTCTCTGACCGCGACATCCGGCAGATCGCCGAGCTCCGCAACGCCCTGGGCGGCGAGCGCTTTCCCGAGGATCCCCCGACGCCCACGGAAGTCGCGGTCGACCGACTCCGGGCGCGGCCCAAGATGATCGAGTTCACCGACTGGCTCGCGCGCGCCGCCGACGGTCAGATCGTCGGGACGGCGGCGCTCATCCGCATCGTCGCCGAGACCAATCAGCACTACCGCGAGACCGAGATCGGCGTCCTCCCGGGACATCGGCGTCGCGGGCTCGCGCGCCGCTTCCTCCGTGAGATGGTCGACGCGGTGCCGGCCGGAGCCGTGAAGCTCCAGTTCTCGACGAACGGTCGCATTCCCGCGGGCGAAGCCTTCACGAAAGCGGTCGGGGCGAGCGAGGTCCTCCGCGCGCGGTTCAGCCAGCTCGCGGTCGGCGAGGTCGACCGGGCGATGACCGCGGACTGGGCCAAGCTCGACCCGCCGGGCTACCGCCTCGCGTGGGTGGACGCCGACGTGACCGACGAGCTGATGGCCCACGTCGTCACGGCCTACGAGGCGATGAACACGGCCCCGCGCGGGGCCTCGGCCATGGAGGACTGGCACCTCACCGCCGCCGAGGTCCGCGAGTTCGATCGTGCGCGCAGGGCGACCGGTCGCGAGCGGCGGCTGGTGCTCGCGATCCACGACGCCACGGGCGAGACCGCCGGCTACACCGAGGTCGTGTACGACCCTCGGGTACCGCATGTCATCCAGCAGCAGGGGACCGCGGTCATCCCCGCGCACCGCGGGCGCGGGATCGGCAAATGGGTCAAGGCCGCCATGCTCGAGCGCGTCCTTGGGGAGTGGCCAGATGCGCGCTACATCCGCACGGGGAACGCGAGCGTGAACGCGCCGATGCTCGCGATCAACACCCGGCTCGGGTTCAGGCACGCCTGGGACGGCGCGCTCTGGGAGGCGTCGGTCGCGGACCTCCGCGCGTATCTCGAACGCAGGGCCTGAACACCGCCGCGCTGGCATCGACGGTGCATAGGAAGGGCCATGCGCGTCGCTTTGGTGATCGAGGACGATTACGCGACCCGGCGTGTCATCGCGCAGGCCCTGCTCGCTGAGGGCTATGGCGTCTGCGAGAGCCACGCTCCGGATCCCATCCCCTTCACGCCGTCGCTCGATGTGATCGTGACCGACGTCGTGACGCGGCCCGAGGTGGCGGCCGTTCGCGCGTGGGCTCGCTCGCTCCAGGACCGGTTCGGCGTGCCGCTGGTCCTCGTCACCGGCCGTAGCGAGATCGTCGCGGCGGGCGCCGCCGCTCTCGGTGTGGCCGACATCGTCGCGAAACCGTTCTCGCTCGGTGAGCTCGCCGCACGCGTCGCCCGCGCGGTCGCCACGTTCCAGGCGGATCTCCCGCTGGTGCGCTGGAACTAGGCCGGGCTCACCGGCCTGAGCTTCTGGAAGGTGTGGCAATCGGGCGGCACGAGCCCCGGCTTTACGCCGATTGTCATCGTGACCTCGGCGACGTAGAGGTCGCCGTTCGCGTCGACGGCGAGACCGTGCGGCGCGCAGAAGCTCCCCGGCGCGCACGGGTCGGGTCCGCCGACGCGCGCCACGACCGCGCCCCGCTCGTCGAAGACCGACACGCGTGCCGGCAGGTCGCGCTCGATGGGGCCGTTGCGGAAGGAGCGCTGACCCTTGCGCCACACCAGCTCCGAGACGTACATGAGGTCGTCCGCGAGGACGATCTGCATCGGTCGCTGCACGTCGGTGATCTCGCGTTCGTAGCGCCCCTCCGCGTCGAACACTTGGATCCGGTCGCTCTCGCGGTCGCACACGAACACCCGACCGTCGCGATCGACGGCGATCCCGTGCGGCAGCATGAACTGGCCGGGGCCGGTGCCCGGCTCGCCCCACGACGCGAGGAGCTGGCCCTTCGGTGAGAAGCGATGGACGCGGGCGTTCCCGTAGCCGTCGGAGACGTAGAGATCGCCGTTCGGCGCCACCGCGAGGTTGGTCGGGCGGTTGAACGGGCCGGCGGCACGCGCGACCGACGCGACGTTCGCGCCGTCGTAGCCGGTGTCCGACGGCGTCCCGGCGGGGCCGATCTGCAGGAGGAGCTTGCCCTCGGGCGTGAACTTGCGCACCGAGTGGCCGGCGTCGTCGACGCAGTAGACCGAGTCGTCCGGGCCGATCGTGATCCCGTGCGTGCGCATCGAAAAGAGACCCTCGCCCCACGAGCGCAGGAACCGGCCGCTCTGGTCGTAGACGAGGACCGGATGCTCCGCGCGGCAGAAGAGGTAGACGTCGCTTCGCGAATCGATGGCGACGGCCGCGACGTCCGGATGGGTGAAGCCCGGCGGGAGCTGTTCCCAGCCGATCACCGGTTCGTAACGGAGCGTGCTCACGCGAGCGCTCGTCGGGTCTCCTCCACGTCTTTGGCGATCTGCGCGGAGAGCTCCGCCGGGCTCGCGAACGCGATCTCGTCGCGGAGCCGCTTCACGAACGCCCCCTCGACCTCCTCGCCGTAGACCTCACCGGAGAAGTCCAGCAGAAACGCCTCGAGCACGCGCTCGCCACCGCCGAAGGTGGGTCGGACACCGAGCGACGCGGCCGCCTTGAAGCGACCCTCCCCCATCTCCGCCCACATCGCGTAGATGCCGTCGCGCGGCAGCAGCCGTTCGCGCGGCAGCGCGAGATTGATCGTCGGGAAACCGAGCGATCGGCCGCGCCGCTCGCCGTGCACGACCTGGCCGCGCACGGCGTAGGGCCGGCCCAGGAGCCGCGTGGCCGGCTCGACCGCTCCGGCGAGGAGGAGGTTTCGGATGCGGGTCGAGCTCACGATCGCGCCATCGATCTCGATCGGCTGGACGACGTCCACCGCGAAACCGTAGCGCTTCCCGCGCTCGCGCAGCTTCTCGACGTCGCCCTCGGCGCGGTGCCCGAAGTGGAAGTCGGGTCCGACGACGATGCGCCGAATGTCGCAGGCGGAGCGAATGCGATCGACGAACTCGTCGGCCGAGAGCTTCGCGAAAGCGTCGTCGAAATGGAAGACGACGACCGCGTCGGCGCCGGCGTCGCGCAGCAACCGCACGCGCTCCTTGACGTCGGAGAGGGCGGACGCCGGCGCGCCCGGCGCGAGCACCTGGATCGGGAGCGGATCGAACGTGACCGCGACGGCTACGCCGTCGGGCTTGGCACCGCGCCGCAGCTCGGCGATGAGCGCGCGATGGCCGAGGTGGACACCGTCGAAGACCCCGATCGCGAGGTGGATCGGTCCCTTCGGCCAGCCCGCGAAGTCGCGAAGCGCGTCGATGCGACGAGCCTAGTCGGCCGCTCCGACGGGCGAGGGTTCGGCGTCGAGCGCGACCGGCACCGGCGCGGGCGGCAAAGATGGCGGCGGGAGTGCCGGCGCGGGCGCCAAGGATGGCGGCGGGAGTGCCGGTTCCCGAGGCGAGGGGGATGCCGTGCCCGAAGGCGCGGGCCGGTACGAAGGCAAGGGGCCCCCGAGACGAGGGGACCGGCGCGCCCGCCGCAGAGGTGCTCGGCGCGCGGCGAGGAACGGCACCGGGGTGAAGACCGCGGCGATGAATCCGAGGTAGTTCCCTTGGAAGTAGCGACCGAAGAAGAGGAACGCGAGCAGGGTGAGCGCGTACCCCGCGAGGAGCGTCGCGATCGTCGGCTGCCGCCAGAGGCGGACGAGCCACCAGATCGCGATCGGGGTCGCGACCGCGAGTTCGATCACCGCGAACGGGAAATCCGCCTGGCGGTACGGGATGATCCCGAGCGAGAGCAAGAGCGCCGAGAAGCCCATGCCCGAGATCGGGTAGCTCCAGGCCGCGCCGCCTGCGTTGTAGCGGACGACGTCGTCGTAGAAGGCGCCGAAGTCGTTCACGAGGAACGGAACGAACGTCACCAGCAGGAAGATCGCAGCGGGCCACGTGGGCGCGAGGGTCATGACGACCGCGCGGAGCGTTTTCGGCCGGCGCGTCGCCACGAGGTAGAGGGCGACGAACGGAAGCAGCAGGATCGCGTGAAGCTTCGCCGCGCCCGCCGCGGCGAACGCGAGCGACGAGAGGCTCCGCCGCTCGCGCATGAGCAGCGCGATGCCCGCGAACAGGAAGAAAAGCACGAAGAAGTCGTTGCGTCCCTCGACGACGAATGGGAAGAGCTGCGGGTTGAGGGCGATCGCCGTGGTCATCCCGAGCCGACGGGCCGTGCCCTGGACGAGGAACGGGACCAGCGCGAGGGTGCCCAGATATGCCGGGAGGTAGAGGTATCGCTGATCCCAGACCAGACCGAAGTGATCGAAGAAGCCGACGAACGGCGCGGTGACGAGGAACATGAACGGGAAATAGGTCAGGTGGTAGAGGGCCGGGTTGTTGATCATCGGCCAATAGAACATCGGCGTGTCGAGGTAGTCGGCGACGTACGGATTCATGCCCAGGAGGAGCTTGCGCGCGGCCTCCTCGACCATCAGGGCCCCGTCGTGTACGTAGGTGTAGGGCCTGCCCGTCTCTCGCAGGACGATCGAGACGATGGTCGGCACGACGACGAAGATCGCGATGATCGCGGCGAGGTGGGCCACGCGCGCGCGCGTGCCGAAGCGGGGACCCGCGCGAAGATCGCGGAGAGGATAGGTCACCGCGAGGACGCCGCAGGCGGTCAGGAACGCGACGTCGGCGAGCGGCGGGAACAGCTGCCAGAGCGGGACGTCGCGCGTCGCCGCGACCGTCGTGTGGTTGGCGAACAGCAGGAGCCAGTTCCCGATGCCAAAGACGACCACGAGCCTCGCGTCGAGCGAGAGCCCGCGCCACGCCTCCAGGGCCGATTTCCCCAAGCGCTCGAGCCCCTTTGCGACCATCAGACAGACTCCCCCTGAGCGACGATCGTAACGGCGGGGGCCGCGAGGTAGCGGTCGTGGATCCGCAGGAGGCGTTCATCCGCGATCCGCAGGAGCGCGACCGCGCCTTCGCGACCGCCGGCCCGCAGGACGTCGGGCGTCACCGCGCCGGCGGCCTCGAGCGCGCCGACCGCGAGTCTGCGAAGCGCGGCGAGATGGGCCGCCGAGCCGATCGAGCGGCCCAGGTCGCGAGCGATCGCGCGCACGTAGGTTCCCGACGAGCACACCACGAGGACGCGGACGTCGTTTCCCTTCGTCTCGATCACCTCGAGTCGGTCGACCTGCACACGACGCGCCTGCATCGCGAACGTTTCGCCGGCGCGAGCGCGCGCGTAGGCCGGGCGACCGGCGATCTTCAGGGCCGAGTACCGCGGAGGCGTTTGTTCGATGACACCGCGTAACGTGGCCAGACCACGCTCGATGGTCGAGCCGTCGAGCGGTGGGACGTCCGCCTCGCGGACCGACTCCCCCTCCCGGTCGTCCGTCGCGGTCTCGCGACCGAAGCGCACGACGGCGTCATAGACCTTCGTCGCCTCGCGCATCCGCGGCTCGAATTTCGTCGCTGTGCCCACGAGCACTGGGAGCAGGCCGGAGGCGAGTGGATCGAGCGTACCGCCGTGACCGACCTGCCGCATGCCGAGGACCCCGCGTACGACGGCCACGACGTCGTGGGAGGTCCACCCCTCGGGCTTGTCGACGGCGAGGACGCCCGCGGCGACGGTGGTGATCAGGCGTTGACGGGCGCGCGAGCGCTGGCCGCGTCGAGCGCCGAGCGCGCGGCGCCGAGCACGCGCTCGCGCACGACCGCGAGGGTCCCTCCGATGAGCGCGCCGGCCGCGCGCACGTGTCCGCCGCCGCCGAAGCCGCCCATCAGCGCGGCGGCATCGACGGAGGGCTCCCACTGCGACGTCCGGCAGGAGACCTTCACGACGCCCTCCTGCTCGTTGAACAGGATCGCGACACGCATGCCGCTGGACCGCGCGATCTGCTCGACGATCCCGGAGATGTCCTCGTCACGCGCGCCGGATTCGTCGAGATCGCTCGCGCGGACCTCGGTCCAGACGAGCTGACCATTTCGCTCCCTGACGAGCCGCGAAAAGGCGAGCCCCCAGAGGCGTATCGCCTCGAAGCGCTTGTTTCGGAAGATGTTGTACGTGATCGCCTGCAGATCGGCGCCGGCGGCGCGGAGCCGCGCGGCGCGCTCGAGCGCGCGTGCGTCGGTGCTCGGGAACTGGAATGAGCCGGTGTCGGTCATGATCCCGACGAGCGCTGCCGTCGCCATCTCGGGAGTCCAAGGGATCTCGAGCGCGTCGATGACGCGGGACACCAGCTCGGCGCTGGCCGCGCTCGTCGCGTCGACGAGGTTCGTGGCCCCGAACCGGTCGTTCGACGCGTGGTGGTCGATGTTCACGATCGGCGGCCGTGCTGGCAGGGCGAACTTCGCGCGTTCGACCGATCCGAAGTCGACGGTCACGACGAGATCCACGTCGTTGGTCGGCGGGTCCTGCGTGAACCGCTCGGTGCCTTTGAGGAAGCGCTGCGGCTCGGGCACGGGGTCCGCGCAGTGCCAGGAGACCCGCTTGCCCAGCGACTCGAGGCCCAGGCCGAGGGCGAGGGCGGATCCGATGGTGTCCGGGTCGGGGTCGCGGTGCGACACGATCGCGATCCGCTCCGCCTGGCGGAGCGAGCGGACGACGTCCTTCATCCGCTCTTGCGCTCGCGTGCCTCGCGGAGGAGTCCCGCGATCCGCACGGCGCGCTCCGCCGAGCGGTCCGGGACGAACGTGAGCTCGGGAACGAAGCGGAGGTCGGTCCGCTCGCCGATCTGGTGCCGGAGGAACTTCTTCGCGTCCTCGAGCCCCGCCATCGTGCTCTTCGCGGCGTCCTCGTCGCCGAGGACGCTCACGTGGACCCGGGCGCTCCGCAGGTCGTCGGTGACCTCGACCGCGGTCACCGTCGTGAACGCGATCCGCGGGTCGCGGAGCTCCTCGCTGATGAGCGTGCCGAGCTCACGCTGCAACAACGCGTTCACGCGGTCCGCGCGCTTGTAGGCCATGGGTCAGCGCGGCTTCGGCTGGACGACGTAGCACTCGATGATGTCGGCGACCTGCACGTCGTTGCTGTTCTCCAGGACGATCCCGCATTCGAGGCCGGTGGTGACCTCGCGCACGTCGTCCTTCATGCGCCGGAGCGTGCCGATCTTGCCGTCGTAGACGGCGGTCCCGCCGCGGAGGACGCGCGCCTGCGCGCCCCGTCGGACGAGCCCGTCCACGACGCGTGATCCGGCGATGGTCGTCTTGCCCGCGGTGAAGAGCTGCAGCACCTCGGCGTGGCCAAGCGTCGACTCGACCATCTCCGGCTCGAGCATTCCGGTGAGCGCCTTCTGCACATCGTCGAGGAGCTCGTAGATGACCTTGTACAGACGGACGTCGACCTTCGTGGAGTCGGCCACGCGGCGCGCGGGCGCCTCCATCTTCGTGTTGAACCCGACCACCACGGCGCCCGATGCGGCCGCGAGCGTGAGGTCGGACTCGGTGATGTCGCCCACCGCGTCGTGGATGACCGCCAGCGTGACCTCGTTCTGCGGGATCTTGCCGAGCGCGGTCTTGATCGCCTCGAGCGAGCCCTGCACGTCCGCCTTGAGGACGATCTTGAGCTCCTTCGCCTTGCCTTCCTTCACCTGCGCGAACATCTCGTCGAGCGTCGCGGGCTTCTCCGCCGCGGTGCTCGCGGCCCGCTCGCGTGCGTTCTGCGCCGCGAGTGCCCGGGCCGCCTTCTCGTCGGCGACGGCACGGATCACGTCGCCGGCCTCCGGGACCTCGGGAAGACCGAGGATCTCCACCGGCCGGGACGGTTCGGCCCGACCGATGTTCTTGCCCTTGTCGTCGACCATCGCGCGAACCTTCCCGAAGGTCGTGCCCGCGACGACGAGGTCGCCGCGCTCCAGGGTGCCGGTCTGCACGAGGATGGTCGCGACGGGGCCGCGGCCCTTGTCGAGGTGCGCCTCGATGACCCGGCCGATCGCCGGCCGGTCGGGGTCCGCCTTCAGATCGTTCACGTCAGCGACGAGAAGCACGACCTCGACGAGGTCGGCGATGCCCTCCTTCGTCTTCGCGGAGACCGGGACGAGCGGGGTATCGCCGCCGTAGTCCTCGATCGTGACGCCGTGCTCGGCGAGCTGCGCCTTCACCTGGTCGGGGTTCGCGTCGGGTCGGTCCATCTTGTTCAGCGCGACCACGATCGGGACCTTCGCCGCCTTCGCGTGCGAGATCGCCTCGATCGTCTGCGGCTGCACGCCATCGTCCGCGGCGACGACGAGAACCGCGACGTCGGTCACCTGGGCGCCGCGCGCGCGCATCGCCGTGAACGCCTCGTGCCCGGGCGTGTCGAGGAAGGTCACCTTACGGCCGTTGTGCTCGATCTGGTAGGCGCCGATGTGCTGCGTGATGCCGCCCGCTTCGCGCGACGTCACGTTCGTCGAGCGGATCGCGTCGAGAAGGCTCGTCTTCCCGTGGTCGACGTGGCCGAGTACGGTGACGACAGGCGGACGCTCCTTCAGCTTCGCCGGGTCGACGTCCTCCCAGAGGATCTCCTTACCGCCGATCGCCTCGGGCGTCAGCGCCTCCTCGTCCGCGACGGGGACGGCCTCTTCCTCGGGACGCGTCTCGATGCCGAGCTCGTTCGCGACGAGCGATGCCGTCTCGAAGTCGACGGTCTCGTTGATCGAGACCATCAAGCCGATGTTCACAAGCCCTCGGATCACGTCGACGACGCTCGCGTCGAGCGCGCGCGCGAGGTCGCCGACCTGGATCGTCTTGGGGAGCGTGACGACCGAGGTCGTCGGCTCCGCGACGGCGACCGCGGGCGCGGCTTCTGGAATTGGCTGCGGCGCCCGCTGCGGCCGGCGCCCTCGCGGGCGCGGTCCACGCTGCGGTGGCATCCGCCTGGGTCTTGCCTTCGGCAACTAGCGTCCTCCCGTTCGTGTTTTCGCGCCGGCGGCGAGCTCGCCTCGCAGCCGGTCCGCGGTCAGGTCGTCGATCGAGGTTTCAAGGGCTTTCGCGAGGATCCCTCCGGCGAGGCCGCGCTCGAGGCACGCCGGGTCCGGGTCGAGGTATGCCCCGCGCCCGGGCGCCTTTCCGCGAAGGTCCACCGAGAGCTCCCCCAGAGGGGAGCGTACGACGCGGACGAGATCCCGTTTTGCGCGGGTCGTCCGGCAGGCGACGCATGTCCGCTGCGGAAGCTTCCGCGGCGGAGCCGCCTGCGGCTTAACGGCGCTCGCGCTTCTTCTTGCCTCCGAGGAGCGCGCGGTCCTCCTCATCCAGGTCCTCCTCGTCCGCAGCCGCGGACTCCGCCTCGACCTCCGCGACGAGGTCATGGCGGATGGCCTCCTCGACGACCTCGCTCGCCGGCACGGCCTCGGCGACCGCGACCGGCTCGGGCTCGGGCTCCGGCTCGAGCTCGGCCCGGACCTCGGACTCGCTGCGGATATCGATCCGCCAGCCGGTGAGCTTCGCGGCCAGGCGGGCGTTTTGGCCCTCCTTGCCGATCGCAAGCGAGAGCTGCCGGTCCGGGACGACGACATACGCGGTCTTGTCCTCGGGCACGATGTCGACCCGGACGACGTGCGCCGGCTCGAGGGCGTTCGCGACGAACCGCTCGGGGCTCTCCGCCCACTCGATGATGTCGATCTTCTCGCCACCCAGCTCGTTCACGATCGCCTGAACGCGCAGGCCACGCTGGCCGATGCACGCCCCGCGCGCGTCGAGCCCGGGCTGGCGCGCGCGGACGGCGATCTTCGTGCGGCTCCCCGGCTCGCGCGCGATCCCGACGATCTCGACCTGTCCGTGGAAGATCTCCGGAACCTCGAGCTCGAAGAGCCGCTTCACGAGGGCCCGGTGGGCCCGGCTCACGATGATCTGCGGGCCCCGCAGCGTCCGGCGCACCTCGAGGACGACGACCTTGCGCGCCTGACCGGCGAAGTAGCGCTCGTGCGGGGCCTGCTCCGAGCGCGGCAAGACCGCGGTCGCACCGCGGTCGAGCTCCATGATCGCGGAGCCCGCCTCGAAGTGGCTGATCTTCGCGTTGATGATGTCGCCCTCGCGGTCCGCGTACTCGGCGAACACCTGCTCGCGCTCGGCCTCCCGCAGCGACTGCTGGATGACCTGCTTGGCGGTCTGCGCGCCGATCCGTCCGAGCGCGGCCGCCGACTCTTCGAAGGGGATGACCTCGCCCAGCTGCGCGTCGGTCTTGATCTTCTTGGCGGTGTCGAGCTGGACCTGGATCTTCGGATCCTCGACCTTCTCGACCACCGTCTTCAGGAGGTAGACCTTGAACGCGCCCGTCTGGACGTCGACCTTGACGTCGATGTGCTCCTCATCGCCGTAAGCGCGCTTGATCGCCCGGGCGATGATGTCGCTGACGACCTCCTTGGGGAGGCCCTTCTCGGCGGAGAGTTGCGCGAGACCGGTGACGAGCTCTCGGTTCATGGCGCACTCCCCCTCTTCTTTTTTTCACTTTCGCCCAGGCCCAGCGTCCGGCTGCCTGTAGGGCGAAAAAAAAGTGGGGTCGACCCACTCTCAGTGCCCGACGCAGCCTCCGGCTCGGCCGGACGCCAGCAACAACTATACCAAACCGGGGAGCGCCGCCCTTGGGAGCGGGCTGGCCGCCGCGCCGCTCCTACGTGAGGTTATTTCCGATGCTCGAGAAGTAGTTCGACAGCTGATCGCGGAAGAAAATCATCGCGATGATGACTGCGATCGCGATGACCGCGATGATGAGTGCGTTCCGTCACCCCCCTGCGACCAGCGGGCGCCCCGCGGCCCGCAGCGCGGCGGACACGCGCTCTTCGGTGCTCGCGCGGCCCTTCGCGGGGACTCCGTGCAGCGCGGTCGCGGCTTCCGCGGGCGTGTAGCCAAGGGCGACAAGAGCGGCCTGGGCGTCGTCGTCCAGCGGCGCAGGACCTGCGGCGCCGTCCGCGCCGCCTCCGCGCCCGATCCTTCCGCGCAGATCGACGATCAAACGCTCCGCGGTCTTCTTCCCCACTCCGGGTGCGCGCGCGAGCGCAGCCGCGTCGCCCGACGCGATTGCGGCGGCGATGTCCGCGGGCCGGGAGGTCACCAGGAGCGCCATCGCCGCCTTCGGCCCGACGCCCGAGACGGTGATGAGCATCTCGAAGAGCATCAGCTCGTCACGCGACTCGAATCCGTAGAGCGACTGGGCGTCGTCCCGGACGACGTGGTGCGTGTGCAGCAAGACCTCGTCGCGGGACGGATGACGGGGCACGAAGACCTTGTAGCCGACGCCATTCGCCTCGACGACCACGTGGTCGGCGCCCCGCGCGATGACCTGGCCGCGGACGGCGCCAATCACGGCAGGCGCCCGCCGGCGTACACGTGCCAGTGAAGATGCTTCGAATCCTGGTAGCTGCCGAGATTCGTCTGGACACGGCCGGCCCCGCGCTCCGCGACGACGTCGCGCGCGACGGCCTGCACCACGTGGAGGACCGAGAGCAGGAGGTCATCGTTCAGCGTGGGATCGAGCAACGAGGCGATGTGCCGCTTTGGGACGACCACGATGTGCGTCTCGAACAGCGGTCGCGTATGCCGGAACGCGATAACGTCCGCCGTTTCCTGCACGGTCCGCACAGCGGTGCGTCCACTCAGGACCTCGGCGCAGTAGAAGTCGTCCTCGATCGTCACGTCGCCGCGGCCACCGCGGCGGCGAATCGCGCGCGCTGCGCATGCGTCAGCGCGATCGCGACGGCGTCGGCCACGTTGTCCTGAGTGATCGGCGCGTCGAGCGCGACGAGGTGCGGGAGCATCCGCTGCACCGCCTTCTTGTCGCCGCGGCCGTTGCCGGTCACGCAGATCTTCACCTCCTGCGGGGTGTATTCCGCGATCTCCAGACCCGCGCGGGCACCGCAGAGGAGCGCCACGCCCCGTGCCTCGGACACGCGCATCGCGGTCTGCGCATTCTTGTTGAAGTAGAGGCGCTCGACGGCGAGCGCGACTGGGCGATGGCGGCGGATGAGCTCGTCGAGCGCCTCCGAGATCGCGAGCAGCCGTTCCGCCGCCGTGCCGCTCGCGCGGACATCCACGATGCCGCATTCCAGGATCGTCGCCCGCTCGGTCGCCGCGACGAGGAACGCGTAGCCCATACCCGTGGTCCCGGGATCGATCCCCAGGATGACGGATGCGCTACGCGTGCTCGAGCACTTCTTCGGGCACGTCGAAGTTCGCGTGCACTCTCTGCACGTCGTCGAGCTCCTCGAGCGTCTCGACCAAGCCGATCACCTTCCGCGCCTGCTCGCCCTCGACGCGCACGGTGGTCGTCGGTCGCATGGAAAGCTCCGCC
>VBFI01000180.1 GCA_005889275.1 Chloroflexota bacterium | reverse complement strand
CTACGGAGTGCCGCTCATGCTCGAGGAGGCGGGCCTCGGCCGGATCGTGGTCGAGGAGCTCGCGCTCACGCACGCGCAGCAGCCGGACCTCGCCGAGTGGCGCGCGCTCACCGAGCACATCCGGGGCGCGCGCGTTCCGCTCACGATCGGTCTCGTCGGCAAATACATCGAGCTGCCGGACGCCTATCTCTCCGTCGCCGAGGCTACCAAGCACGCCGCGTGGGCGGCCGGGTGCGACGTCCGCCTCGAGTGGATCGACAGCGAGCGGCTCGAGCGATCCGACGACGTCGAGCCCCTCGTCGGGCTTGACGGGATCGTCGTTCCCGGCGGTTTCGGCTACCGGGGGATCGAAGGCAAGGTGAAGGCCGCGCGGTTCGGCAGGGAGCGGCGCGTGCCCACGCTCGGCCTCTGCATGGGCATGCAGTGCATGGTCATCGAGCTCGCGCGTACGGCCCTCGGGACCGAGGACGCGAATTCGACCGAGTTCGATGCGTTCACGCCGCATCCGGTGATCGACCTGCTGCCCGAGCAGCGCGACGTCGCCGACAAGGGCGGAACCATGCGCCTGGGTAGCTATCCCTGCGTGCTCGAGCCGGGCTCGCTGGCTTCGCGGGCGTACGGCCAGCCGATCGTCCTCGAGCGCCACCGGCATCGCTTCGAGTTCAACAACGCGTATCGCGATCTCCTGCAGAGCCACGGCATGCGTTTCACCGGCCTCTCGCCCGATGGCCGGCTCGTGGAGATCGCCGAGATCCCCGACCACCCGTTCTACCTCGGGACGCAGTACCACCCGGAATTCAAGTCCCGGCCGAATCGGCCGCATCCGCTCTTCGTGGCGTTCACCGCCGCGGCGATCGAGTTCGCCCGCGCGAACGGCAGGGCGGCCGAGACGGCACCGCGGCTGCAGGAGATGCCCACATGAAGATCTTTCTCGACACCGCCATCTATGAAGAGGTCCAGCAGGGCGTCGAGTGGGGCGTCGTCGACGGCGTCACGACGAACCCGACGCTCATCGCGAAGGCCGGACACGATCACGAAGAGCAGGTGAAGCGCATCTGCGGCATCGTGGGCAACGTCTCGGCCGAGGTCGTGTCCGAGCGCAAGGACGACATGCTCGTCGAGGGCCGCCGGCTCGCGTCATGGCACGAGAACGTGATCGTCAAGGTACCGATGACCCCGGACGGCATCGCCGCCGGCAAAGCGCTCGGGCGCGACGGCATCCGCGTCAACGTCACGCTCTGTTTCTCGGTCAACCAGGCGCTGCTCGCCGCCGCGATCGGCGCGTACATCGTGAGCCCGTTCGCCGGTCGGCTCGACGACATCAATGAGGACGGCATGCGCCTCGTCGCCGACATCGTCTCCGCGTACCGCCAGCAGGAGATCAAGACGAAGGTCCTCGCCGCGTCGATCCGCTCGCCGGTGCATGTGACCCAGGCCGCGCTCGCCGGCGCGGACATCGCGACGATGCCGTTCGCGGTGCTGAAGCAGCTCTTCAACCACCCGCTCACCGAGGCCGGGCAGAAACGGTTCCTCGAGGACTATCGGAAGACGCAGGAAGCGAAGCCGGTCGCCGGTCGGAGCGAGGCGGCCGCCGCGAAGCGGTAGCCGCGATCCGCCAAAGACGGGGCGTTAGCGGCGGGGTGGCTCCACCAGGAGCATGTCGCGGAGATCCGCGTTCCGCACCCCGCAGAGGTCCAGTACGCAGAGCATGAGCGCGGCGACATCGGACTCCGCTCGTCCCGTCTTGATGACCTGATCCGTCGCGTAGATCGCCTCGTACGCGCGGGTGATGTCGGCGCGAGTGACCCGCCGGGCGAAGGCCGTCGCCCGCGCGATCGCACCCGGGGTCGTGCGGATAGCCTTGGCCATGCGGTCGGCGTCGGCATTCGAGCGCATGGCCGAAGCGAAGAGCAGCACGCGGAACTGCCAGACGAGGAGCGCCATGATCTGCTGCACGGCGTTCCCGTCGGCGAGCAGCCGCTCGAGCATCCCAACCGCCGCCGCCGCGTCCTTTCGTACCACCGCCTGAGTGAGCTCGAAGACATCCGCCTCGATCGCGCCAGACACGAGGACTTGGACGTCGTCCGCACTCACAGGGGCCGCTCCGGCGTATGCGCCGAGCTTCTTGATCTCCTGCTCGATGCGCTCCGTGTCGGGGCCGACCGTGGACGCGAGCAGGCCGATCGCCTCAGGCGCCAGGCGCACGCCGTGCAGGCGCGCGCGCGCGACGATCCACGGCGGAACATCCATCGGGGCGAGACGCTCCACCCGCTCCACCGATCCTCCGGCGGCCTCGACCGCGTCGACGAGCGTCGTCGGGCTCGCGCTGGCGGGTTTCGCGCGCGCCGATGTCCGCCGGGAACGCGAGGACGCGATCCGCTCGACCGAGACGAGCACGAGCGCGGCCTCCGGCGGAAAGGAGGCGATCACCTCGAGATCGCGGAGCGCTTCGGCGTGATCGACCACCACGACCCGTCGCTCGTCCACCGGATCGAACAGTCCTTGGGCCTGGCCGGCAAGCGTGATCGCGGCGGCCGGGTCGGTCCTCGCGTCGTGGCGAGAGACGCCCAGAAGCTCGCCCAGCCGCGGCTCCGACGCCTGCGCCAGGTCCCCGCCGCTCGTCGGGCCGGACCCCAGAAGCGCAGCGACGAGCTCACCGAGTCGGAGGCGCGTGCGGAAGGAATCCTCCCCGTGGAGGAGGAAGACCATTCGCGTGGGTCCGGACGACGAGCTGGTTGCCATCGAGAGCGAGCTCCACGGTGCCGTCGCGGTCGGTCCGGTACGTGGCAATCCGTCCGAGAGCCGCGAGCGTCTCGGGCGTGGGATGACCATACCGGTTCTGTGCGCCTACCGAGATGAGCGCAGCCGACGGGTGCACGGCTTCGACGAGCGCGCTCGCGTACGGCGTCGCCGCGCCGTGGTGCGGGGGGACGTAGACACGCGTCGCAAGCCCCTGCGGGTGCAGGAGCAGGTCCGCCTGGGCCTTCTCGGTCGCGTCGCCCATGAAGAGCATCGAGAAGCCGCCGCGTTCGAGGCGCAGGACGAGCGACGGCACGTCGACGCCAGGGTCCTCCTCGGGAGCAAGAACGGCGATGGTCGCGTCGCCGATGCGAATGCGGGCGCCAGCTGAAACGGCACGGCGCGCAACGTGACTCCGCGCGATGCGATCGTTCCAGGCGGTCGCGACAGGCCCTGGGTTGAGCCCTTCCGGCTCGATCGCGAGGCCCACCTCGTAGCGCTCGAGCACTCCGATGAGGCCGTCGGCGTGGTCAGCGTGCGCATGGGTCAGCGCGACGACGTCGATACGGCGGGTCCACGGCGGAAGGCTCGTCCCGAGCTCTGCGAGGAGTCGACTTGGGTCGGGACCGCCGTCAATGAGGAGCGTCCTTCCGGAGATCTCGACCAGGAACGCATCGCCCTGACCGACGTCGAGCGCCCGGACCCGCAGGACCGCGCTCGGCAAGACGACCACGGCCGCCGTCGCGCTGAGGACGACGGCGAGCCCGACCGCGATCCAGAGCGGCCGGCGAGGCACCGGGGACGGCGCCGGCATCCGCGGCCACCGAAGGCGCGGTACCCGTCGCCCGACTCCGCGCGAAACCACACCGGCGAGCTTCGGCCCGAATCGGAGCGCCAGGGCGACGCTCGCGGCGTACGCGACGCCGGCGAGCGGACCGTCCGGCACGGCAAGCGATGCGAGCGGGAGCGAGGCCGAGGTCTCGACGACGACGCGGAGGGCGAACGCGAGCACGAAGGTGATGAGCGCCGGGACGCGCGCGAGATCCGTTGAAAGAGTGCCGACCACCGCGGTCGCCGCACCGGCCAGCATCAGCGGCGCGAACAAAGGCACCGCCGCGAGGTTCGCCAGAGGAGACACGAGCGAGATGCGTCCGAACACCGCGGCGATGATCGGGAGCGTCGGCACGGTCGCCGCGATCGTGGTCGCCAGACCCTCGCGGATCGCTTTCGGCACGAGGCCGAGCCTCGCCGAAAGCGGCTCCCCAAGGAAGAGCAGGCCGGCGGTCGCTCCCGCCGAGAGTAGGAAGCCGACGTCCCCGATCGCGGAAGCGTCGACGGCGAGCATCAGGGCGATCGCGAGGGCAAGCGCGTTCACGGTCGCGGCCCGCCGTCCGAAGGCGACCCCGGCGGCGGCGACGCTCGCCATCAGCGCGGCACGCAACACGCTCGGTGCGAGCCCGACGAGCACGCTGTAGGCGACGACGGCCCCGGCAGTCGCCGCGGCCGCGATCGAAGGTCGAATTCGGCCGCGCGCGAGTATGCCGACGCCGGTCGCGACCAGTGTCATGTTGAACCCGGAGATCGCGAGGAGGTGCGATGTCCCGCTGCGCGCGAACGCGCTTGCGAGGTCGGCATCGACGCTCGCGCGCTCGCCCAGGACGATCCCTCGGACGATGCCCCCCTCGGGCTCGCCGATGAGCCTCCGCAGCGGGAGCGACAGCGATTCGCGGACGCCGTCGAGGGGTCCCGCGTGGCGGAGGTCGAAGCCTGGGAACGGACCGACGACGAGCGTGACCGCGGCGAGGGCGCAGGTCAGCGTGGTCGCCGCCCAGCAGAGTCGGCGCGGCCGATCGGCGCTAGAGATAGCCAACACGAGCGCCGCGGTGCCGAAGAGGGCCGCGATCGACGCGGCGGCGAGCGGAGACCCTCGCGCCACGAACGCCACGAACGCCACGAGGAGGGCGCCCGGCGCGAGCGGGGTCTCGAGGAACGTCCTCACCTCGTGGTGAGCTGCTCGCGAATGTCCGCGAAGACGCGCGGCGTCACCAGGCCTCTTGTCTGCAGCTCGTCGATCCTCACGAACGGTCGCGCGTCCCGAGAGCGAACGATCCGGGCGGCGGTCGCCGGCCCGATACCCGGCAGGCCCTCGAGCTCCGCCGCGCTGGCGTGGTTCACGTCGACCTTTCGTTCTGCTTCGCTGCCCAGTGTCCCAGCCGGGACCGGCTCGCCGGGACGCGGCACGAAGATGCGCGCGCCGTCGCGAAGCGGCGCCGCCTTGTTCAAGGCCATCAGGTCCGCCTCACCGGTCATCCCACCCGCGGCAAGCAGCGCGTCGATCACGCGCGATCCCGCGGCGAGGCGGTAGACGCCGGGATGCGCGACGGCCCCGGCGACGTCGATGAGGATCGAGGGTTCCGGCGTGCGCGCCGGTGGCGGCGACTCCGTCACGACAACGAGATCCTCGGGACCCGCGGCGTGAAGCCGCGCGAACGCTAGCCCGCCCGCCCCCAGGCAGGCGACGACGATCGCCGCGATGAGGACGAGGCGCATCGCCGAGAAGGTGAACGAACCCTGGGGCGGTGGCTAGCCCACAGAGCCGTCAGCGCCGTCGTCTTTTCTGACGACAGCCGGTCGTCAGTTCGTGCGACGACCAGGCTGTTGCTGCTGCATCTGGACGATCGCGACCGGGAGACCCCCGATCGACGACCCATCGACCTCCAGATCGAAGTGGTGCGTCCCGTAGCTCGTGAAGCTCATGTTGTTGAGCTCCACGATCACGTTCACATCCTGGCCGGCGACGGCATGCACCGAGATCTCCGGTGGATTGGGCATCGCCTGCTGCCCATCGGGCCGCAAGAGCCG
>VBFI01000179.1 GCA_005889275.1 Chloroflexota bacterium | reverse complement strand
ATCGCCCGACCCTGGAATTCCTCCATGGCGAGGCGGCCTCGCAGTCGTTCGGTCCTGCGCGGGGCGGTCGTGGCGGCACTCGTGCTTGGTCTGACAGGCGCCGCGCTCCTGACGACGGTGGCCGACGCGGCGCCAGGCGGGCTCGTCGCGGACGTCGTGGTCGCGGAATGGCCGAACGCGGTGTCGCCGAGCGTGGCGTTCGACGGCCGCTATCTCTATCACACCAACTACGGCGGGTCCGTGCTCCACCGGGTCGATGTCCCGCCGCCGGGTGGGACCACCACGGCCACCGGTCTTGTCGACGTTCCGATCCAGGGTGCGTCATCGGGTGTCATGACGCTCGCGTACGACGCTGGACGGGATGCGTTCTGGGCGATCGGCGGCGACGGTCGCTCGATGTATCTCCTACAGAAGTCGGGACTCGCGAGCCTCGTCTTCACGGTCTCCGACGCCGACCGTCCCGGCTTCCAGCCGGTCGGCGCCTACCCCAACGAGATCAAGGTCGCGTACGACGCCACCGACGACACGCTCTGGTACAGCTCCGACGCCGGCACGCGCATCTACCACTACCACACGTACGCCGACGCACAGGGCACCGCCGTGCTCGTGACCGAGACGCCCTACATCGACGTGAACATCGAGCCGAACGACATGAGTACGGAGTGCGGCTACAGCCAGAGCAGCGGCGTCGCCGTGGGCGGGGCTGACCTGTTCGTCACCATCTCGGGCTGCTCGATCCTTTTCGAATTCACGAAGACCGGTGTCAAGGCGGGCACGTCCGTCCTGATCGGCTACGGCGGATCGAGCACGCAGGACGCCGAATGCGATGACCGCAGCTACGCCGTGCCGGTGATCTGGATCAGGGATGGCTACGACGGCCACATCCGTGCGTTCGAGCAGCGAAGCGGCGCGTGCGCCTACGGTGGCGGTGCCGCCGCGGCTCCGGCGCCGACGCCCACCCCCACGCCGACGCCAACGCCGACACCGACGCCAACTCCTACGCCGACCCCGACCCCCAGACCGGCCCCGACACCAACGCCTCCGCCGCCGCCGACACCAACGCCCATCCTCCCGGTGCTCCCGCCGGTCCCGATCCCTCCGCTCGGTCTTTAGCGGCGGGGTCCGCTCACGCGTCCCAGCGCGGCGGGCCGGGCGGTCGAATCTCCGGCGGCAAGGGCGCGTTGTGGCCGTCGAGCGGGATCTCCTCCGAAGGCTTCCAGGTGCGGGCGACGGCGAGCTCTTCCTTCGCGAGCACCGTGCGGCCGAAGCGGCCATACGTCGAGAGCTCGAAGTTCGGCGTCTCGCCGAGCGCGCCGTGCGGGCAGACCTCGACGCAGTCGCCGCAGTAGATGCAGCGCACGATGTCGAGCTCGTACGTCTGCAGGTCCCGCTCACGCATCATCAGCGCGCCGGTCGGACAGGTCTCCGCGCACGCGCCGCAGGACACGCAGTCGGTGTACTTGAGCGACACGTTCCACGGCGTCGTGACGATGGAGTCGTACCCGACGCCCATGAGCCCGTAGCAGTTCGCGCCGATCACATCGCGGCAGATCCGCACGCACTGCGTGCAGTTGATGCACTTGTTCAGGTCGCGAAGGATGAAGTCGTGGCTGAAGTCGTACTCGTAGTCGTGGTAGTCCACGGGCTCCGCGCGGTGGAAGCGGTTGTCGGTGAGCCCGTGCTCGAGTGAGAGGCGCTGAAGGTGGCACCGGCCGACGTCGGGGCACACGCACTGGAGGCAGCGGGCGGCCTCCTTTTCGGCTCCGGCCTTGTCGTAGCCGTTCTCGATCACCTGGAAGCTCTGCACGCGCTCGTCGAACGGGAGCATCGGCATGCGGACCTGCGGCTCCTCCGGCTTGTACGGGACGATGTCGATAAGCTCGGGGACCGCCTCCTCCTGCGCGATCTCCTCCGCGACGCGCGCCATGTCGTCGCCCGCGAGGTACCGGTCGATCGCCTTCGCCGCGAGCTTCCCCTGGGCGACGCACTCGATGACCGTGCGGGTGCCCATCTGCGCGTCGCCACCCGCGAACACGCCCGGGCGGTCGGTCATGAGCGCGCCGTTCGTGACAATCGTCTCGCGCCGCGTCTTCCGAACGCCCTGCTCGCGCCCGAGGAAGTCGAGGTTCGCGATCTGGCCGATCGCGGGGATGACCGTGTCGCACTCGATCGTGAAGTTCGATCCCTCCACGGGGACCGGGCGGCGGCGGCCCGAGGCGTCGGGCTCGCCGAGCGCCATCCGCTGAAACTCGATCCCGCCGACGCGCCCGCTCTTCTCGATGATCTTCACCGGCGCGGCGAAGAACTCGAGGTGGATCCCTTCGTGCTCGGCGTCGTCGACCTCGCTGTAGTGGGCGCCCATCTCCTTGCGCGAGCGCCGGTAGACGACGGTGACGTCCGCACCGAGGCGGCGCGAGGTCCGCGCGCAGTCAAAGGTGGTGAAGCCGCCCCCCACGACGACGACCTTCTGGCCTTTGCCAACCGGGACAGGGTTGCCCTCCGCGTTCATGCGCAGGTAGTTGATCGCCTCGATCACACCCGGCAGGTCCTCTCCGGGGATGCGCAGCTCGTTCGAGCGCCACGCGCCGATGCCGAGGAACACGGCGTCGTAGCCCTGGGTGAGCAGATCCTCGATCGAGAAGTCGCGGCCGAGCATCATCCCGCCCTTGAACTCGGTGTCCCGCAGCTGCCAGACGGAGTTCAGCTCCTTGTCGAGCTTCACCTTGGGGAGGCGGTACTCGGGGATGCCGTAGCGGCAGATCCCGCCCTGCTTCTCCATCATGTCGAACACCGTGACGGCGTGACCCTTGAGGGCGGTGTAGTACGCCGCGGTCATGCCCGCGGGCCCGGCTCCCACGACGGCGACGCGCCTGCCGGTCGCGGCCATCTGCGGGAAGGGCGTCGGCGCCTGCTCCATCTCCATGACGAGCTCGCCGGTGTAGCCGTGGCACTGGCAGATCGCGATCTCTTCCTCGACGAGGCCCCGCCGGCAGACCTCCTGGCATGGCTTCGGGCAGACGAGACCGAGCATGTACGGGAAGGGCAGGACCTCCTTGACCAGGCGCGCGGCCTCGACGTGCTGGCCCTTCGCCATGAGCTCGAGGTATCCGGGGATGTCGATGTGCGTCGGGCATCCGACCTGGCAGGGGGGCATGCAGTACGCGTTGTGGTCTGAAAGGATGTACTCGAGGTTCTGGCGGCGGAGCTTGTAGAGCGAATCCGATGCCTGCGTGATCTTCATGCCCGGCTCGACCGGAAGGTGACACGACGGCATCGGCCGGTGGTACCCCTCGATCTCGACGAGGCACATGCGGCACGCCGCGGCGGGCGCGAGCCGTTCGTCGTCGCAGAGCGTCGGCACGTTGAACCCGGCGCGCTGCGCGGCTCGCAGGATCGCCTCGCCCGGGATCGCCGTGACTTCCTGTCCGTCGATCCAGATCGAGCACGTCGGCTGGCCGCTCGGGATCTCTCCGATGTGCGACACCGTCGGGATCTGCTGCTCGCCCGGCTGGGTGTAGCGCTCCAGGAGCGAGCTCACGCGGACCCCCTCATGGCTGGGTCATCGTTTCGTAGCGTCGGGACCGGACGGGCGCGCAGGTCTCCTCCGGACATCTCTTCTCCTCGATATGGATCCGGTAGTCGTCGGCGAACTCGCGCATCGTGGTGCGGAGGATCGAAGGCGCGGTGATGCCGAAGCCGCAGAGAGAGAAACGCTCCATGTGATCGCCGAGCTCGCCGAGCCACGCGAGGTCCGACTGGCGGCCGAGACCGGAGTACGCGCTCTCCAGTATCCCCGTCACTCGGGCCGTGCCGACCCGGCAGGGGACGCAGATCGCGCAGCTCTCCTTCGCGAGGTACGCGAAGAGCCGGGCGGCCTCGTTCACGATGCAGGTGCCGACCGGGATCGCGCGCACCTGGGCCGAGCCCATGTGCGTGCCGGCCGCGCGGAGGTCGTCGAAGTCGAAGCGCGTGCCGGTCCGGGTCGCGCCGAGGATCCCCCCGGTCGGCCCACCCACGTGGATGCCTTTCAGCTTCGCGTTCGTGCCGCCGGCCTCGCTGAGGATGTCGCCGAGCTGCGTGCCGAGGGTCACCTCGTAGACGCCCGGGCGCGTCACGGCACCCGTCACCGAGACGAGCTTCGTGCCGGCGCGCGCCTGCTCGACCGCGACGAGCGGGAGCCACGCGAGCGTCTCGACGCTCGAGACGAGCGTCGGTCGAAGGCGCAGACCCTGCGACGCCGGGTAGGGCGGTCGCTGCCGCGCCATCGCCCGGCGCGACTCGAGCACGGCGAGCAGAGCCGACTCCTCCCCGCCCATGAACCCACCGGGGCCGAGCGCGATCTCGATCTCGACACCAAGCTCACCGTCGGCGGCGATCGCCCGCTCCGCCGCGGCTCGCGCGTCGGTGGCCTCCGGATGGAGGTAGAGGTACGCGGACTTCGCGCCGACCGCGTGAGCGGCGATCGCGATCCCGGCGATCACGTTGGCCGCGCTGCGACCGAGGAGCGTCCGCGCGAGCGGGCTGCCGGGGTCCGCGTCGTACCCGTTCGCGACGACGTACGCCTCACCGCCGGCCGCGTTCCGGCGCACGGTGCGCAGCTTCTCGACGAGCGGGAAGCCGGCCCCACCGCGGCCCCGAAGGCCACTGCGCTCGACGATCGCGAGAAGCTCCTCGAGCTCGAGCGATTGCGCACGCGCCAGCGCTCCGGCCGCGGCGCCGTCGAGGAGCCGTGGCGCGGTGCTAGCCGGCATAGGTCGGTTCGAGCACGTGGTGGACCTCGTCCTCGTGGAGCTCGTCGTGCGCGGGCGGTGGCGTGGCCTCGGGCCACAAGCCGGCGATGCCGAGATTTCCGGTGTACCGGCGGCCGCCGCGCGGGACGCCCGTGCCCTTCCCGTCCGGCGCGCCGCTGAAGTTCGCGAGGAGCGACGCGGTGGTGTAGAGGTCGGTCATCGTCTTGCCGAACTCCGCGGCGATGAGCTCGGCCGCGGTCCACGGGAGATAGCCGTACGCCGCGTTCGTCGCGTAGAGCACGCGC
>VBFI01000039.1 GCA_005889275.1 Chloroflexota bacterium | reverse complement strand
CTCATGGCCGCGTCGATCCCCTTCGCGCCGGCGTCGTGGTCGATCTTGAGGGCCTCGTTGTAGCTCATGCCGCCGAAGGCTGGCTGCGGATTGTTGGCCGGGTCGGGTCCGCTCGTGTCCATGGACTGCGCGAACTGGAAGATCTCCTGGAAGAAGTACGGCATCTCGCTCGCGGCGTGCGCGTCGTTGAAGGCGATCGCGTCAGCCAGCGTCTTGTTCGCCATGGGGACGCCGACGCGTGTCGCGAAGTACTTCTGCACGTCGATCTTGAAGTCGTAGAGCAGGATCAGGAACTCGCCGTCCGCGGGCGCGAAGGTGAAGGAAGCGTCGAGGTCCACGACGGTCGCGCCCGCGCCGCGGATCTGCGCGATCGCGTTGTCGAACGCGGCCACCACTTGGGGCGGAGCGTTGTCGATGCCCTGCCGGGTCACGCCGACCTTGGCGCCCTTGAGTCCATTCGGATCGAGGAACACGCTGTAGTCAGCCGGAAGAGCCGGTCGAGTGCGGCCGGTGCCCTGCCAACCGAGTGGCACGCCAGATGTCGCGGGATCGCGCGAGTCGGGTGTGCGGCTGACGATGGCGTTGAGGGTTGCCACCGCGTCGGCCACCGTGCGGGCGTGCGGGCCGACCGTGTCCTGTGTGTGGGAGATCGGCACGACGCCGCCGCGGCTGACGATCCCGATCGTCGGCTTGATGCCTACGACGGCGTTGACGTTCGCGGGACATACGATGCTGCCGTCGGTCTCGCTGCCGAGGCTCACCGCCGTGAAGTTGGAGGCCGCGGCCGCCGCCGAGCCTGAGCTCGAGCCGCAGGCGTTACGGTCGGTCGAGTACGGGTTGTGGGTCAGGCCCCCGCGGCCGGACCAACCGCTCGTGGAGAAGAAGGAGCGGAAGTTTGCCCACTCCGAGAGGTTCGTCTTGCCGAGGATGACCGCGCCGGCCGCGCGCAGGTTGGCGGCGACCGTCGAGTCGTGAAGGGCAGGCTTGCCCATCAGTGCGAGGGATCCGGCCGTGGTCTGCATCTTGTCCCCGGTGTCGATGTTGTCTTTGAGCAGCACCGGGATCCCGTCGAGCGGACCGATGACCTTGCCCTTCGCGCGACGGTTGTCCGCGTCTTGCGCGAGCTGAAGCGCATCGGGATTCAGCTCGATGACGCTGTTGACGTTCGGGCCGGCCTGGTCGAGCGCGCTGATGCGGTCGAGGTAGAACTGGGTGAGCTGGACCGAAGTGAGCCGGCCCGCGGCCATCTCCGTTTGCAGCCGCGCGACGGTGAACTCGTTGTACGCGGTGGGCGCCGCGCTTGTCGCGCTCGAGCTGAACGGCGCGGTGCGGGCCGCGACGACGGACGGGATCAGCAAGATGATCGCGAGGATCGCGAGCACGTTCCTCGGCATGTCGGTTGATCCTCCCCACGTTTTTGTGCGGCGCAGTGCTAGCACCAGGCCTCACCCCCGGCAAACTCAGGCAGAACTGGGGATCCAGGCGGGCGCGGTGTGCTCCCGCACACGTTGCAAGAGCGGGAATCGGTCGCATGATTGGCCGCTATGGACGCTGCGCAGCCGCTGGCCATCTCACGACCGGCCGAAGCGTCGCGATCGCTCGGCGGCGTGCAACGCGCGTACTTCTATCTCGTCGCGCTCGTCGCCGTGCATATGGTCGTGCTCGCCGTGGCGAACCTGCTGCGGGTCGGCGCGGAGATCGCCACGAACGCGACGCCCGGCGGATTCACCGGGCTGCCATTCGTCTTCACCGACCTCAACCAACCGGGCGAGGTCCACCGGCAGCAGGCGAGCCTCGCCGTGGCCCTCCTCGTCGTGGGACTTCCCGCCTGGCTCATCCACTTCGGATACGCGCAGCGCGTCGCCCGGCGCTCGATCGAGGACCGCGCATCCGCGTGGCGCAGCTTCCACCTCCATGTCGTCGTGGTCGTCACCGCGCTCCTCGTCTGGGGCTACGGGCAGCGGACGCTCGGCCTCATCCTGCAGGGCACCTTCTTCAGGACGGTCGCGTCGAACGGATCGTTCTTCGGGCTCGAGCCCCAGTGGGAGGCGCGAGCCCTCGGCGCGGGCGCGATGGCGCTCACGGCCGCCGGCGCGCTCGCGTACCACCTCTGGGTCTCGAACGGCGATCGCCGCGCGACGCTCGTCGCGGGCCGCGCCGCTGGGATCCGCCACCTCGTGTTCTACGGTCTCGCGCTCATCGGCCTTTTCGGGACGGCGATCGCGGCGATCAGCGCGCTCACCCAGATCTGGCAGTACGTCGTCGATGGGCTCGTGGTTCCGCCGGGGATCCGGGAGTTCGCGCCCAGCCCGTTCGCGGGACGCGAGGCCACGCTTCGCTTCCAGCTGCTCTTGATCGTTCCGCAGATCGTCGCCGGCCTCGCGCTCTGGCTCGGAACCTGGATCCCGCTGCAGCGCGGGCTGCGTGGCGGCACGTCCGACACGGACGTCGAGCGCCAGTCGCCCGTGCGCAAGCTCGCGATCTACCTCGTCGTGCTCCTGTCGGCGGTCGCGGTCCTCGCGGCCGGGACGATCGCGCTCGCCGACATCGGCCGGCGCCTCCTCGGCGATCCGGTCGTCGAACAGTTCTCGAGCCTGCAGAACGAGCTTGGCACGCCGCTCGTCACCGTCGTCGTCTTCGGCGCGATCTGGATCTTCTACCGCCGCGTCGTTTCGGCGGACGCCTCGCGCGAGACGGAGAAGGAGCGCGCCGCGAACGTTCGCCGCGTCTACACCTATCTCATCGCCGCGATCGGGTTGGCGATGCTCGCGATCGGCCTGGCTGGGATCATCGGCGTGCTCGGCAGCATCGGGATGGGCATCAACACGCACACCCATAGCGAGATCGCCACCTACGGCGCGCTCGTGATCCTGGGGACCCCGGCGTGGGCGTTCTCGTGGTGGCAGGCCCGACGCCGGCTGGACGACGACGAGCGCCGATCACTGCCGCGCCGCGGCTACCTCTACCTCGCGGTGTTCGGCGGCGTCGTCGGCCTCCTCGTCTTCGTCTCGGCGATCCTCTACCGCCTCCTGAACGCGGTGCTCGCGGGAGCCTTCCCGCTCTCGATGTGGCACGACGTCTGGCATTTCACCGTCGACGCGGCGGTGAGCGCGGGCGCGTTCCTCTTCCACCTCGGCGTCGTGCGCGCGGATCGCGGCGCTCAGATCGTCGCCGAGGCGCGGCCGCACCCCTTCACCGTGCTCGTCCGCGCGGCGGACGCCGCTGCCGCTCGGGCGCGCCTCGCGGCGGCGCTCGAGGGTCAGGCGGACATCACCGTTCGCTAGAGCTCGCGCGAGCGGGAGGCCGGCACGCGCCGGCCTCCGCTCACTTCATCGCTAGAACAGGTGGATCGCGCCGCTGATCAGGGTTCCGGCGACGCTGTAGCCGTCGCTCAAGGTGAGGCCGAACGTCCCGGCGCTCGTCCCGTTGTCGACCGCGACCATCGTGAAGGTCACCGCGTGACCGGCATTGGTCCCGCTCCCGAAGACGGTGAGCGTGCGGGTTCCTTCATCGAAGATCTGCGCATCGATGCTCGTGGAGCGGAAGTCGGTGCCGCTCCCCTGATCGGTCTCGTGCACGAATTCTTCGTCGTTGTCCTTACAGGCGTCGAGGTCGAACTCGAAGTCGGCGTTCCCTGATTTGGGACCCTTGACCTGGCCCTTGCCGTCGCGCTCGTCGCAGGTCGGAAGCGGCCCGTTCGCGACCGCCGCCTTGAAGTTGTAGCAGCAGACGCCGTCGATCTCGAGCGGGACGTTGTCTGCCTCGGCCTGGTCGTTCGTTCTGGTGTTGTCCTGAAGTTGCGAGCCGAAGGCGTAGGCGCCGACCTCTTCGAGCAGGCTGCTCGCGGTCGGGCTGCCGACGTCGGCGACCTTGACGTTGACCGTGATCGTGCAGGGGTTGTCGACCGACGGTGACGCCGGACAGGTGATGCTTCCGGACTCGCCGAGGCCGCTGTCGCCGGACGCGGGTGCATACGGCCGCTCGGGATACAGGATCACGTGCGGGAAGCACGCGGAGACCGAGCAGAGGTCGAGGCTCTGCGCCTTCCCGGCGTAGAAGGTCGGCGTATTCGCCCCGATGTTCTCCGTCGCCGCGTAGTAGATCGTGTTGCCCATCTGCCAGCGCGTGACGTACTGGAGGAATGTTGAGCCGGTGATCGTGGCCGCGGTGCCCGCCGGGTTGCGGAGGTCGACGACGCGCGTCATCACCTGCAGCGTCGCGCCGTCGCTCGAGAGGTGCAGCTGGTTGCTCAGGATGTCCATGCCTCGGACGTTCGTGCCCCCGATGACGGGGAACAGCGCGTCGCCGGCGGGGTCGTTGAGGCCGGCGACCGGCGCGTTCGACGGTCCGGACACGGCCGTCCCGAACAGACCGATCCCCGACGATTGCCGCGCGATCGTCACGACTCCGGCGCCGCAGTGATCGGCGACCTCCGGCAGCGAGCAGTCATCGGGCTTATGCACGAG
>VBFI01000083.1 GCA_005889275.1 Chloroflexota bacterium | reverse complement strand
ATCGGCGTTCGGATTTCCAGCCTATCATCGCGGACCGTGACGAGCGAAGTCGCTGAGTTCCCGCTCCCGGCGGATGTCACCGACGACGAGCGCGCGACCGCCAAACGAGAGATCGGCAAGTACGCGGAGATCCTTGGCGAGGAGCCGCGCGTCATCCGCTTCGCCGGACGAAAGATCGGCCAGACCGGCCCCGTCTGGCATCTGCAGTACACGCGCGTCTATGCGCTCGAGAAGGGCTACCTCGTCGCGGCCCACGACCTCCACGAAGGGATCAAGGTCGCGTTCGCGGACAAGCCCGAGCGGCTGAGCGAAGCATTCGACAACGAGCTGGTCCGCGAATTCATCGACGACGAGATGCGCTACCGGAAAATCATCGGGAACGAGCCTGAGGCCGCCGGATCGCGACCAGAGCCGAAGTAGCCGCGCGCGCAAGGCCGCCCGCGGTCCGAAGCGGGAGCCGGCCGGCGCACCCAACGAGCCCGCCCGCGCGAGATGCGAGGATCCGCCACCGCCCGAGCTTCTTCGTGGCATCGAGCAATTCAACGCGGGTGAGTTCTTCGAGCAGCACGAGACGCTCGAGCTTCTGTGGCGCGCCACGCCAGGGCACATCCGCGGGCTGTACCACGGCATCCTCCAGATCGGTGTCGGGTTCCATCACTGGCGCCGCGGGAACTTCCATGGCGCTTCGGTGCTCCTCGAAGAGGGCATCGAGCGCCTCCGCCCGTTCGCGCCGGCGTGCCAGTCGGTGGACGTCGCGGCGCTCGTTTCCGACGCGACCGCGGCTCGCGCGCGCCTGACCGCGCTCGGACCCGAGCGCATGAGTGAGTACGACCTTGGCCAAGCGCCGCGGGTACGCTTCGCGCCATGAGCGACGCCGCGCGCGCGTGGGCACACCGGCTCGGCGAAGTCGGACTTTGGATCCACGATCTCGAGCGACTGACCGCCTCAGCTGCTCGCGACTACGCGCGGGCCGTCGAATCGCTCGGGTTCGCGGCGATCTGGCTGCCGGAGAGCCTCGGGAGCAAGGAGATCTTCGCTCACGTGAGCCTCGTTCTCGCGGCGACGGACAAGCTCATCGTCGCGACCGGTATCGCCAACATCTGGGCGCGCGACCCCGTGGCGATGGCGAATGGCGCGCGGACGCTCGTCGACGCCTACCCCGACCGATTTCTCCTCGGGCTCGGTGTGAGCCACGCCCCGATCGTGAAGACGCGCGGCCAGACCTACACGAAGCCCCTCGAGCACATGAAGCGGTACCTGGACGCGATGGACGCGGCTCCCTACACCGGACCGAAGGTCGAGGTGCCGCGGGTCCTCGCCGCGCTCGGCCCGCAGATGCTTCGCCTCTCGGCCGAACGCGCCCTCGGCGCGCACCCGTACTTCGTTCCGGTCGAGCACACGACGCTCGCCCGGAAGGAGCTCGGCGACGGGCCGCTCCTCGCGGTCGAGCAAGCGGCGGTGCTGAATACGGATCCGGCCATGGCCCGGCAGGTCGCACGCCGCCACATGAAGCGGTACCTCGATCTCGACAACTACACCAACAACCTTCGGCGTATCGGCTGGTCCGACGCGGACATCGCTCAGAACGGCAGCGACGCGCTGGTCGATGCCATCGTGGCGTGGGGCGGAGCGGACGCGATCCAGGCGCGCGTCCGCGAGCACCGCCGGCGCGGTGCCGATCACGTGTGCTTGCAGGTCCTGCGGGCTGATCCGGCGGCGTCCCCGACACGCGACCTCGAGACGCTGGCGAAGACCTTTCGGCTCTAGCTCGCGCCGTCCTTCGCCGGGAGGTCGATCGGGATGAAATCCGGCTCGTCCCACCCGAGCACCGTGTAGGGGGGCAGGTTCACCGCCTCGACCCCACGAAGCTCCGGGATGTCCGCCTTCAGAGCGCGCTCGATCCCGCTCTTCACCTGCAGCGACGCGACGAGCCGATTCGCGCGTGGCCGAGTTAAGACGAGGCGGACCCGGGCGATCCCGTCCTGGACGTCGACGAGCTCGACGTGTCCACCGGTGCGATCGAGATAGCGGTCCATCTCCGCGATTTTCGCCGCGACGCGCTCTGTGAGGTCAGCCATCTCGGCCGAGCATACGGAAACCTCCGATCGTCCCGAGTGCCGACGTCCAAACCCGAGCGACCGTCTCCGGGACGTACCCGCCGCCGCCGAACATCACGAGCGCGCCACCGCACACGTCGTGTGCGAGCGCATGGGCGCGCTCGGCGACGGCGATGTAGGCGTCGTCTGACAGCTCGAGATGACTGAACCGATCGTCGGCATGGCCGTCGGTCCCGAATTGCACGAGCAGGATCTCCGGGCGATACCCGCCGATCCGGACAAGCGCGAGATCGAGCGCCCGAAGGAACGCGCGGTTGGAGGTCCCGCGGGCGAGCGGCAGGTTGAGCGTGCATCCGGCGCCGTCGCCGATCCCGGTCTCATCGGTGCCTCCGGTACCCGGGAAGAACCCGGCGCCGTGCTCATGGAGCGACACGACGAGAACGTCCTCGTCCCAGAAGATCGCCTGCGTGCCATCGCCGTGGTGCGCGTCGACGTCCAGGATTGCCACGCGACGGACGCCGCGCGCACGGAGGTCGCGCACCGCGACGGCGATGTCGTTGAAGATGCAGAAGCCCGAGGCGCGATCGGGATGAGCGTGGTGCAGGCCGCCCGCGGGGTTGAACGCGTGGGCGACCGTGCCGCCGGTCACAAGACGGGTCGCGAGCAGGGTCCCACCGACTGCGAGCGCGCCACGGAAGTACATGCCACGGTACGCAGGCGTCTGTGCGCCATCGACGAATCCCTCTCCGCGGCCGTCGAGTTCGCGGAGGAAGCGGAGGTACGCCGCGGTGTGCACCGACGCGAGCTCGTCGTCCCCGGCGGGCGGCGTCCCAAAGACGCGGAGACCCTGACGGAAGAAGCCGCGGTCGGCGAAGGACGAGACCGCGAGCGCGTAGCGGGACCAGGAAGCCCGTCTCGGCACGAAGCCGCGTCCCGCGAAACGCTCGTGCCACACGAGGCCGACGGCGCCGCTCACCTTTTGGCAGGATATCGGCGGCGAGGAGGGCGTATGTGCTATCCGCCTGGAGCGCGACCCCCCGAGGTCCCTGACGACCTCCGCCTGGCGCCGATGTCCGGCGGGGCGGGCGGCGAAGAGGCGAACATCGCGAGCGCGGATGGCACGAAGTTCCGGACCTATCTCGCGCGCGCGTCCGGAGACAGGGGCGTCGTGATCTGCCCGGACGTGCGCGGGCTCCATCCCTTCTATGAGGAGCTCGCCGAGCGCTTCGCCTCCGCGGGCGTGAGCGCGATCGCGTTCGACTACTTCGGACGGACGGCCGGCGCCGCACCCCGGCCGCCGGACTTCGACTTCACGCCGCACGTGCGCCAGACGACGCCGAAGGGAGTCTTCGCGGACATCGCCGCGAGCCGCGATCATCTCGAGAAGCGGAGTGGCAGCCGACGGACCTTCGTCCTGGGATTCTGCTTCGGCGGGAGGATCGCGTTCCTCTCGTCGGCGGAGCAGCCGGGTCTCGCCGGCGTCGTCGGCTTCTACGGCCGCCTCGGGCGGCGCGAGGGGGAGACGTGGGCGGTCCCCGCGGACGAAGCGAAGCGGATGCGCGCGCCGGTGCTCGGGCTCTTCGGCGGAGCCGATCCCGGGATCCCGCCGACCGACGTCGCCGCGTTCGACGAGGCGCTCGCCGCGGCCAAGGTGAAGCGGCACCTCGAGTCTTACCCGGGCGCGCCGCATTCGTTCTTCGACCGCTCATTCGACGAGCACAAGCGTGAGTGCGACGACGCCTGGCGGCGGGTGCTCGCCTTCATGAGGACGGGAGATCCGAGAACCGCATCAGGCGATATGGACCGGGTGGGATCGGTCGGCTAGCCTCGAGCGGTGCGGCTGTTTGGGCTGTTCCTCATCGGGACGATCGCGTTCGTCGCGATCACGTACTTCGAGCAGCTTCCGGTGCTCGGCTGGCTCGGAGCGCTCATCTCGCTCGTCGGCTGGGTGACGCTCGGTCGCGCCGCCGCCCGCGAAGGCGGTCCGGCGCTCATCAGCGCGGCCGTGCTCGGCGGGTGGACCGGTTTCGTCGGCGCCTGGAGCGCGTGGGCCTTCCAGACCGGCAACCTCTTCGGCCTGTCGACGCCGGGACTGGACCGCGTCGGCGCGGGCTTCGGCTTCCTCGGCGCGACGCTCGGTCTGGTTTACTGGCCGCTCATCGGCGCCGGCGTCTGTTTCCTCGCCGCCGCGCTCGCCCTCGGGAGGCGGATCGCCTAGCTACGCGACCCTCCGCCTTTTGATCAATCTCCGGCTTCGCCGGAGACGCGCTCAGGGCTGGTGGATTCGCTCCTCGCGGATGAACCGCTCGTCGCTCACCTAAGCCACCCGACGCCTCTTATGACTCACGTAGTCGACGAGGACGTACTCGCCGAGACGTTCGGGCTCGACATAGAAGGCGCGGCCGGTGTTGATCTTGGACATCTGGTTCACGAAGTCCACGAGGTAATGCCCCCGCGCGAGCATGAACGTGTTGATCGTGATGCCCTCGCGCGTGCAGCGCACGACCTCCCGCAACGTCTCCTCGAAGGTGCGCTTCGTCGGAGGGTACGAGAACCTGGGGATGGGGTTGCCCTGCTCGAAGTGCGCGGTCGGCTCGCCGTCGGTGATGAGGATGATCTGTTTGTTCTTCCCCCGTGACCGTGCCAGAAGAGTCCGTGCGGTCTCGAACGCGTGCTGCATGTTCGTCCCGTAGACGTACTCGTTCCACGTGAGCCGCGGCAAGTCCGCGGGCTTGAGCTGCGTCGCGAACGCCGAGAAGCCGACGATGTAGAGGTCGTCCTTCGGAAACGTCGATCGGATCAGCGAGTCGAGCGCGAGGGTCACCTTCTTCGCGGCGAGGAAGCAGCCGCGGAACAGCATCGAGCGGGAGACGTCGACGAGGATGGCGGTCGCAGACTGCGTCGTGAGCTCCGTGCGGTAGACGTCGAAATCTTGTGCGGCGAGCTTCACCGGGACCTTCGCGCCGTCGCGGATGACCGCGTTGCGTACGGTGCCCGCAAGGTCGAGGAGGAAGGGGTCGCCGAACTCATAGGTCTTGAGCTCGTCGGTCGGATCCCCGCCACGCCCTCGCGCCTTCGCGCGGTGCGGCCCGAATGCGTCCTTCTTCAGCGTCTTGAAGATCTCCTCGAGCGAACGCTGGCCGATCTTGCGGATCCCCCGCGGCGTGAGCTCGTAGCGATCCCCGTCCTTTCGGATGAGGCCGGCCTCCTCGAGGAGCTCGGTCATCCGGCGCAGCTCGTCGAGGGACTGCCGCGCAGACGGCCCGGCGAGCCGCTCGACCTGATCGCGATCGAGCGACGCGAGGTCTTCGGAGTTGCGCGCCGACCGCACGAGGTCCTCCATGTCGGAGAGCTGGTTCATCTCGTCCATCAAGCCGAGCGCCTCGGCGAGGGTGAGCGGCTCGTCGCCTGAGAGATTGTGGTCGTAGCTCTCGGCGGGCATGAGCTGCCCGAGCGTCTCGGCGAGCTCGTTCATGGCGTCCTGGAGGCCCGGGTCGTTGAACGCCGCGCCCAGGAGGTCTTCGAGCTGCTGCTGCATGTCGGACGACATCGATTGCCAGAGCGAGCGCATCGCCGCCATTCCCTGCGCGAGCTGGCGAAGGAGGTCGTCCCAGTCCTTCGCGCCCCCCGCGAGCTCGGGATATTGGCGCTGGAACGCTTCGAAATCGGGCTCGCCGCCCTCCATCCGCTCCTTCAGCGCGCGGTTGAGGTCGCGGATCATCTGCCGCGTACGCTCGAGCTGCTCGGGCGTCAGGTTCTGCAGCGCGTCGCGCATGTTCTTGAAGTACGAGCCAAGCACCTGCTGTTGCAGCTCCTTCAGGAGCTCCTGGTATTTCTCCGCCGCCTTCGGCTCGACGAACTCGTAGTCCTTGAGCGCGCGTACCGCCCGCCCGAAGTCCTCGGGGAGCTGGTCGAGCTGGGCCATGCGTTCGGCGGCGAGCTTCTCCATCGCCGCGCGGAGCTGCTCGTTCGGCGCGGTCGCGTTGCGCCTTCGGTCGAGTCCTTCGCGCTCGAGGCGCTTCACCTCCTCGAGCTTCTCCTTGAGGTCATCGAAGGCCTTCGAGAGATCGTGCCGCTGCGCGCGACGCTGCTTCGCCGTCCGCAGGCGCTCGAGGAAGTCCTTCAGGCCCTCCATCCGTCCGGGGATGCCCCAGCGCGACAGCCGTGCCATCGCGTCCTCGAGATCGCCGCCGGAGAGGAGCTCGTCGGCCATCGCGCCGAGAAGCTCCTCGGCTTCGAGCGCGTCGAGGCGCTGCGTCCCGTCCCACCGGGTGTAGCGAACGTCGCCGAACGGGTCGGCGAGGCCCGGCGGGTCGTTCCGCGGGACGTTCGGGGTCGGCTCGTTCACGCCCGGAACGTCGACCGGGTTTCGCCGCGCTCCTTGTTGAGCTTGCGGTTGAGATGGAGTCCTTCGAGCACGAACTCGACCGCGGCCGCGATCGCCGCGGGATTGCCGGTCGCGCCGAGCTTCGCGACAGCGCCCTTCATGCCAGGGATCTGGAGCGCCTGCTTGACGTACTCCTGGCTCGGCAGCTGGGAGCTCACGTGCATCGTCGCTCCCCGCTGGAAGGCGGCGAGCAGCGCGTCGAACTCGACGAGCGAGAAGGTGCGGTTGAAGACGTTCAGCACGGCTCGCTGCACGAGCCGGTCGATGACGCGCTCCTCGGAGGTCTCGCCGACGGACTCGAGCTCGATCTTGCCGGCCGTCGACGCGACGACGGCAGGCAGGTCGCTGATGCGCGGAACCACGCTCGTTTCACCGTTGCGTAGCGCGCGCTTCAGGGCCGCGGAGACGAGGTTCTCGTAATTCGCCACGGTCACGCGGACCGAGACTCCCGAACGTTGCGAGATCTCCGGCGAGCGCCGCGCGAGCTGCGAGATCTCGGCGAGGGTCTCCTTCATGTAGCCGGGAACGATCGTCGTGATGCCCTCGTCGACGAATGTCTGGCGCTCCTGCTCGGTGATCGCGACCTCGGTCGCGATCTCCTTCGGATAGTGCGTTCGGATCTGCGAGCCGAAGCGGTCCTTCAGCGGCGTGATGATGCGGCCGCGGTTCGTGTAGTCCTCGGGGTTCGCCGACGCGACGACGAAGAGGTCCAAGGGGAGCCGCACCTTGTAGCCGCGGATCTGCACGTCGCGCTCCTCCATGACGTTGAGGAGGCCGACCTGCACGCGCTCGGCGAGGTCGGGAAGCTCGCTCAGGGCGAAGATGCCGCGATGTGTCCGCGGCACGAGCCCGTAGTGGATGGTGAGCTCGTCGGAGAGGTAACGTCCCTCGGCGACCTTGATCGGGTCGACCTCGCCGATGAGATCGGCTATGGAGATGTCCGGGGTCGCCAGCTTCTCGCTGTAACGCTGGTCCGGAGCGAGCCAGACGAGCTCGACGCTGTCGCCGTCGTTGGCGACGCGGTATTTGCAGGCGGCACAGATCGGCGCGAAGGGATCGTCGTTGATCTCGCATCCGGCGATCGCCGGAACCGCGGAATCCAGGAGCTCGATGAGTCGCCTGGCGATGCGGGTCTTCGCCTGACCGCGCTCGCCCAAGAAGATGATGTCCTGCCCGGAGAGGAGCGCGTTCTCGATCTGGGGGATGACCGTCGCTTCGTATCCGACGATGCCCTCGAAGATCGGCTTCTTCGCGGCGAGTCCGGCGATGAGATTCGCGCGCAGCTCCTCTTTCACCGTCCTCGGGCGGTATTTCGTTTCGCGGAGCGCGCCGATGGTGGTTGCCTGTGTCATTGGGTCGGATCTCCTCGCATCTCGAGTGGGGCTCGCTCTCCACGGTAACGCGCCAGCTCGGCGCGCACGTCGGGAATCTGACGGCAGCCGAGCCGGACGAGGTCGCTCAGGAATCCCGTACGGCGCTGCAGCTCGGCCTCGCTCTCGGCCGGACGATCGCCCCGCCTCGCGGCGAGGAGCGCGAGCTCGGCATCCTCATGATGACGGTGCGCATCCGCGTTGTCATCGTGCTCGATGAGCGGCGTCAGCCGCACGCCCGAGCCGTTCCGCGGGGTCAGGTGGTGGACCGAGACGACGCGCCGCGCGTACGCCCCGTGCATCGTTCCGTACACACGCATGACCATGAGGAGGTCGACGCGCGCGAGATCGGCCGACGCGACGCCGAGCTCTCCGGTGAGTTGCGCGATCGCCTCGCCGGCGCTGTCGGCATGCAGCGTCGACCCGAGGGCGTAACCATGGCGGAGCGTCTCGAACACGCGGACCGCTTTCGGTCCCCATAGATACACGGGCAGATGGGACGAGAGCTCATTCCCGAGCAGGATCGTCTCGTCGGACTTCGTCTGGCGCAGGTAGTCGAAGGTCTCGACCCAGCCGCGCAGGAACACGCGACGGACGCGGTTGGGCAGAAAGTCGAGCAACGCGGTGAGCGTCGTGGTCTTGCCCGAATGCGGCTGCTCGGCGGCGATGAGGATCGAGCCATGCGCCTCGAGGACCATCCCGCAGAGGGCGGCGGTACGCGCATCCATGTTGCGCGCCTCGAGCAGCTCGGTGACGGACATGGGAATCGGTGGTTCCCAGTTCCAGCCCCACCAACCGACGGGCATGTCGTAGTCGCGCGGCGATAGCGGACGCTCGACAAGCCCCTGACGGCGTTGTTGCAACGATTCCGGCTCCTGAGCCGAGCGTAGCACGCTATCCTGCGCACTTCGGTGGCGGAGGAAGAGCGGAGCATCGACGATCCCGTGCGTCTCGCCGAGGAAGCGCGCGAGAACGTGCAGAAGGCCGCGACCGAGCTTCGCGCGCAACGCGTTCCGATCGAGACCGAGCCCGCGACGGTCTTCAAAGTCGATTGAACGCGAGCGAGGTCCGCTTCTCGACGGCCGCCGATCTCGGGGCGGCCCTCCGCAAGCGTCGCCTCTCGGCGGTCGAGCTCGCCAGATGCGCCCTCGAGCTTCTCGAAACGCTCGCGCCTCGTTACAACGCGCTCGCCGCGCTCATGCCCGAACGCGCGCTCGACGAAGCGAAGCGCGCCGACGCGGCGCTCCGTCGCAAGGAGGCGAAGCCGCTGACGGGGATTCCCTACGGCGCGAAGGATCTGCTCGCCGCCCGCGGCGCGCCGACCACCTGGGGCGCGCCGCCGTACCGCGATCAGATCATCGGCGAGGACGCGACGGTCGTGGCGCGTCTGCGGAGAGCGGGCGCGGTGCTCTCGGCGAAGCTCGCGATGGTCGAGCTCGCGGGCGGCGGCGGTTACCGCTATCCGAGCGCCTCGCTGCAGGGGCCGGGTCGCAATCCCTGGGATCGGGAGCGATGGTCCGGTGGCTCGTCGAGCGGATCGGGGTCGGCCGTCGGCGCCGGCATCGTGCCCTTCGCCATCGGGTCGGAGACCTCCGGTTCCATCGGGACCCCGTCGGCGTACTGCGGGGTCACCGGACTCCGACCGACGTACGGGCTGGTCTCGCGCAAGGGCGCGATGGCGCTCTCGTGGACGCTCGACAAGCTTGGGCCGATGGCGCGGACGGCGGACGATTGCGCGCTCGTCCTCGAGGCGATCGCCGGTCCCGACGCGGCCGATCCCACGACCGGCGGGAAGCGGTTCAAGCCGTTGACGGCGCGTTCCGCGTCAGCCGCGGTCAGAAATGCGCGGATCGCCTTCGCGGACGAGGACATCGCCGACCACGCGTCGGGCGAGGCGAGGCATGCGCTCGAGAAGGGCGTCGCCGAGTTCCGCAAGATCGCGCCCCGCTTCACCCGCGCGACGCTCCCGCTCATGCCGTTCGGCCCGATGGTGCAGTCGGTCTACGGCGCCGAGGGCGGGGAGATCTTCGCGGAGCTGATCGAAGGGCCGCGCTTCGAGGAGCTCGTCGATGCGCGCCAGAAGGCCGGGCTCCGCGCGTCGCTCGATATCAAGGCGCGTGACTACCTCCACGCGCTTCGCCTCCGGACGCGGCTGCAGGACGCTCTCGCCGGGATCTTCGACGACGTCGACGTGATCCTGTCGTTCGGGCGCGCGATCACCGCCACGCCGATCACCAAGCCGCTCGACTCGCCACCGACGGCTGGGGGCGCTCTCCCGCAACCGACGAAGCGGCCGGGGAACACCGGGCTGATCCCGGCCGGCAACCTCGCGGGCGTGCCGGCGATCTTCTTTCCGTGCGGCCTCGGCACCGACGGCATGCCCGTCGGTCTGCAGCTGGTCGGTCCGCCGCACAGCGAGCCACTCCTCCTCGCCCTCGTCGCGGCGTATCAGCGCGAGTACCGCCACCACCTCACGCGGCCGAAGGACTAGCCAGGATCCGCTCGACCGTTCCCGAGACGTCGAGCGCGGTGGTGTCCAGGACGAGCCAATCCCGCTCGGGCGTGTTCGCGGCCGCGAGCGAAACGTGAAGCTCGCGCGACACGCGCTCGAGCACGGCGGTGTCGAACGATTTGCCGCGGGGCAGCGTGTTCCGGCGCAGCAGCTCGGCGAGGGATGGCGCGAGGAGCACCTTCCGCATCGCGCGTCCGCCTAGGTTGGGGATGTAGTCGACGAGATCGGGCTCGCGCACGACGTCGTCGATCACGACCGCGAATCCCGCATCCGAGTACTCGGCCGCGATCCGCGCGGCGGAGCGGCGCGCAAGGCCGAACTGTCGCGTCGTCTCGTCCGTCCACTCGAGCGGCCCCGCGAATCCGGATCGGACCCATTCCCGAAGATCGTCCACCGGGATGTGGCTCGCGCGCGGATACCGCCGGCAGAGTGCGTCCGCGACGCTGGTCTTCCCCGCGCCCGGGGCGCCAGTGACGAGCCAGATCGGCCCGTTCACCCGAGCCGGGTCGCGATCGCCGCAAGGGCTCCGATCTGTTCTCGTTCAGATCCGTACGGCTGGAACATGATGTTCGCGTGCGCGATCCCGCGGCTCGCGTAGGAGCGCAGTCGCGGCAGCGCATCGTCCGGAGTCCCAAAGACGAGACCGGGGCGGGACCCGAGGAACGCGGCACGGTCCATCTTCTGGCGCGACGCGAGCTGATCCAGCAGGGCGTCGGCCCGCTCCCGCGTCTTTGCCACGCAGGCGATGAGGAACGTGCTGCGGAGAAGCGTCTTGGGGTCGCGCTTGACCGAGGCGCACGCCTCGTCGAGATCGCGGAGCCGGTCGGGGAGCTCGGCCGGTGCCGACGCGCTGACGTTGAGATTGAACGCGTGGGCGTACTTCGCGGCGATGCGCATCACGCGGGGCTTCGATCCGCCGATCCAGATCGGCAGCGGTCGCTGCGCCGGCTTCGGCGAGCAGAGCGCGTTCTCGATCCGGTAGTGCTTGCCCCGATACGTGGCTCGCTCCTCTTTCCACATCCGGGTGCAGATCTCGAGCGTCTCCACCAGCTGCGTGACGCGGGTGGGTGCGTCCGGGAAGTCGTAGCCATACGCCCGGTACTCGATCTCCTTCCATCCGGCGCCGACGCCGAAATCCAGACGGCCTCCGCTCATCACGTCGACGTCGGCGGCCATCTTCGCGAGCAGCGCGGGATTGCGGTACGACTGCGAGGTGACCATGGGTCCGATGCGGATTCGATCGGTGCGCACCGCGAGCGCCGCGAGGAGCGTCCAGGCCTCGAGGCAGTCCTTGGCCGTCGCGTCGGCGTCGAGGAACAGGTGATCCGAGACCCAGAGCCTGCTGAAGCCGGCGGCCTCGGCGTCGGTCGCGATCGCGAGCACATCCGCGAACTTGAAGCCGAACTGCGGCTCGATCTGAACGCCAAGATCCACGCGAAAACACTAGCGGCGCGAGGGGATCACCGCTCGGGTCGCGGTCCATCCTCCTCGGCGGTGATGCGGAACATCATGTGCCGGCCGGTCACCGTCAACGTCGCGAGCATGAAACCCGCGAAGACGGCGATCCCCGCATTCGGGATCGGGCCGATCCCGACGACGAGCGCGTTGAATGCGGCGACGAGCGCGAACCACACGACGAACGCGAAGAGCGTCTCGCGGAGCTGGAACGTGATCGGGCGTCGAGGCTCTCGCCGGGCGGGCCGCCGCTCCGGCGGCAGCTGAGCTTCCGCTTCGCGGCGCCGTCGCCGGTCCGCGCGCATCACGCGGCCCACGAAGGCGACGGACGCGACAAGCGCGATGACCTCCGCGAGCACGTTGAAGGGATGGCCGACCACGAGCGAGAGCGGGATGAGCAGGAGCGCGAGGACAGCGACGACCGTCGCCACCGTCGCGAGGATGATCGTGATCGCGCGGCTCACCCGGGTGCGCTCCGCCTCAGGCGTGTTCCTCGATCCATACCGCGCCGTCCTCGGCATGCTCCTTCTTCCAGATCGGGACGATGCTCTTGAGCTCGTCGATCGCCGCCCGCGCGGCGACGAAGGCCGCGTCGCGGTGCGGGGCCGCGGTCGCGACGATGACCGCGACGTCACCGACGGCGAGGTCGCCGACCCGATGATGAATCGCGATGCGGAGCGGACCGTGCTCGCGCACGAGACGGTCGCCGATCTCGCGCATCTTCGTCTCGGCCATCTCGGCGTAGGCCTCGTATTCGAGGCGGATGATCCGTTTTCCACGGCTGTGGCTCCGGACCGTTCCGAGGAAGACCACGACGCCGCCGAACGCGTCGTCGCGGACGAGCGCGAGCGCGTCGTCCACCGAGAGCGGCGCGGCGGTGACGGCGATGGCCGCGAGGGTCCGCGCGTCCCCTCCGGAGACCGGCGGGATGAGCGCGAGCTCGTCCCCGTCCCCGAGCGGTGCCTCGCCGGTCACGTACTCGCGGTTGCGAGCGATGACGACCTGCCTGCCCTCGGCGATGAGCGGGTGCTCCGCGGTGATCCGGGCGATCGCGTCGCGCACGGTCGCGCCAGGCGGGAGCTCGAGATCGAAATGTCCCCTCCCGGCCGCTTCGCGATATGAGGCGAACAAACGAACGAGGACCCGCACGGTCTAAGAGCGTAGCCCTCCGGTGGCGCGGAGGTGTCGAGGTGCGAGAATCGCACCGGCATGGACGTCGACGCGGTTCTTGGCGTCCTCATCGCCATTGCGCTCGTCCTGGCGAACGGGTTCTTCGTCGTCGCGGAGTACTCATTCGTCCGTGTCCGCCGCACGCAGCTCGAGGAGCTGGCGCGGCAGGGGAGCGGCCGCGCCAAGCTCGCGGCGCGGGTCGTCGACCGGCTCGACGCGTACATCTCAGCGTCGCAGCTCGGCGTGACCCTGGCGTCGCTCGGGCTCGGCCTCGTCGGCGAGCCCGCGCTCGCGCGACTCATCGAACCGGCGTTCGGCTGGCTAAGGGCCTTCTCCGACGCCGCGTTCGAGGTCTTCACGTTCGTTGTCGCCTTCGCGATCGTGACGTACGTCACGACGGTGATCGGGGAGCTCGCGCCGAAGTACCTCGCCATCCAGCGCGCGCTGCCGCTTGCCCTGTGGACGGCCTACCCCCTTCACGTCTTCTACCGGCTCATGTACCCGTTCATCGCGATGGTGAACGTGAGCGCGAACGCGATCCTCGCGTGGGTCGGCATCCGTCCGACGGACGAGCTGAGCGTGCACAGCGAGGAGGAGCTGAAGATGCTCGTCGCCATCTCCACGAAGAAAGGCGTGCTGCAGGAATCGGAGCGGGTCATCGTCGGCCGGGCCATGGAGTTCGCCGACCGCATCGTCCGCCAGGTCATGGTGCCGCGGACGGAGATCGTGGCCGTGCCGGACGATGCGCCGATCGCGGACCTCCTGTCGACGGCGCGCCTCCACCGCTTCTCGCGCCTGCCCGTGTACCAGGAGGATCTCGACCACGTGATCGGGATCGTCCATGTGAAGGATCTGGTCGGCGTGGACCCCGACTCGCGCGCGAAGGCGCGCGATGTCATGCGGAGGGTTCCGATCATGCCCGAGACCATGCGGCTCGACCAGGCGCTCGCGGAGTTCCGCCGGCAGCGCGTCCAGGCGGCGATCGTCCTGGACGAGTTTGGCGGGACGGCGGGGCTCGTGACCCTCGAAGACGTCATCGAGGAGCTCGTCGGCGAGGTGCAGGACGAGTTCGACCGCGACGCGCCCGCGTTCCGCGAGGAAGCGCCGGGGACGTATCTGGTCGACGGCCTCGCCTCGCTCGAGGACCTACGCGAGCGGCTCCACCTCGAGCTGGCCGACGAGCCCTACGACACCGTCGGTGGGATGGTGTTCGGCCGCCTGGGGAGGCTCGCGGCCATCGGCGACACGATCGAGGTCGAGGGCTATCGCTTCCAGGTCACCGGCGTCGACGGACGGCGGATCGCGCAGATCCGCGTGCAACGCGGGCGGCCGCCGCGGAAGGCCGCGTGATCTTTCCGCCGCAGATGTGACGGATAAGTAACGGCACGCTTGCCCGCCGCTTGGCATGAGGGGTGCTTAGTGGTGGGGTGTGATGGACCTTCTCACGAGCGACGGCGCGCTCCTCGTCCTCGCGGCGGTTGGCATCGCCACGACGGCCGTGTCGATCGTCCGCGACGCGAAGGCTCAGCGTGCCCACGTCGGCACGGAGGAGATCCCTGTCAAGGTCAGGCCCGCCGCCTAGCGGCCGAAGAGCGACCTCGCCCACGTGATCGCGTCCCCAACCCGTCCTGCCCAGAACGCCTGAGCGCGTGGGTCCATGAGCACGAAGATTCCCATAGCCGCGAGCGTGACGACGCCCGTCATCAACCCGAACGCGACGGCGCTCGCGCGGAAGCCGACCCGCACGCGCTCACTCTAGCGGCGGGTCAGCTCTTTCCGCCGCTTCGCAACCGCGCGACGAGGTTGTCGAGACGGGCGCGCGAGATCGTGAGGAACTTCGCGAGGTTCTGACGATCGCCCTCGGGGATCGTGCCGTGCCCGTCGTCCCCGACGGCGCGCGCGAGATCCGCGAGGGCCTCGTTCAGCTCCCGTGTCGCGGTGATGAGCGCGTCGTCGCGAAGGGCCGGGATCGCCGGCTCGGGTCGCTTCGGCCGCTCGCCGGGGTGGAGGATCCGCTCGACGCGATCGTGGAGCCGGAGGAGCGTGAGCTTGCCGGCGATGATCTGCTTGGCGAGTGCCTTACGGCGCCGCGGATTGTCGAGCTTCATGAGCTCGTACGCGGCGGACAGCGTGTCGTAGCGCTCGCTCACCATCTCGCGCACGTCGTCGGGGGCTGACGCGAGCCGGAGCCGGTTCTCGACGTAGCCCTTGTCTTTGCCGAGCTTCGTCGCGAGGTTGCGGATCGAGTACCCGAGCTCGCCGGTCATCTTCTTGTAGATCACGGCCTCGTCCAGCGGTGAAAGGTCCTCGCGCTGGAGGTTCTCGATGAGCGCGATCTCCAGCGCGGTCGCATCGTCGAAGCGCTCGACGATCGCCGGGATCGTCTCCTTGCCGGCGAGCTTCGACGCGCGCCAGCGCCGCTCTCCGGCGATGATCTCGTACCCTTCGCCGGCGGGGCGCACGAGGATCGGCTGCAGCACCCCGTGCTCGCGGATCGATGCCGCGAGCTCCCCGAGCGTCTCTTCGTGCCAGGTCATCCGCGGCTGCGACGGGTTTGGGATCACGCGCTCGAGCGGGATGTCGCGCACCGCGGTCGGCGTCCGCGCCGCGAGGAGGCTGATGATCCCCGGCTGCGCGTCGCTCTCTTGCTGGAAGATCCGCTCGCCGGCGTCGCGGAAGCTCTTTCTTGGACGACTACTTGTGAGCACCGATCACCTCCTTGGCAAGGTCCACGAAGCTCTTCGCCGCGTCGCTCCGGGGCTCGTAGACGGTGATCGGCACGCCCGCGGTGGGCGCTTCGCCGATCTTCACGGACTGACGGATGACGGTGCCGAACACCTGGTGGTCACCGAGATCCTTCAGCGAGTCGAGCATGTCGCGCGCGAGGATCGTGCGGCTGTCGTAGAAGGTCGGAAGCAGACCGAGCACCTTGAGGTTGGGGTTGAGCCGGTTCTGCACGGTCTTGATGATCTTGAGGAGCGCGGCGACGCCCTTGAGCGCGTAGTACTGCGTCTGCACTGGGATGATGACGCCGTTCGCGGCGACGAGCGCGTTCAGCGTGAGCAGCCCGAGCGTCGGAGGACAGTCGATGAGGATGAAGTCGTAACGCTCGGTGAGGTCCCGGCCGAGCTTGTCGCGGAGCGCCATCTCCCGGCCGATCGCGTTGAAGAGCTCGACCTCGGCCGCCGACAGCTCGAGCGTCGCCGGCGCGACGTCGACCTTTTTCGTCTTCGTCGGGCGGATGATCGAGGCGATCGAGATGTTCGAGTCGATGAGCACATCGGCGATCGAGCGCTCGACCGTGTTGAGGTCGATGCCCAGGCCAACGGTCAGGTTCGCCTGGGGGTCGAGATCGATGCAGAGGACGTCGTTGCCAAGCGACGCAAGCGCGCCGCCGAGGTTGATCGCGCAGGTGGTCTTGCCGACGCCACCCTTCTGGTTCGCGATCGCGATGACCTTACCCAACCGCGCTCTCCTCTTCGCGGACCCCACGCCCCGGGCCCGCTTCGAGTTGCTGTGCTCCCCACAGCGCGCGGAAGCGCACGCGCTACCAGCCCCGCACGGACTATAACGGCTTGCGCGCGCTTTTTGTGCGGGTCGGCTCGCGTTTTGAACCGCCGGGCCCTCTCGCGTCGCTCCGAGCCTGGCGCGGCGCGATACTCTCCTCGGCGGTCGGGCTCGTCGCGACGCGAGCGGACCCATCGTCGGCGCCCTCGCGAGCAAGCTCGCGGATGCGCCTCCTAGGGCCCGATCGCTTCGCTCACGGGCCCATCCTCGCTACGCTGCGTGAGCAAGCTCCCGCGCGTAGCTCGTCGGGCCCGTAGCTCAGTGGTAGAGCGGCGGACTCATAATCTGCTGGTCCCAGGTCCGATCCCTGGCGGGCCCACTAGATGGAAGGGAGCAGGGGATGAACCGCTGCACCCACCTCAACGAAATCCGTGAAGTGACCCCAAGCGCCGAGGGGTGCGAGGACTGCCTGCGCATCGGCGCGGAGTGGGTCCACCTCCGGCTGTGCATGACCTGCGGCCACGTCGGCTGCTGCGACGACTCCCCGAACAAGCACGCCACCAAGCATTTCCGCGCGACCCGGCACCCGATCATGAAGTCGTTCGAGCCAGGAGAAGACTGGGGCTGGTGCTTCGTCGACGAGGTGGACCTCGACGCACGGCGCTGGCGGGTGAAGGG
>VBFI01000082.1 GCA_005889275.1 Chloroflexota bacterium | reverse complement strand
CGTCCGCACGCGCTGCGGACTTGGGGCGGGAGTCGACGCGGGGCTGAGGGTGGCGAGCGCGGCGGTGGGGGACGGGACCGGGGTCGACTGCAGGCACGACGCGAGGAGCAAGCCAACGAGCGCCAGACGTGGCCTCACTCGGGAAGAACGGTCCGCGCTCAGAAAGGTTCCGCGTGGGTCAGACGAGGCGCCGCCGGATCTGGGCGGACGCGAAGTCCATGAGCGCGACCGTGACGACGATCATGAAGATGATCAGCCCCGCCGCGCCGTACTGGAGCAGGTTGACCGACTGGAAGAGGAGGATCCCGATACCGCCGCCGCCCACGAGGCCGAGGATCGGCGCGAGCCGGACGTTCGTATCGAGGCGGTAGATCGTGAACGAGATGTACGGGTTCACGATCTGGGGCAGCACCGCGGTCCAGATCACCTGGACGCGGTTCGCTCCCGTCGCCGTGATCGCCTCGAGCGGGCCCGGGTCGATGCCCTCGATGGCCTCCGAGTAGAGCTTTCCGAGCACGCCCACGTTGTGGAAGGCGAGCGCGAGAACGCCCGCGGCGCTGCCGATGCCGAGCAGCACACCGAAGATGATCACCACGATGAGCACGTCGATCGAGCGAATGATCGTGAACACGAGCCTGACGACGACGTAGATCCCACCGGTGAGGACGTTGCCGGTCATGATGTTGCGCGCGCCGAGGAATGACAGCGGCAGGGCCACGATGATCGCGAAGACCGTCGCGATGATCCCCAGGAAGATCGTGACGATCATCTGGCCCTCCGCGGTGTCCCAGAAGGTCTCGAACTCATCCCGCGGCGTCAGGATCGAGAAGTCCCAGTGGAAGAGCTGGCCGATGACGCCCGCGGCGTACTCGGGGTTCGCGCTCGAGAGGTCGATCTTCGTGATCCGCAGGCCGATGTACACGACACCCAGAGAGAGCGCGATGACGATGAGGCGCCGCCAGTGGGTCAGCGGGTTCTGGCTGAGCTCCGCGGGGACGGGGAGCCCTCGCGCCACGAAGTACTCGGCCATTACCGGTCGGCGATGCCGCCGAGGTCGGGATCGCTCGCCAGGGCGGCGAGCGCCGCTTCGGTCGCGCTCATGGGCTGGGGTTGCGACCGCTCGGGGCCGATCTCCACCTCGACCGCATCTTCGCCGTAGATCTCCTTGAAGCGGCGCTCGTCGATCGCATCGGGTCTGCCGTCGAACGCGACCGCCCCAGCTTTCAGGGCGATCACGCGCGTCCCGTAGCGCCTGGCAAGCGAGAGGAAGTGGAGCGAGCAAATGACGGTGATCCCGTCCTTCTTGTTGATCTCCTCCAGGTACTTCATGACCGAATGGCTCGTCGCCGGGTCGAGGCTCGCCACCGGCTCGTCGGCGAGCATGAGGTCGGGGTGCTGCATCAGCGCGCGCGCGATGCCCACCCGCTGCTGCTGGCCGCCGGACAGCGCGTCCGCGCGAGCGAAGGCCTTGTCGGCGATCCCGACGCGTCCGAGGTTCTCGAACGCCGCGGCGACGTCCTCGCGCAGCGGACGGCCGAGGATCGTGCGCCACGCGGGGCGGTACCCCAGGCGGCCGGCGAGCGTGTTGCTCAGCACCGAGCCGCGTCGGACGAGGTTGAACTGTTGAAAGACCATGCCGATCCGCCGGCGGATCCGGCGCAGCTCGGCGCGGCTGGCGCGCGTGACGTCGGCGCCGTCGAAGACGACGCGCCCGCTCGTCGGCTCGACGAGACGATTGATGCAACGGAGCAACGAGGACTTCCCGGATCCCGAGAGGCCGATGAGCACGACGAACTCGCCTCGCTGGATCTCGAGCGAGACGCCGTTCACGGCCCGCGTGCCACTCGGATACACCTTGACGAGGTCCTGAATCGCGAGCACCGCCGCCACCGCGGGAGTCTATGAGAGGAAAAGCACGAGGCCGCCGGTCCGTCCCGGCGGCCTCTCACGACTCAGATCCGATGTGGGTCTACGGGGTCTTCGACGGGGCCGGGGTCGGCGTCGCCGCGGGACGCGGCGTCGCGTTCGCGAGTCCCTGGACGTCGACGCCGGCGAGCTTCGCTGCGTCCTTCATCGGGTCGTAGAACTTCGCGTCGATCTCCTGCATCCCGTCCCACGCGAAGAGGGCCGAGAAGACCTTCTTGCCGTCGTCGGTCTTGCTGTAGTCGATCAGCGCCGTCTTCACTTGCTTGGCGACGTCATCCGGGAAGTCCTTGCGGAGCGCCACGCCATCGTTCGGGATCGGACCCGCGGTGTCGATGACCTTGGTGACGCTCTTGATGTCCGGGAACGTGGCCACGAGGCCGTCGCGGGCGTCGATGAACGTTGCCGCGCCGTCGACCTTCTTTTGGTAGAGGAACGTCGCGGCTTGCGGATGTCCGCCGGCGAACGTGATGTTGTCGGTGCCGAAGAACGTCTTCGGCTCCTGACCCGTCTTGTTCTTGATCGCGAGCGTCGGAAAGACGTACCCCGAGGCCGAGAGCGTGTCGACGAACGCGAATTTCTTGCCCTTGAGCCCGTTCAGGTCGTTGATCCCGCTGTCGGTGCGAACGAGGATCTGCGACTTGTACGTCGTCGAGAGCTGGCCGGTGTCGTCCTTGCGGAGCGCTCCGATGACCGGCGTGCCGCAGCTCTTGTCGAGCAGCAGGGTCATCTGCAGCGGCGCGAAGAATCCGACGTCGACGCTACCCGAGCACATCGCCTCGACCTGCGCGGCGTAGCTCGTCATCGTGGTGACCTTCCACGCGAGGCCGGTGGCGCGCTCGAGCGCCCCCTTGATCGCGTTGCCATTCGTCGAGATCGTGGCCGCCTGCTGCGAGGGCGTGAACGCCAGCGAGACCGGTCGATCGAATGAACCAAGCCGCGGACCGCTGGCTTTCGGTGCGTTGCTGGTCCCCGCCGTGCCGCCGCCGCCACATGCGGCGATGAGCAGACCGGCGACCAACGCCCACCCCAACGGACCGCGCAGCGTGCTGCGCATCGGTCCCCTCCTCTTATCTAGAAGCGTCCGTATCATAGTTGCCTGAGTTGTCCTTCCTCGCCAAGCTGAGCGCCGCCTCTCGCGCGCATGACAGCATCCTGTGTGTCGGCCTCGACCCGGAGCCTGACGCGATCCCGGAATCGTGTGGTCGCGGACCGCAGGCGGCCATCCATTTCCTCGAGCGCATCATCCGCGCGACCGCGGACCAGGTCTGCGCTTACAAGCCGAACCTGGCGTTCTACGAGCGTTACGGCGCCCCGGGGGCGGAGATCCTCTCGGCCACGCTCGCCGCGATCCCAAAGGACATTCCCGTGATCCTCGACGGCAAGCGCGGCGACGTACCGAACACCGCAGCCGCGTACGCGAGCGCAGTGTTCGAGGGCTATCACGCGGATGCCGCCACCGTCGCTCCATACGTCGGGCTCGACGGAGTCGCGCCGTTCTGCGCGGACGGACGCTACGCGCTCGTCGTCGCGCGGACGAGCAACCCCGGCGCGCGCGATCTCCAGGACCTCGACGTCGGTGGCCGGCCGCTGTACGAGCGGGTCGTGACCCTCTGCGTCGAGCGCTTTCCCGCCGAGCGGTGCGGGTTCGTCGTGGGCGCGACGTACCCGGACGAGGCCCGGCGCCTGCGCTCGGTCGCGCCGGATCGGCTCTTTCTGCTGCCGGGCGTTGGCGCGCAGGGTGGCGACCTCGCGCTCGCGATCCGCGCGGCGCTCGACGCGCACGGGGGCGGCGTGCTGCCGTCGGCCTCGCGGTCGGTGATCTATGCCGCCGGCCCCGACGACTTCGAGCGCAACGCAGCCACGGCCGCTCGCTCGCTCCGCGAATCGGCGAATGCCGCGCGGTCCGCGGCGATGAGCCGCTGATGTTCGGGATCGGCGCCGGCGAGCTCCTGCTGATCCTCGTGGTCGCCCTCATCGTGCTCGGTCCGGAGCGGATGCCGAAGGTCGCGCGAGACATCGGAAAGGTCGTGAACGAGCTCCGCAGGACCTCGGACGAGCTCCGCGATGAATTCCTCAACTCCGATCGCGCCATCAGCAAGCCGCAGGACGTGACCGGCAGTCAGGCGCCTGCCACCTCGCCGGCGACGCCCGCCCTCGCCGCCGGAACGGCGCCGGTCGCGCCGGCGCCCGAGGGAGAGACGCCGTTCGATCGCGAGATGCGCGAGGCGCGAGAGCGCCTGAAAGCCCAGCGCGACACCTGATCCGCCGTTAGCATGGAAGCGTCATGAATCGGCTTTTTCCGTGGGCCGTCGCGCTCATCGCGGTGTTCGCGGTGTTCATCGACATCCCCAAGCACCAGTTCTCGTTCCCCTTCAACTGCCCGGGCATCTGCCTGCGGGTCGGGGGATTCTCGGTGAACCAGGAGATCAAGACCCACCTCGGTCTGGATCTCCAGGGCGGCATCCAGCTCGTCCTGCAGATGAAGACGGATGAGATCCCGGCGGGCCAGAGCGTCCCGGATTACAACGAGCGTGCGCGCCGGGTCATCGATCGTCGCATCAACGGCCTCGGCGTCTCGGAGCCGGTCATCCAGGCGATCGGCGACGACAAGATCCTCGTCCAGCTCCCGGGGATCGACGACCTGCAGCAGGCCAACGACATCGCGACGCGCCAGGCCAAGCTAGAAATCAAGGTCCCCGACAAGGAGGCTCCCGGGACCTTCAAGTCGCTCCAGCCGCCGCTCACCGGCGAGCACCTGAATCCAACGTACGTGACCTTCGACAGCGCGAACCAGCCGGTGGTGAACTTCGAGTTCACCGGTAGCGACGCCGACCGGTGGGTGCAGCTGTCCAAGGACTATCTCAACCAGCCCGTCCAGATCACCCTCGACGGCCAGCAGATCTCGGCGCCGACGATCCAGGTGGTCTTCACCTCGGGCCGGGGCATCATCCAGGGCCGATTCACCGTCGACGAGGCCAAGCAGCTCTCCCTGCTCATCAATTCAGGTGCGCTGCCCGTCTCGCTCCAGGTCATCCAGTCGTCACGCGTGGAGCCGACGCTCGGACGCGATTCGGTCAACCGGAGCCTCATCGCCGGCGCGGTCGGACTGCTCCTCGTCGCGTTCTTCATGCTCGTCTACTACCGGCTCCCCGGCGCGATCGCCGTGCTCGCGCTCCTGTACTACACGGCGCTCACGTACGCGATCTTCCGGCTCGTGCCGGTCACGCTGACGCTCGCCGGCATCGCCGGCTTCATCCTCTCGATCGGTATGGCCGTCGACGCGAACGTGCTCACCTTCGAGCGCCTCAAGGAGGAGCTGCGCTCCGGCAAGTCGCTTCGCGTGGCCGTCGAAGAGGGCCGGAAGCGCGCCTTCCCGTCGATCCTCTACTCGAACCTCGCCACGATCCTCACGGCGGCCATCCTCTTCGAGCTCGGCACCGGGACGGTGAAGGGATTCGCGCTCACGCTCGGCATCGGTGTCGCGGTCTCCTTCTTCACCGCCGTGATCGTGACGCAGATGCTGCTGCATGGCGTCATCGAGTTCGCCTCTCTGCGGCGGCGCGCCCTCTACGGCGTCGAGGAGCGTCAGCCCGAAGCGGCGCGTGACGGGCGGGAGCCGCGCCCGGCACCGGCGGTCTAGCGATGCTCTTTCACGTCGTCGAGCGCAAGTGGTGGTACTTCCTCCTCTCGGCGCTCCTGATCGTTCCCGGTGTCTTCTTCCTGGCGATCGGCGGACTGAAGCCGGGCATCGAATTCAAGGGTGGGAGCCTCCTCGAGATCACCTTCGTGACGCGTCCGCAGGACGACGATCTCAAGGCGCTCTTCACCTCCCTGGGGCACCCCGAGGCGACGCCGCAGGGCGTCGCGGGCGGGGTGGAGGTGCGCACGACGGAGATGCTCCCGGCCGAGCTCGCCAAGACCGAGCAGGCGTTGAAGGACCGGTATGGGGCCGATACGAGGGTCAACTCGTCGGTGGTGAGCCCGTCGTTTTCCGTCGAGCTCATCCAGAACGCGGTGAAGTCGATCGCGCTCGCGAGCGTCCTCATCGTCCTGCTCATCGCCTGGGCGTTCCGGAGCTTCGGATGGTCGGCGTTCCGCTACGGCATCGCCGCGATCATCTCGCTCCTGCACGACGCCGCGGTCGTCCTGGGGATCTTCGCCATCCTCGGATATTTCCTGAATGTGGAAGTGGATTCGCTCTTCGTGACCGCGGTCCTCACGATCATCGGCTTCTCGGTGCACGACACGATCGTCGTGTTCGACCGGATCCGTGAGAACCTGCGGCTGAACCCCGGCGAAGCGCTGAACCCGGTCATCAACTTCTCCATCATGCAGACGCTCGCGCGGTCGGTGATCACCTCCCTCACCGTCGTGTTCACGCTGCTCGCGCTCTACCTCTTCGGCGGGTACTCGGTCCGGAACTTCGCGCTCGCCCTGCTCATCGGGATCGTGTCGGGGACCTACTCGTCAATCTTCAACGCGAGCCAGATCGTCTCTCTCTGGCAGGAGGTCGAAGACCGCCTGCGCCATCGGGCGCTCACGCCGGCCTAGTCGCGCGAGCGGCGATGAGACGCCGCGCGGTCTTCATCGCGATCGTCGTAGCCGGCGCGCTCCTCTGGCGGCCGGTCCTGAAGCCGGTGGGCGCGGGCGCGATCATCGTCGCGGACATCTATTCCAGTGCGCTCTGGGATCGCGACGTGGCCGCCTACGTCACGCCGGCGCCGCTCGTAAGCGATGCGAGCGAAGCCATCGGGGGCAGCCCAATGCGGGTGACCTGGTGGGTGCCCGGGTGGGGAACCACGCATCCGGCCGTCATGCTCGTGAACGGCGCGACCGACCGCGGCAACGACGACTCCGAGACCCGACGCCTGGCCGAGGCGCTCGCGCGGGGCGGCTACCTGGTGATGCTTCCGGAGTTCCCGTTCATCAAAGGGGGGGTGCTCGAGCGGGATGCGGCACGGTACATCGACGGAGCGTTCGCGCGGCTGCTCGCGCGACCCGACGCGCGTCCGGGTGCGTCGGGCGCTTTCGGATTCTCGGTCGGCGGCGGCCTGCTCCTCGCGGCGGCGTCGCGTCCCGGCGCGCTGCGGGATGCGCGGTACCTGGGAGCGCTCGGCGCGTATTTCGATCTCGACACGTATCTCGCGAGCGTCCTCGCGGGGGCGCAGCGCAGGAACGGAAACCTCGAGCCGTGGGACGTGGATCCCGAGGTTCGACTCCGCCTGCCTGTGGCCGCCGCCGAGGCGCTCGCCGATCCCGGAGACCGCACGCGGATCGTCGACGCTCTTCGCGCCGCCGGCGGTCGGGCCCTGGGTGAGCCTCCGGCCGGGACCGGCGACGAGGGCACGGCACTCTGGCGCGTGCTCTCGGCGACCGACTACGACGACGCACTTGCGCGCATTCGCGCGCTACCCCCCGCGCTCCGCGACGTCTTCGATCGGCTCTCACCCCGCACAGCCTGGGAAGGGCTGGCCGCTCCCGTGTTCTGGCTCCACGACACCGGCGATCGTTTCGAGCCGGTGAGCGAAGCGGAGACCGCGGCCGCGCGGCCACGCGCCGGACCGACGCACCTGCAGCGCACCGCGCTGCTGTCGCACGCGGCCGCGCTCGGCGCGGGGGCGCGCGAAAAGGGCCTGGACTTCTGGTCCACCGAGCTTATCGGGCTCTTATCGTTCGCCACCGAAACGCTCTCCGCGGGCGGCTGAAGCGCGTCTCGGCGCGCGTAGACTTTGTGAAATGCGCATGTCGCCGCTCGTGACGGGGTCGGTGGGCACCGTTCTGGTCGGAGCCCTGCTGGGGTTTCTCATCTCGTCGTTCGTCGGCGTGATCGCCCAGGACAACGGCTTGCTCGGTGGGAACGGCGAGTCCCCGGTCGCGAGGTCCTACATGATGGGCCTGCTCCAGCAGGATCCCGGTCTGCTCACGAACATCCGTCCGACACGGGACATCGCCCAGCGCGCCCTCGAGCTGCAGGGCTCGGCGCAGAGTCGAAACACGAACATCACGCCGTTGTCCTTGACGTATCTCGGCGGCGGGTCGATGGGCGGCTTCTCGATCCACATCTACGCGGTGGGACTGCGGAGCGGGAGCGGCGTCGATCAGTTCTTTCCGCTCGCGCTGACAGTCGCTCGTGGCAAGGTGATCCGCAGTGAGTAGCGCGGCGAGCCTCGCCCAGCGGACGACCGGTGTGAGCGAAACGCGGGCCGTCGCGACGCTCGCGCTCTTCGGCGTTGGGCTGCTCGCGGGCATCGTCGTGCACTCGCTCACCGACCGCGGACCCGGAGAGAACCCGTATCCGTCGCTGCCGAAGGTCGAGGAGCCGGCGATCGCCCGGGACGTCGTGACCGCTATCGCGGCCGACGACGCGACGACCCTCGCGAAGCTCCTGAGCCAGGATCAGCTGAACGACCTCGGGACCGCGCTCCAGCCGATCACGGATGTGCGCGGCGCGAAGTTCGTCGGCGCCGTTGAAAGCGAGGGGCGGTTCCTCGTGGCCTACACGGTGACCGGCAAGGACGACACTGGGAACGACTTCATCGTCGGTTTCGTGCTGCGCGTGTCGAATGACCAGGTGGTAGGTGTGAATTGACCGCTCGAGGCTTCGTGACCACGGCCGCGTATGTGCTCGAGCACAACAAGAGACGGCTGCTGATCCTGTTCGGGATCCTCGCGCTGGTGCTCTTCTTCTACGGCATCCGCAGCGTGTTCGAGAGCCTCGCGGCCCTCATCGGGCAGGCGCCCGGTCTCCTGGTCACGCTCGTGTTCTACGCGTTCGCGTTCATCGCCCAGTTCGGCGCGCTCATGTGGTTCCTTTCGCGGCCGCGTCAGTACGTCGTCACGCCCGACAGCCCGCAGATCGGGCTTTCCTTCGACAACTATCGTGGCCAGCCGGACCTGCTCGATCACGCGAAGAGCCTCGTGCGGATCCTCCGCGGCGTGAAGGATTTTCAGTCACGCGGCGGTGAGATGCCGAAGGGGATGCTCCTCGCCGGGGCGCCGGGGACCGGGAAGACGTTCCTCGCCGGCGTCATCGCGGCCGAGGCGAACCTTCCGTTCATCTACATCGACGCCTCGAGCCTCCGAAGCATGTGGATGGGTGTCGACGCGCTCATCGTCATGTCGCTCTTCCGTAAGGCACGCGGTCTGGCGCGCAAGTACGCGCTCCCCGGCCAGCCAGGCGCGTGCATCATCTTTATGGACGAGCTCGATTCGATCGGCATGTCCCGTGGCGGCGTCCAGGGTGGCCAGACGCAGGCCGGCATGGGCGGGATGGGGATGTTCGGCGGGGGCGGCTTCGCCCTCAACACGCTTCTCAACCAGATGGACTCGCTCGGCGCGCACGTCGAGGATCGAATGAAGCACAAGATGCTCCGCTGGCTGGGGATCGTCCGCGGGCCGGTGCCCCCGAAGCCGGTCGTGTTCGTGATGGGCGCGACGAACCGACCCGACGTGCTCGACACCGCGCTCGTGCGCCCCGGTCGGCTCGACCGGCGGCTCAACGTGTACGAGCCGGACGGTGACGGTCGCCGCGACATCATCCAGCACTACCTGGCCATGAAGGCACACGAACCGGAGATACCGGTCGACCTCATGGTGGCGGACTCGATTGGCTGGACTCCGATCGAGATCAAGACCGTAATCAACGAGGCGCTCATCGTGTCGCACGACGACGGACGTGCGGCGCTCACGTACAAGGATTGGCTCACCGCGCGTGACGCCCGAGTCCTCGGGATCAAGCAGCCGATCCTGAACATGTCGGCGTTCGACAAGCGCACGATCGCGTACCACGAGGCCGGACACGCGATCGCCTCGCACTACCTGAACAAGGAAGACCGTATCCAGAAGGCCTCGATCATCCGCATGGGCGACGCGTACGGGGTCGTGATGCCCACGCCGAAGCTCGAGCGCCATCAGCTCCACGCGGAGGAGCTCGAGAACGACATCATGGTGTCCCTCGGCTCACGCGCTGTCGAGGAGCTCATCCTGCACACGAAGACGGCGAATGCCTCCTCCGACCTGCGGCACGCCACCGACAGAGCGATGGCGTATGTCGGCAACTTCGGGATGGGCTCGACGCTGCTCGCGTTCCCTCCATCGGCGATGGGCGTCGCGCCGCAGGTCCTCATGCTCGCGGACCGACTCCTCGAGGTGCTCTTCGAGGAGACGAAGCGGCTCATGCGCGAGAAGGAGTACGCGATCCACGCGGTGGCGAGCGCGCTCCTCCAGAAGGGCGAGCTCATCGGCCCCGAGCTCGACGAGATCTTCGCCTACGCCGACGAGGCGAACCCGGAGAAGGCGAAGCCCTTCGAGCGCAAGCCGGTGACTCTGCCGAAGATGGCCGACCTCATGGACGGGAACGGGCATCTCGCGGTCGTCGCGACGCCGGTGCCGCTGGTGCCGGTGCAGGAGCCCACTCCGCAACCGGGTCCGCTGCCGCGGGGGACGACCCGCACGTACTAGCGCCCCCGTTCATGGACCGTACGCGGTCGCGAGCTGGGCGAGGGTGATGAAGCGCACCGGGCCCGCGTCGCGGTCGTAGCGAAGCGGCGCGAACGCGCTGAAGAGCGATTCGATCGCCGCGCGCTCGGCGGGAACGATCGTCCCCGGGTGGCTGACGAGAGTGATCGCGCGCCGGGCTCTGGCGACCTCGCCGGCTGGCGCGAGGAGCGAGAGGTCGGTCCGGACGATCGGCTGGATCGTCCGCAGGTCGTACGCATAGGTGTTCCCACCGATCGTCGGCGCCTCGAGCAGCGGCAGCGCGCCGACCGCGTTCGCGTCGTCGGGCGCCGGCCGGTAGGGCTGCGCATCCGCGGCGAGCGTCCACGGGAGCACGAGCCGGCCGAACCCGCCGGCCGGTACCGCGCTCGCGTCGGCGACGAATCCCGACCCCGCGAGTGCGCGCAGGTTCGCGGCGCTCGCGAACTGCCCGCCCGCGCGGAATGTCGTCGGTCGCGGGAGCCCGTGCTCGGACATGAGGCGGAGCGAGAAGTCGAGCATCGTCTTGGTCTCCGCCTCGCTGAACGCGGTCATCGGGACGTCGTAGCCATCGCTCCGTCCCGCCCAGTTCGGCGCGGTCCGGGGGACGAGGCCGCTCGCTCGCACGAAGTCCGTCCACATGTGCAGGTGCAGCGAAACCTCGTCGCCCTTTGAGGCGCGGTCCTTCGTCCACGCGAGCATCGCCGCGGCGCGAGCATCGCCCACCTGGACGGTCGTCCAGACGCGCGGGTTCCACATGATCGTCATCGGCACGCCGAAACCGTCGGCGATCGCCGCGGTGTTCGCGAGCTCACTATCGGCCGAGGCGTCGCCCTCGAAGTCCAGCGTCCACACGACGTACTCGGGCGCCGATAGCTTGAATTCGTGCGTCGCGACGACCGTCTCGCCACCCGCGAGTTGTTCGACGATGTCGATCGCGTAGCCGCCCGGGGCGAGGCCGTGCAGGTCGAAGGACGCCGTGCGCTGGTTCGGACCTGTGGCGGCCGCGAGCTGCACCTGGTGGTCGCCGGGGCGAAGGCGGGCGAACGCCCCCGTCGATGAAGGATCGCCGTCGAACGCGACGAGAACTCCGGCGATCGGCGTGATGTCGACAAGGGCATCCGGGACGAGGTACCAGCTCCGTCCGTTCATGACGCGCGCGGTCACCGCGAGCGACGGCCGCTCGCTTGGAGCCCGTGGGGACGGGCTCGCAGCGGACTCCGGGCCGGAGCGGGGCGACGAGTCCGGCTGGGCGATCGGCGGCGTGCACGACCCGAGGAGAAGAACGACGGTGAACAGGCGTGCGAGATACTTGAGGTCCACATGGCCCTCGTACCGCAGCGCCGCTGGATCATGCCGATGAAGGCCGGGGATGCCCCGGATGGTATCTCCGCGCTCGTCGCGCAGGTCCTCGCCTGCCGCGGCCTTTCGGCCGCGGATATGGCGGCTTTCCTCGCGGCGCGGCCGAGCGAAGAGGGTCCGCCGATGCTCGACCTGGACAAAGCGGTCGAGCGGCTTCGTCGTGCGCTCGCGGCTCGCGAGCGCATCGTCGTCTACGGCGACTACGACGTGGACGGCATCGCCGGCTCCGCCATCCTTGTTCGCACCTTCCGCCAGCTCGGCATGGTCGTCGCGGCCTACATCCCGAACCGCTATGAGGAGGGCTACGGGATCAACGGCGCGGCGCTACGGCAGCTCGCCGCCGACGGCGCGAAGGTGATCGTCTCAGTCGACTGCGGAGTGACCGCGGTCGCGGAGGCTTCGCTCGCGCGCGACCTCGGGATCGACCTCATCGTGACGGACCACCACCACCCGCCGGCGCGGCTTCCCGCGGCGTACGCGGTTGTCAATCCGCGCAGGCCGGGCGACCCGTCCGTCGACAAGGACCTCGCCGGCGCGGGCGTCGCCCTGGTGCTCGCACGCGCGCTTCTCGGCGAGCTCGGCTACGCGCTCCGCCAGGACGAGCTGCTGCAGCTCGTCGCTCTGGCGACGGTCGCGGACGTCGTTCCGCTGCGCGCGGCGAATCGCGTGCTCACGCGCGCGGGGCTCGAAGCGCTGAACCGCGCGCCGATCGTCGGCGTGCGTGCCCTCGCGCTGCGCGCGGGTCTGAAGCCCGGCACCGTCGGTGCGGGTGAGATCGGGTTCGTGCTCGGGCCGCGTCTCAACGCCGCGGGCCGGATCGCGGACGCGGAGGACGCGCTGCGCCTCCTGCTCACGGAGGATGCCGAGGAAGCGAAGAGCCTCGCCGAGCGGCTGGAGCAGCGGAACGCGGAGCGGCAGGAGCTCACGCGTCAGGTCGTCGCCGGGGCGCGCGAGCGCGCGGAGGAGCGGCCGGACGCGTGGATGACCGTGGTCGCGGACACCGCCTGGCCCGCGGGCGTCGTGGGCCTGGGCGCTTCGCGACTCGTCGAGGACTTCGGCCGCCCCGCGGCGGTCATCGCGCTCGATGGTGGCGAGGGCAAAGGATCGTGCCGGTCGATCGCGGGAGTCCACATCGCCGAGGCGCTCGCCGCCTGTGACGACATCCTTCTCAAACACGGCGGGCACGCGATGGCCGCGGGCTTCTCGGTGGCCGTAGAGCGCATCCCCGAGCTCGTCGAACGTCTCGACGCCGAAGTCCGCGAGCGCCTGCAGGGCGTGCGGCCCGTCCCCACGATCCGCGTGGACGCTGAGATCGCGCCGGAGCTCCTGACCGCGAAGCTAGCGGTCGAGCTGGCCACGCTCGAGCCATGCGGCGCCGGCAATCCGCGGCCCCATCTTCTCGTGCGGGACGTCCGCGTGTACGACATCCGCCAGGTCGGCGCAGATAGCGATCACCTCCGCTGCAAGGTCACCGTCGGCAGGTTCACCTTCGATGCGATGGCCTTCCGCCGCGGCGGCCACGCGGAGGCGATGACCGACGCCGGTCGCGTGGACGCGATCGTCACGATCGGAAGCGGGCTGCGCGGTTTCGTCGAGCTCGAGCTGCGGGACTTCGGGCCGGTCGGGACCGCCACCGAGATGGAGCGGCTCTCGCGCGGCGCGGCGCCGGCGCTCGTCGCATGACGCGAAGCCGGAGACTCGGTTGATGGCCCAGCGGGCTTCCGCGATCACCGCGCGTATCACGAGCGTCGCCGATCGGCTGCGTCCCCAGCGTCGCGGCCAGGTGGACGCCGACGCGCTCGTCGCGGAGGTCCTGCGCCATTATCCGGACGGCGACGCCGAGCTCGTGCGTCGCGCGTATGCCTACGCGAACGACGCCCATTCCGGCCAGCGGCGCGTCTCCGGCGAGGCGTACATCACCCATCCCGCGGCGGTGGCGCTGCTCGTCGCCGAGCTCGGCATGGATCCGGCGACGGTCGCCGCCGCGCTCCTCCACGACGTACCTGAAGACACCGCGAAGACCACCGAGGACATCCGAAAGGACTTCGGCGACGAGATCGGCCGGCTCGTCGAAGGCGTTACCAAGCTGTCGCGGCTCTCCGGACAGTCACGCGACCAGCATCAGGCGGAGAACATCCGAAAGATGCTTCTCGCGATGGCGGACGACCTGCGGGTCGTGATCATCAAGCTCTGCGACCGTCTCCACAACATGCGCACGCTCGCGCCGCTCCCGCCGGACAAGCAGAAGCGCATCGCGCGGCAGACGATGGACATCTACGCGCCGCTCGCCCACCGCCTCGGGATCTGGCAGATCAAGTGGGAGCTCGAGGACCTCGCGTTCAAGTACCTCGAGCCCGACCAGTACCGCGAGATCGCCGCGCAGCTCGCCGCGCGCCGGCAGGTCCGCGAGCGCTACATCAACGAGACGATGAAGACGCTCGCGCACGAGCTCGAGAAGGCCGGTATCCGCGCGGAGCTCGCCGGCCGGGCGAAGCACCTCTGGTCGATCGTCCAGAAAATGCGTCGCAAGACCGTCGGGTTCGACGAGGTATACGACGTTCTCGCGATCCGCGTCATCGTTGAGGACGTGCCCTCGTGCTACGCGGCGCTCGGCGTCGTGCACACGCTGTGGCCGCCGATCCCGGGGCAATTCGACGACTACATCGCCGTGCCGAAGGCGAACATGTACCAGTCGCTCCATACCGCGGTCATGGGGCCGGGCGGCCAGCCGGTCGAGATCCAGGTGCGGACCCAGGACATGCACGGACTCGCCGAGTACGGGATCGCCGCGCACTGGCGCTACAAGGAAGGCGGCAAGTCGGACCGCGACTACGAGTCGAAGCTCGCGTGGGTCCGGCAGCTCCTGGAGTGGCAGCACGACGTCGCCGACGCGCAGGAGTTCGTCGAGTCACTCAAGGTCGACGTCTTCCAGGACGAGGTCTTCGTCTTCACCCCGAAGGGCGAGGTGAAGGCGCTGCCCGCGGGCGCCACGCCGATCGACTTCGCGTATCGCATCCACACCGACGTCGGCCACCGGACCATCGGCGCGAAGGTGAACGGGCGCATCATGCCGCTCGACCACAAGCTCGCCTCGGGCGACATCGTCGAGATCGTCACGAGCAAGGCGGCGCGCGGACCGTCGCGCGACTGGCTCACGATGGTCCGCACGCCGGCGGCGCGCGAGAAGATCCGCGCCTGGTTCAAGCGCTCCGAGCGGGACGAGAACATCACTCACGGGAAGGACCTCCTCGATCGCGAGCTGAAGCGGATCTCGCAGCGCTCCCTCGGCGACATCTCGGACGAGGACCTGAGCCGCGTCACGGGTGAGATGAACCTCCACGACGTCGACACGCTCTTCGCCTCGCTGGGCTACGGAGCGCTCACCGCGGCACAGGTCGTCACGCGCCTGGGGATCACCGACGACACCGAGCTCGCGATCCCCGAGGTCGCCCCGCCCCAGCCTCCACCGACCTCACGCGGCGGCGTGAACGTGCGCGGCGTCGGGGACCTGCTCGTCCGGTTCGGCGTCTGCTGCAACCCGGTGCCGGGCGACAAGATCGTCGGTTATGTGACCCGCGGCCGTGGCGTGACGGTGCACCGGAGCGACTGCTCGAACATGCGTGGCACCGCTGATAAGGAGCGGCTCGTCGACGTGGAGTGGGAGCGCTCCTCCGCGCGGACGTATCCGGTCGCCATCCGGATCGAAGGCTGGGATCGAGACGGCTTTCTCCGCGACGTCGCCGCGGTCATCAGCGAGAACCAAGTGAATCTCCTCGCGCTTTCGGCCCGCGCGAACCCGGACAAGACCGCGACCGTCAACGCGACTCTGCAGGTGACCAGTGTCGAACAGCTGTCGCGCGTGCTCGCCAAGCTCGAGAGCGTCCACGACGTCTTCAGCGTCCACCGCGACGGCCGGTAGCCCGCGCGTCACCAGCCCCGCTCCCTAGACTGTTCGTGATGGGTGCGGTGCATGCTCCGGTCGCCGCGGAGGCAGCCTGGCGGCGACGGTACCGCGCGACGCGGCTCGGATTTCCGACGTGGTCCCGCGACGACCCTGATCGGCTCCTCTATCTCTCGAACGCCAACGGACGTTTCGAGGTCTATGCGTGGGACCGCCGCGGCGGTGCCCATCGCCAGGTGACCGACCGCGCCGAGGGCACCGGCTATCGGGTCCCGAGCCGGCTCGATCCGAACGGGACGCACATCTGGTGGTTCGACGACGCCAAGGGCAACGAGCTCGGCCACTGGGTGCGTGAGCCGTTCGCGGGCGGGCGCCGCGAGACGATCGCGGAGGACCTCCCTCCCGCGTACAGCGCCTGGCTCGCCCTCGGCTCGAGCTTCGCCGTTCTCGGCCGCTCCCGCGCCGAGGAGGGGACCACCGTCTATGTGCTCGACGACCACGCGCCGGCGAAGCTCATCTACGCGCATCGGCAATCCGCGAACGTGTCCGATCTCTCTCGCGACGAGACGCTCATCGCGATCGCGCACAGCGAACATGGCGACAGCCGCAACCGCGCCGTGCGCATCGTGGACCGTGGGGGGCGCGCGCTCGCGGAGCTCTGGGACGGACCCGGCAAGGGACTACAGCCTGTCCGCTTCTCACCAGTGCCCGGCGACCAGCGGCTGCTCGTCTTGCATGATCGCCGCGGCCGGCGGCAGCCGCTCCTCCTCGACGCGCGCTCGGGGCGCGTCGACGACGTCGAGCTCGATCTTCCGGGCGAGACGTTCGCCGAGTGGTACCCGGACGCGGCCTCGCTCCTCATCGGCCACGAGCATGGCGGCCGCGGCGAGCTCTACCGCGTCGAGCTCGGCACGCGGAGACTCGAGCGGATTCCGACCGAGGCAGGAACGATCGCGACGGCGCGGGTTCGTCCCGATGGCGACGTCTGGTACCAGTGGACGGACGCGGCGACCCCGGCGGAGATCCGCTCGGTCCGCGACGGCGTTGTGATCCGTCCCCCGGGCGAGCGTCCGCCCGCGGGCGTGCCGTACGCCGAGGAGGACGCCGATGGCGTGCATCTCTTCGTCGCCGAGCCGACTGGCCCGCGACCGCATCCGACGATCTTCATCGTCCACGGCGGGCCCGAGGCCCACGACCAGGACGCGTACTCCGCACAGGTGCAGGCCTGGGTCGACCACGGGTTCGCCGTCGTGCTGGTGAACTACCGCGGATCGAGCGGCTACGGAAAGGCATGGCGCGACGCGATCGTGGGACGGCCTGGCCTTACCGAGCTCGAAGACCTCGCGCGCGTGCACGATCTGCTCGTCCGGCGCGGGGTCGTGGACCGCGCACGGACGATTCTCTCGGGCGGGTCGTGGGGCGGGTACCTGACGCTGCTCGGCCTCGGCGTGCAGCCGGAGCGCTGGGCCCTCGGTATCGGGATCGTGCCCATCGGCGATTACGTCGCGGCGTTCGACGATGAGATGGAGCCGCTCAAACGGTACGACGCCGCCCTGTTCGGCGGAACGCCTGCTGAGGTGCCGGAGAGCTATCACCGAAGCAACCCGCTCACCTACGTCGAGCGCGTCCGCGTCCCGATGCTGCTCCTGGTCGGGCAGAACGATCCCCGTTGCCCTTCGCGCAGCGTCGACATCTACGCGGACCGACTTCGCGCGCTTGGAAAGCCGCCTGACGAATACCGCTACGACGCCGGGCATGGCTCGCTGGTCATCGACGAGCAGATCAAGCAGATGACCATGGAGCTCGCCTTCGCGGCGAGGCATCTGGGAACGCGACCGCCGATCGCGTGATAAAGCGAAGCGGCCCGGTGTGGGCCGCCTCGCGAGCACGCCGCGGTGCGATCAGCTAGTCCTGATCGTCGTCCGGGTCGCCCTGGTGTCCCTTGTGGTCTTTGTGGTGTCCCTGGTTGTCGTTGCCGTTGCCCTTGTCCTCGCCGTTGTCGTTGTTCGCCTCATGGTTGCCCACGAGCGTGCCGTTCACGTCGATGTTGTCGAGTACGGCGAGACCGAAGTTGTCCGGAGCCGTGTCCTGACCCTCATCGAAAACGATGGTGATGCTCTTCACCGTGTCAGTCGCGAGGATCGGCGGGAACGCAGTCGTCGGGTTCCACCGCAGACGGATCCAACCGACGCCGGTCGCGGGCTGCGTCGGCGTGGGCGAAGAGCACCCGACGAAGTGATCGACGTTGTCGGCCGTGATCACGTCGAAGCGAGGGGCTCCTGCGCCGCAGTGCGAACCGCTCGCGTCACCAAAGGTCCGCGGCTTGCGGATGTCGTAGCCAAGCTCTGTGAGATGGATCCCCTTCACGCCCTTGAGCTCTGCCGTGGCAGAGGCGAAGTTGTTCGTGGGGCCGGTCTTGACGAGAAGCAGACCCTGGTTGTGCCGGTCGCTCGTGTCACCGGTCGGGCATCCCGCGTCCGAGTACGGCGCCGAACCGGCGACACCGGTGAAGTCGGCGTTCGGAACCGCGATGTGCGCGCTGGTCGGACAGCCGATGCCGTCGAGCCATTGCGCCTGTACGAGAAATGTCTTGCCGGGATCGAATTCCGCAGGCTGGACCTGGTTGAAGGTGCCCGCCGCGTACGCGACCGTCGCCATGATCGCGAGAAGGGCAAATGTCGCGGTGATAGCTCGAAGCTTCATAGACGAACCTCCCGTCTCTCGGAGAGGAAGAACGCTGGCGCTCGCTCCCCCGTTAGGGGGAGGGCCGGTACGGGGGTCGTTCGGCTGCTGGGTCTCGACGCGGTCTCAGCCGAGCGGCGGACGGCAGGTCTGGTTCACGCAGAAGACCCGGACGATGACGAAGATCACGAGGATCGCGGCGGCGTAGACGGCCCACGCCACGCCGGCGATCAGGGTTGCCCAGACGAGCCAATGGGTCCTGCGTCCGGCGGCCCGATCCTCGCGGAGCTGCAGCGCGGCCACCGCCATGCCGGCGAAGTCCACCGCCGCGAGTCCGATCGCGAGAGGGGCGACGGTAACAATCCGTCCATAGCTGCCGGCGAGGACGCCGAGGACATGCGGCAGAAGAGTGGCCGCGAACGCGAACCACAGCTCGTAGGGCTGTCGGTCCGACCGGGATGCCGCGGACGGGGATTCGGGCTCGGACCGCGGCTTGGTTCGCTCGACGGCGTCCACGACCGCGGAGTCTACGAAGCGGGTCTGTCTCCCCGAGCGTCGGCGTCGTACCAGATGTCTAGCGGGTCAGCGCTGAGCACTGACGGCGTGACGAGGAGCGGCCGGTCGTGGCCGCTCCTCGTCCTACTCGCTCGCCGTTCTACCTAGTCGCCCTTGTCGCCCTGGTTGTTGTCCTTGTCGCCCTCGTTGTCGTTGCCTTTGCCGCCACTGGCACCCTGCTCGCCGTGTCCGACGAGCGTGCCGTTGACGTCGATATTGTCGAGGACCGCGAGGCCGAAGAAGTCGGGCCCGGTGTCCTGACCCTCATCGAAGACGATCTGAATGCTCTTGACGTCGCCGGTCACGTTCTCGAGCACGCCGGTCGCGGTGTTGTATCCCATGACCGCGGTCGCCGAGCCGCCCCAGCGCAGTCGGATAAATCCGTTGCTCGATGCGGTCATGATCGCCGGCGGCGAATTGCAGCCGATGAAGTAAGACGCCACGGTGGTCTCCACGTTGAAGCGCGGGGCTCCCGCGCCGCAGTGCGAGCCCATCGGCGTAGTCGCGCTCTGGGCTTTGCGAAGGTCGTAGCCGAGCTCGGTGATCGGACCACGCACACCCTTGATGTCGGCGACGGCCGCGGCGACGTTGGCCGTCGGCCCGGTCTTCGCGAGCAGCAATCCCTGGTTGCCTTGATCGGACTGGTCACCGGTCAGGCAGGCCGGATCGGTGTACGAGGGCCCGGCCGTGATCGGATAGTTCGGTGGCGGGCCGTACATCGCCGTCCGTGCGCCCGTCGGACAACCGATGCCGTCGAGCCAGGCCGCCTGCACGAGGAAGGTGTGTGCGGGGTCGTATTCGCGCGGCGTCACGGTGAAGCGGCCCGCAGCGAACGCGACGCCGGTGCCAAGAAGCACAATCGCGAGCGAGGTGAGGAACGTTCTAACTTTCATACCCACTCCCCTTGATTTCCGCTCATACGCGATGGGCCCTCATCACCTCCCGCGGCCCTCGGTGCGGGCGTGGCATAGGCGGTTAAATCGCGCCTGTCAAATTCCGCTTCCACTCAAGTGAATAGTCCGTTCGACCCGCGGATAGGCCGGCTCATCTGCGAGCCACCGGGCGATGGCCCCGGCCACTGGGCGGGCGCGCCCGGCGCGTTCTCCGACGCGGACGACCTCTACCTCGTGTACCGGCTGCGGTGGCCTCGCCCCCGGCGTGGCGGCGAGGTCCGGGTCGCGCGCGCGGACGGCGACCGGTTCACGACGATCTGGCGCGCCACGCGCGAGGATTTCGGCAGCGAGTCGATCGAGCGCTGCGCGATCGTCCGAGACGGAGCCCGCTGGCGCCTCTACGTGAGCTACGTGAATGGGATGGACGGCCGCTGGCAGATCGACCTCCTCGAGGCGACCTCTCCGGAGGGCTTCGATCCGCGCACCCGCAGCCAGGTTCTCGGCGCCGACACGGCGAACGCGATCGCGGTGAAGGATCCATGGCTGCGTCACGAAGCCGATCGTTGGCTCATGTTCGTGTCGTTCGGCGAACGCCCGGTCGGTGCCCGCCGGCTGCACGCGAGCGGCGACGCGCTCTCGACCGGCGCGGTGAAGTCGGAAACCGGGCTCGCGACAAGCGCGGACGGGATCCGCTGGAGCTGGGAGGGGAAGGTCCTCGCGGCGTCGACGCAGGGATGGGATCGCTTCACCGCCCGCCTCACGACCGCGGTGCGTTCGGATGGCGGCTGGCTCGGACTCTACGACGGCAGCGCCGACGTCAGCGAGAACTACGAGGAGCGCTGCGGGCTCGCGACGAGCACGGACCTGCGGCGATGGCTACGGATCGGGGACCGGCCGGGCGTCGGAGCCGCGGGCGGGCCCGGAACGGTGCGCTACGTCGAGAGCGTCGTGCACCGCGGCCGCACGCTGTTCTTCTTCGAGCGGACCCGCGCCGACGGCGCGCATGAGCTCTGCGTCGCGGATGCGAGTGGTGCCGCGGCGAGCGCGTCGGTCCGCGGTTAGCGCGTCGCCTCGACCAATGGCGTGACGTCGCGGCGGATTTCCCGATCGCCGGCAATCGTGACGAGACCAAATGCAACAAAGCAGCGCGAAGCGCGTGCAGGGATCGTCACATTGTGCGTTGAGGACATGCTGCCGGCCCATTGAGGATAGGGATGCGGCGAGCATCACTCCGGCTAACTACGCACGCGAGCACTAAACGTCTTCAATGGGTTCGCGCTTGAATGAATCCTCCCTAGAGACACATACGTCCAACGAAGTCGCCGGCCAGGGTCGGTTGCTCAAGTCATCACCTGGCCAATGGCGACTGCCGATCGAGCGGGCTGGTGGGATGCGGAGGTTCGTCGGATCGACGCGCGCCTAGACGATGGCAATGGGCATCGCCCAGACGGTGGGACGATGCGCTTGACCGCGAGCGAACTTCTGCGTCAGCCCCGTGATCGAGAAGATGGCAACGGGCACGTCGGTAGAAGAGTTGGTGTCTTCGGCGCGGGCTACGCCGGACTGGTCACAGCCGCGTGCCTCGCCGAGATGGGCCACACCGTGGTCGCCGCCGAGAAGGATGCGGAGGCCGTCGCGAGGCTCTCAGCAGGCGAGCCGACTATCCATGAGCCCGGCCTCCGCGAGCTGCTCGCCGCCAACCTCGAGGCGGGCAGGCTCAAATTCACGACCCGGGCGGAGGACGCGGTGGGCGCGTCCGACATCGTTTTCGTCTGCGTCGGGACGCCGCCTCGGAGTGATGGGCGCGCGGACCTTTGCCAGGTCGAGGAGGTCGCTCGCACGATCGCGCCCCTGCTCGACGGCTACAAGCTGATCGTCGAAAAAAGCACCGTTCCGGCCCGGACCGCCCGCTGGATCGAGTGGACGATCCGGCGCCTGGCCGGATCGGAGCGCGAGTTCGATGTCGCCAGCAATCCAGAATTCCTCCGCGAGGGCTCGGCGGTCCGCGATTTCCTCGAGCCGGATCGGATCGTGATCGGCGCCGACAGCGCGCGGGCGCGGTCGCTCCTCCTCGAGCTCTACAAGGCCAGCGTGGACTGCCCGATCGTCCTCACGAGCGTGACGACGGCCGAATTCATCAAGCAGGCGGCGAACGCCTTTCTCGCGTCCAAGATCTCGTTCATCAACGTCGTGTCCGATCTCTGCGACGCCCTGGACGTCGACGTGACGACCGTCGCCAGGGCCATCGGTCTCGACCCGCGGATCGGTCGCCACTTCCTCAAGGCGGGCCTCGGCTTCGGGGGCTCGTGCCTGCCCAAAGACCTGAGCGCGCTTATCAACGTGGCCGAAGACCACGGCGTCGACGTGGGGATGCTGAGAGAGGTCGAGCGGATCAATAACGCGCGCATCGAGCGCCTTCTCGCCAAGATCGAGCGAGCCTTGTGGGTGCTGCAGCACAAAGTCATCGCCGTACTCGGCGTGACGTTCAAGCCGGATACCGACGACATTCGCGGCGCTCCGAGCCTCACGGTCGTCCCCTGGCTCCGTGCGGCCGGAGCGGATCTCCGCATCTTCGATCCGGCCGGCATGCCCAAGCTGAAAGCGCTCTTTCCAGCCGATGACCGGCTCACCTATGCGGCCACACCTCTCGAGGCGGTGCGTGATGCGAACGCGCTCGTCGTCCTTACCGACTGGGATGAGTTTCGACTGCTCGATCTCAAGCTCGTGCGGTCGCTCATGCGGACGCCGATCATCGTCGACGGACGGAATCTTTTCACGCCCGCGGAGATCCAGGCGGCCGGCTTCGAGTACTACAGCCTGGGGCATGGAGACGTGACCCCGAGCGCGGAGCGGCAGGGGACGCGGATATGACGTCCGGATCTCCGGCGACGGTTCTGATCACCGGAGCGGCCGGTTTCCTCGGATCTCACCTGTGCGAACAGTTCCTTGCTCGAGAGTGGCGGGTCGTTGCGGTCGACAACCTTCTGACCGGGGTCGCCGCGAATCTGGACCATCTCCGATGCAGCCGGCTCAAATTCATGCAGCACGACGTGACCGAGCCATTCGTCGTCGACGATCGCGTCGATCTCGTCCTGCACTTCGCGTCACCCGCGAGCCCGCGCGACTACCTGCGGCATCCCATCGAGACCCTCGAGGTCGATAGCGTGGGGACAGCCAACACGCTCGCGCTCGCGAACGCGCACCACGCCCGTTACGTGCTCGCCTCCACGAGCGAGGTGTACGGAGACCCCCAGGTCCACCCGCAGCCCGAATCGTATTGGGGACATGTGAACACGACCGGACCACGCAGCGTGTACGACGAGGCGAAGCGCTTCGCGGAGGCGTTGACGATGGCGCACCATCGGTCGAACGGTCTCGATGCGCGGATCGTCAGGATCTTCAACACGTACGGGCCGCGCATGCGCGCCGATGACGGCCGGGTCATTCCGCAGTTCATCACGTACGCGCTCTCGGGGGCTCCCCTCCCGGTCCACGGTGACGGACGACAAACCCGGAGCTTCTGCTTCGTCGACGATCTCGTCGACGGCATCTACCGCTTCGCGACCTACGACGGACTCGCTGGCGAAGTCGTCAACTTGGGCAACCCCGAAGAGGTCAGCCTGCTGGAGCTGATCGACACCGTCGCCGCCCTCGTCGGGCGCACGCTGGACCTCGTCCACCTGCCACTTCCCGAGGACGACCCTGCGCGTCGGCGGCCCGACATACGCAAGGCCGGGCTCGTGCTCGGATGGACCCCACACGTGCCGCTGCGAGAGGGACTGCGCCGGACGATCGAGTGGTTCGCGACGGTCGAGGCAGGCGAACCTCCGGTCCTGGCGTAGGCGCTTGCGTGTCGATTCTCGAAGAGGCGTCGACGCGGGCGGCACCCTCCGGCCTGCTCCGGCCGCAGGTGCGCGGCAAGTTCCTCTTCACCGGCGACGAGAAGCTCTTCGTGCGGGGGGTTACCTACGGGGCGTTTCGCCCCGATAGCTCCGGCCGCGAGTACACCGACGTCGCGAAGATCGACTCGGACTTCGCGGAGATGGCCGCGAGCGGCATCAACGCCGTCCGCATCCCCCACACAATGCCTCCCCGCTCCCTGCTTGACGCCGCGCGACGGCACGGTCTTCGGGTGATGGTGGGCCTATCCGCGGAGCAGTATCTCGGCTTTCTCATCGACCGAAAGAAGACGCTGTCCGAGATCGAGATGCTCGTCCGCGTGAAGGTCCGAGAGTGCGCCGGACACCCAGCGCTCTTGTGCTACGCACTCGGCAACGAGATCCCGGCCTCGGTAGCGCGCTGGCTGGGGCGCAGAACCATCGAGCGGTATCTGGAGCGGCTGTATCGGGCGGTCAAGATCGAGGACCCCGACGGACTCGTTACGTACGTGAACTACCCCACGACCGAATACCTTCAGCTGCACTTCCTCGACCTCGTCTGCTTCAACGTCTACCTCGAGTCACAGTCGCCCTTCGATGCGTACCTCGACCGCCTGCAGAACCTCGCCGGAAACCGGCCGCTCGTGATGAGCGAGCTCGGGCTCGACAGCCTCCGCAATGGCGAGCTCGCTCAGGCGGCGTCGCTCGATTGGCAGGTTCGGACGGCCTTCGCGGCCGGATGCGCTGGTGCTTTCGTCTTCTCCTGGACCGACGAGTGGTACCGGAACGCGCACGACGTCGAGGACTGGGGGTTCGGCCTCACTCGCGCCGACCGGTCGCCGAAGCCGGCACTCACGACCGTAAGACACGCGTTCAGCGAGGTCCCGTTCGCGCCGAACCTCGCCTGGCCCCGGATCTCCGTGATCGTCTGCTCATACAACGGCGCCCGCACGATCCGCGATTGCCTCGAGGCATTGGAGCGGCTGACCTATTCCGACTACGAGGTCATCGTCGTGGATGACGGATCGACGGACACCACCGCCGCTATCGCGCGCCGATACGACTGCAGGCTGATCCAGACCGAGAACCGCGGCCTCGCCAGCGCGCGGAACACCGGCCTTCATGCAGCCAGGGGCGAGATCGTCGCGTATATCGACGATGACGCGTACCCCGATCCGGACTGGCTGACGTATCTTGCGAACAGGTTTCTGAGCACGGCCCATGTCGGCGTCGGTGGACCGAACATCGCGCCTGCGGGCGACGGTCGGATAGCGGAATGCGTCGCGCGCGCCCCGGGCGGCCCTGTTCATGTCCTGCTCAGCGATCGTGAAGCTGAACACATCCCTGGCTGCAACATGGCGTTCCGCAAGGACCGCCTCGAGGCGATCGGAGGGTTCGATACGCGGTTCCGCACCGCCGGCGACGACGTCGACGTGTGCTGGCGCCTGCGGGAGCGGAAAGGCACGCTCGGATTCAGCGCAGCGGCCACGGTTTGGCACCACCCGCGGCGGTCGGTGCGCGCGTACTGGAAACAGCAGCGCGGCTACGGCCGCGCGGAGGCGATGCTCGAGCGAAAGTGGCCGAGGAAATACAACGGCGCCGGCCACGTGAGTTGGTCCGGCCGCATATACGGCCCAGGTCTTTCGCAGCTGCTGGGCCGTGGCCGGATCTATCACGGCGCGTGGGGCGCCGCACCGTTTCAGTCGCTCTACCAATCGACGCCGAGCACCCTCTGGTCTCTTGCGGGCACGCCGGAGTGGATGCTCGTGGTCGTTGCTCTCGGCGCCCTCTCGCTCCTCGGCGCGTTCTGGCACCCGCTGCTGCTCGCGCTGGTGGCGTTCGCGATCGCGGCGCTGCCGCCGCTGATCTACGCCTGCCTCGGCGCGACGCGGGCGACGTTTCCGCTTCAGTCCGGCTCGCGTGCGAGGGTGGAGCTCCGCCTCCTTACGGCCTTTCTCTACCTCACCCAGCCGCTGGCGCGCCTTCAGGGAAGGCTCCAAGCGGGCCTTACCCCGTGGCGACAGCGCGGAACGGCCGGGCTCGCGCCGCCGCTCCCGCGGACGACCTCGGTATGGAGCGAGCGTTGGAAGGATCTCGACCAGAGACTGCGTGACCTGGAAGCGAACCTCGACGCTGCCGGTGCGCCGGTCAGTCGCGGCGGCGACTACGACCGCTGGGACCTGCAAGTTCGCGGCGGGCTTCTCGGAGCCTTCCGTTTGCTCGCGGCCGCCGAAGATCACGGTGGCGGCGCGCAGCTCCTCCGGTTTCGCTCGTGGCCGCGGTGCTCTTACGCCGGGATCGCAGTCGCGGCGGTGTTCGCGGCGCTCGCCGTCGGCGCGATGGCCGCGCAGTCCTGGACGGCCGCGGCGACCTTCGGCGCGCTGACGGTGCTGCTGGCGATGCGGATGGCGCTCGAGTGCGCCGGCGCGGCGGCGACGATCTCGCGCGCGCTCGAGTCGTCCGGTTGCGGAGGACCGTAAGACGATGGCGACGAGGAGCGGGACGTACACAGACATCATCGTCGTCCGGCGGCTGCTCCGCGAGGCGCGGCCGTGTTGGCCGTTCATCGCTCTGCTGTTCCTCCTGAGCCTGCTTGCGAGCCCGCTCGCGCTGCTCGCGCCCCTTCCCCTCAAGATCGCGGTCGACAGCGTGATCGGCTCGCGCCCGCTACCGAGCGTCATCGAGCCGTTCGTCCCCGACAGCATCGCGCGTTCTCCCGAGCTCCTGCTGGTCCTCGTTGTCGGCCTCCTGCTGGCCGTTGTGCTCTTCACCCAACTCCAGACGCTGGCCGTCTCCGTGCTCGGGGCCTTCATCAACGAGAAGCTCGTCCTCGGCTTCCGAACCCGCATCTTCGATCACGTCCAGCGCATCTCGCTCGCCTACCACGACAGCCGCGGCACCGCGGACACCACGTATCGGATCCAGCACGATGCCCCAGCGATCCAGTACATCGTCACCGACGGGGTGATCCCGTTCATTGCGGCGGCCGCGACCTTCGGCGGCATGGTCTACGTCATGGCGCGGATCGACCTGCCGATCGCCCTGATCGCTCTGGCCGTTTCACCGGGGCTGGTCGTCGCGGCACGGCTCTTTCGTCCGCGCCTCCGCCGCCAGTCTCGAGAGCTGAAGAAGCTCGACAGCCGCGCGCTCGGGATCGTGCAGGAGATCCTGGGTGCGCTGCGGGTCGTCAAGGCATTCGGACAGGAAGGGCGCGAAGAGCAGCGCTTCGTGCGCCGGTCTCGAGAGGCGATGCGCGCCAGGCTGCGCCTCGCCGGGCTCGACGGGAGCTACCAGTTGCTCGTGGGAATGACCGCGGCTGCCGGAACCGCGGCCGTCCTGCTCATCGGCATCGGCCACGTCCTGTCCGGCGTCCTCACCCTCGGCGAGCTGCTGCTCGTGATGGGGTACCTCACCCAGCTGTACGAGCCGCTCCGGACGATCAGCAGAAAGGTGGCCTCACTGCAGCTGCACATCGCCAGCGCCGAACGAGCGTTCGCGCTGCTCGACGAACCTTTGGACGTCGAAGAGCGGCGGCACGCCCGGCCGGTGTCGCGTGCGAGCGGCGCGGTCGCCTTCCATCACGTCTCGTTCGCGTACGATCCGGGACGTCCGGTCCTGCGCGACGTCTCGTTCGCCGTCGAACCCGGCACTCGGCTCGGCATCGTGGGCGCGTCCGGCGCGGGGAAGAGCACGCTGATCAGCCTGCTCACGCGGTTCTACGACCCGACCGCCGGACACATCGAGCTTGACGGTACCGACCTCCGCGACCTCCGCGTCGCCGACCTCCGCCGGCAGTTCGCGGTCGTCCAACAGGACCCGGTCCTCTTCTCGACCACGATCGCCGAGAACATCGCCTACGCAAGGTCCGAGGCCGGCGAGGCGGACATGATCGCGGCGGCGCAGGCGGCCAACGCGCACGACTTCATCGTCCGGCTCTCGCGCGGGTACGACACGCAGGTCGGCGAGCGCGGGATCCAGCTCTCGGGAGGCCAGCGTCAACGGATCGCGATCGCGCGCGCGTTCCTCGCGGATTGCCCGGTACTGATCCTCGACGAGCCAACGAGCGCCGTCGACGCCGACGCGGAAGCCGCGATCGTCGACGCGATCCAGCGCCTGATGCGCGGCCGTACGGTCGTCTTGATCACCCATCGCTCGAGCCTGCTCAGCAGCTGCACGTCGCTCGTCACGCTCGAGAACGGCCGCGTCGTATCTGAAACGACCCCGGTCGCCCCGATCCTCGCCGCACGACGGAGGCCATCCGCACCTCGCACGAGGCAGCCGACCTTGATGAGTCACCCGGCCGTTCAAGCATGGCGTCAGCTCTATCCGCACTCGCAGCCGGAACGCATCGCGCCGGTGCGGATCTCGGCGCGAAAGGCGACGGTGTACCGCCTGGAGGGGGCAGGGCCGGCCGGCGTCTCCGTCATCGCCAAGCGGTCTCGCACAGCCCACGCACGGATCGAGCACACCGTGTGTGAGGAGATCCTTCCGAGCCTGGAAGTCCCTTCGCTCCACTACTACGGCTTCCTCGAGGAGCCGGAGGGCACGTTCTGTTGGTCGTTCCTCGAGGAGGCGCGTGGCGCTCGGTACTCAGCGCTGCTCAGCGCAAACCGCGAGCAAGCCGCCCGCTGGCTCGGACTCCTGCACACGTCGGCTGCGGACGCCGCGGCCGCGCCACGACTTCCTGACGCCGGGCCGAACCGGTACCGCGAATTTCTTCGCGGGGCACGCGACGCGATCCCGCGGCATTTCGGCAATCCCGTGCTGACCGCGGACGATCTCGAATTCCTCGAGAACGTCCTCATAGATATCACCGAGCTGGAGACGTACTGGAGCCGCATCGAGGAGATCTGCGCCGGGGTGCCGGCGACGCTCGTGCACGGCGATTTCAACGGAAAGAACATCCGCCTCGGCTCAGCGGGCGGTGCCAGCGGCACCTGTCTCGTCTTCGATTGGGAAGATGCCGGATGGGGCATTCCGGCCGTCGACCTGGCCCAGCAGGCGGTGCCCGCGAGCGGTCTGTCCGCGAGCCCCGACATCTCCACTTACCGCGCGACGGTACGAGCGCGGTGGCCGAACGTAAGCGGGGAACACTGGCTGCGGCTCGCCTATTGCGGGACCGTCTTCCGAACCCTGGCGGCGCTCTACTGGGAGACCCCGGGTCTCGGGACCGAATGGGCCTCGACGAGCGTGGCAAATTTGCGGATCTACGAGGCCGAACGGGCCAACGCTCTTTCGCGGATCGGATGGGATGGACAGTCGACGTCCCGGTCCGCCGCCGATCTGATCACGACGGCAGGGCCGTCGTGAGCACCACGATTTGCCTCGCCCCGGCTCGGACGATCGCGTATCCGCAGGGCGGCGGGCACCTGTGGGTCTATCTGCAGTGGGCCCTCGGCCTGCGCGCGCTGGGCTGTCGGGTGATCTGGCTGGAAGGGATCGACCCGAGCGATTCCGATCTCGATTCCCTAGAGAAAGTGGCGGCGCTGAAGCTCCGCCTGCAGCCCTACGGCTTGGCGGAATCGCTCGCGCTCTTCTCGCTGGACGGCGGACCTCTCCCGCGCGAAGTTGCCGATGGCGCGCTGGATCTCGAAGCCGCCGCGGAGGCCGACCTCCTCCTCAACCTCTGGCATTCGCTCCCGGCATCCGTGGTCAGCCGGTTCCGACGATCGGCCTTCGTCGACACGGACCCGGGCCTGCTGCAGGTGTGGATGACGCGGGGCGACGTCCGCGTGGCGCCGCATCACATCTCCTTCACGATCGGCGAGACCGTCGGGGCGCCGGACGCGCGCTTCCCCGACTGCGGCATACGCTGGCACCACACCCGGCCGCCCGTGTTCTTGCGTGAGTGGCCGTCAGCGCCAGTGGGCCCGAGCGCGCCGTACACCACGGTCACGCACTGGTGGGGCAGCACCTTCGAGTTCCAGGGACGGACCATCAACGAGGAGAAGTGCGTCTCCTTCCTCGAATACCAAGACCTTCCCTCCAAGACCTCCGTGCGGCTCGAGCTGGCCATCTGCCTCGCCGAGCACTACGAGGAGTGGCGCGCCCGCATGGAACCGCTTGGATGGAGGATCCGCGAGGCCTGGGATGTGAGCGCGACCCCCGAGCAGTACCGCGCATACGTCCAGCAGTCGCGAGGCGAGTTCAGCTGCGTGAAGCCGAGCTGCGTGACCCTCGCGAACGCCTGGATCAGCGACCGAACCCTCTGCTACCTCGCCAGCGGAAAGCCCGCCGTCGTCCAGCACACGGGAAAGAGCCGCGTTCTCCCGGATGCCGAGGGCCTCTTCCGCTTCCGCAACATGGACGAGGCGGTCCGGGCGCTGTCGACCGTGGAATCGGACTATGGTCGTCACGCTCGGCTCGCGCGCGAGCTGGCAGCGCAGTTCGACGCCCGCGATGTCGTCGCACGCGTCCTCGAGCGAGCCCTCGCCGCGACAGGCTCCGACCGGGAACGAGCGGCTACCGCGGGGGCACGCGCATGAAGTGGCTCATCGTCAACGGCGACGACTTCGGCCTCACTCTCGGCGTCAACCGGGGGATCGTCGAGGCGCACCGCTCCGGCATCCTCACGAGCGCGAGCCTCATGGTGAACAGGCCCGCGAGCGACTCGGCAGCCGCACTCGCGCGCAACTGTCCGGGCTTAAGCCTGGGGTTGCATCTCGAGCTCCCGATTGACGACCGCGGGCGCGTCGACGCGGAGATCGAGGGGCAAGTCGCGCGGTTTCGGGAGCTCGTCGGCGGACCACCGACCCACCTCGACGCGCACCACAACGCGCACCATGATCCGAAGCTGCTCCCATCCGTCCTCGCGTGGGGCCGGCGCTGCGCCGCGCCGGTCCGCGGTCACTCTCATATCCGGCATGTATCCAAGTTCTACGGGCAATGGGGTGGTGACTCCCATCTCGAGCAGATCGGGGTCGAATCGCTCCTCCGCCTGCTGGACGAGGACGTGCGAGATGGCGTGACCGAGGTTGCCTGCCATCCCGCTTATGTAGCGCCAGGATTTCCGTCGAGCTACGCCGCCGAGCGCGAGGTGGAGCTCGAGACGCTGTGCGATGTAAGAGTGCGCCAGGCCATCCGCGAGCGCGAGATCGAACTCGTCGGGTTCCGCGACCTCGCCTCTCCAGAGGTGTCTGCCAGATGAGGAAAGTGCGGATCGGATTCTTGACGCGCTCGTTCAGTCCGCGGACGCGGAGCTCGGTGCCGCTCGTCATGCAGGCGCTCACGGAAGCGGGCGCGATCGTCGACGTCATCCACCCGATGGCCGACACGACCGAGCTTTCGCAGCTGCGCCCCCAGCATGACCTCTACGTCCTGAAGCAGATGAGCGGTCTCGCCGTCAGCATCGCCGGGGTCCTGCATCTCCAGGGCGCCGCGATCGTCAATCCGTATCCGGTCACGCTGACGCTGAACGACAAGATCGTCGCGTTTGGAATCCTTCGGCGCGCGGGAGCACCCGTGCCGGACACGTTTCTGACCTCACAGCCAACGACGCTGGCGCCGCTGCTCGAAACCGGCCCGCTGATCGTGAAACCGATCCATGGTTGGGATGGCTACGGCGTTCGGGTCATCTCGAGGGCCGGCGAGCTCGCGGATCTTCCAGCCGGCAAGGAGCCGGTCTTCGCCCAGCGCTACGTCGCGCCAGACGGCCCCGAGCTGAAGATGTTCGCGATCGGCGGCCGCGTCTTCGGCGTGAAGAGAGAGGTCCAGCTTCACGCAAAAGACGGCCGACCGGGCGAGCCGTTCACGCCCGCAGCGGAGCTCTGCCGCGTGGTGCTGCGCTGCGGCGAGGCCTTCGGCATCGATCTCTATGGCGTGGACATCATCGAACGCGACGGGACACCGTATGTCGTCGACATGAACAGCATTCCCGGCTTCAAGGGCGTTCCGGACGCGCCGCTTCGCGTGTCCCGATAT
>VBFI01000081.1 GCA_005889275.1 Chloroflexota bacterium | reverse complement strand
TTCGTCGTAGAGGTAGATCGGCGTCCCGTAGCGCAGCGCGACATCGACGACGTCGCAGCCTCCGACGAGAAGATGCCCGCCCGGCCCCACCGTCGCGGTGTCGGGAGCGATCCCCTCGAGCTGCGGGAGTGGGCTCACGCGCGCTCCGCGAGGTGGCGGAGGAGATCGGCGCTGAAGTCCCCGCTCATGACCTCTTCGGCCGGTCCGCGGAGACGGATCTCGCCGGCCTCGTCAATGCTCACCCCGAGCGCGCCGCCCGGCATCGTGACGGTCACGTCCGGGCCGGTGAGGCCGAGACGATGAGCCGCCGCGACGGCCGCGCAGCTGCTCGTGCCTGACGCCAGGGTGTAGCCGGCGCCGCGCTCCCAAATCCGGAGCTCCAGCGCGTTTCGCGCGCGCACCTGCGCGAACTGGACGTTCGTGCGGGCCGGGAACGCATGGTGACGCTCGATCTTCGGTCCGAGCCCGTGGACGTCGACCGCCCCGAGGTCGCCGACGAATACCACGCAGTGCGGGTTTCCGAGCGATACGACGGAGACCGCGATCCGATCGCCGTCGACCACGATCGTGTCCGGCGCCCCGAAGGTCGCGCGGCCCATCGCCGCGGTCACATCGCCGACGCGCACGCCGTCCCACGCGAGGTCGACCATCACGACACCGCCCAACGTGCGGATCGTGAAGTGGTCGCGATCGGTGTGGTGATGCTCGCGAAGGAACTTGGCGAAGATGCGGACCCCGTTGCCGCTCTTTTCGGCCTCGCTCCCGTCCGGATTGAAGATGCGAACGCCGAAATCCGAGCCGTCTCCGGGCTTGTCGACCGCGAGGATGCCGTCCGAACCGACACCCCGGTTGCGGTCACAGACGAGCCTGATCGCGTCCGCCGTCAGGCGGAAGGGCAGCCGGGCGGGGTCGACGACCAGGTAATCGTTCCCGAGACCATGGGACTTGACGAAATGCGCCACCGCGCGCGGCGCTAGCGCTCCTGCCGGAGCTGCGGGACGCGCGCGAGGATGACGCCGAGACCCGCCAGCACCGCCGCCGCCGCGCCGGCGACCGCGAGCGGCGCGCCGAAGACGATCGCGGCTCCGCCCAGGATCGGACCGTTGAGCACGCGCATGCCCTGGGTGGCGAACGTGTACGCGCCCATCACGCGGCCCCGCAGCTCATCCGGCGCAGACAGCTGGATCTTCGTGTTCGTGAGCGACTGCGTCAGCACGGCGGACACGCCCACGACAAAGAGGAGAGCGAACGACACGAGATAGCTCGTCGAGAACGCGAAGAGAAGGATCGCGGCCATCTCGAGCATCGCGGCACCGACGATGAAGCGGCCACTGTGCTCGCGGTCGCGCGCGTAGGCGAGATACATCGCCGCGCAGACCGCGCCGATCCCGCTCCCGACGAGGAGGAACGCGTACCCGAGGTCGTCGACGTGCAGGACGTCGTGAGCGAACAGGACGAGGAACGAGTTGAAGGTGTGTCCGAGGAAGATCACGCCCAGCATCTCCACGGCGATGAGCCCGCCGATGAATGGCCGTCGCCGAACGAAGCGCAGACCGTCGCGAAGCGAGCTCAGGATAGGGAGCGAGCTCGGCGCGGAGAGCGGTCGGACACGGATGATCGCGAGGAACGCGAGGAGCGGGACGAACGTGATCGCGTTGATCAGGAAGCCCCAGCCCGGCCCGAACCACACGACGATGAACCCGGCGACCGCCGGGCCGATCACCTGCGAGAACTGGCGCGCCGTTGAGTTCAGGCTGACGGCGGAGAGGAGCTTCGTCGGCCCGACCATCGAGTGGATGAGCGTCTGCTGCGCGGGGCCGCCGATGGCGCCGGCGAAGCCGTGCAGCAGAAGCAGACCGAAGAGCCACCACGTGCTCACGAATCCGCCGAGAGTCGCCCAGGCGACCAGGAACGCCGCGACCATCAGCACGATCTGTGACACGAGCTGGACCTTGCGGTTGTCGTACCGGTCAGCGAGCACACCGCCGTAGAGCGAGAAGAACGTGAATGGCACCCAGTGGGCGAAGACCATCATCCCGAGCCAGAACGGGGCCGCGGCGCCGGCGAGCTGGTACACGAGGACGTTGCGGATGATGTTCTCCATGCCATCGCCGGTGGAGCTGATCCAGCTGAAGATCCAGTACCAGCGGAACGTCGGCACGGCGAGCGCCTCGAAGCGAATCCGGCGGGGAACCGGCGCGAGGTCCGCTCCCGGGTCCACTTCGAGCGCGTCAACTTTTCGCTCGGCCATCGCGCGAAGCCTAGGGGAGCCGCACGGGTCGCGCTCCGAGCTACGGCGTGATGAAGAGCTGCGTCACCATCCGGCCATACGCACCGGCGCTGATGACCCCGATCGCGATCCGCACGAACTCGGGACGAAGGATGTTCTCGCGGTGCCCGGGCGAATCCATGAGCGCGCGGTGCGCGATGGCCACGGACTGCGCGTACGCGAGGTTCTCGCCGGCGCGGCTGTACGTGATCCCCGCGGCTTTCAGCCGATCGAACGGAGAGCCGGCCACCGGTGACTGGTGCGAGAAGTACTTGAGCTTGAACATCTCCTCCGAGTGCGCGCGGGCGACCGGAAGAAGACGGTCGTCCCAGGCGAGCGCGAGGAGCCCGCGTTGTGAGCGCTCCTCGTTCACGAGCTCGAAGAGCTGCTTCTCCGCGACCGTGTCGGGCGCGAGCTGCAGACCGTCGGGGAGGTCGAGCTTCTGCGTGTCGTCCTCGCCGAGCTTCGTGACGAGGAGCGGAGCGCCGCCCAGCTGGCCGGTGAAGGCGACGATCTCGGGCTGATAGATCGCGAGCTGGTCGCCGACCATCCGTCCGGTCCGGCTCGTCTCGACGGCCGCCTTCACCTCGCTGCTCACCGGCAGCGCCTCGATCGCGACGATCGCGATCGCGACGACGAAGAGTGAACGAACGACCGACGGCACGATGCCGAGCACCCGATCGGCCCCGTCGACCGGGCTCCGGCGGATGAGACCGACGATCGGACGGACCGCGAGATACCCCGTGATGGAGAAGAGCGACTCGACGACGAGGATCACCACCATGAAGCCGAGTGCCGCCGAGACCGGCTGCGGCAGCCGGGCGATCGCCGCGATCAGCGTCGTCGCGGGACCCTGGAAGGCGAACGCGGCGGCGACCGCGAGGATCCAGGACGCGAGGCTGTAGGCCGTCGACACGAAGCCGACGCGGAAGCCGTACCAGAGCGCGAAGGCGATGACGAGCAGGACCGCGGAGTCGACGACGTTCAGCGACAGGTCCGTCACGCGACTCCGATGCTACCCGTCAGGCGATGCCCCGCACCTCGCCCGTCGCCAACAGGTCGCGGAGATAGCGCCCGGTGAAAGAGCGGCGCACCCGAGCGACGGCCTCGGGCGTGCCCTCGGCGATCACCTCGCCTCCGGCCTTCCCGCCCTCGGGACCGAGGTCGATGACGTGGTCCGCGGTCTTGACCACGTCCAGGTTGTGCTCGATGACGACGACGGTGTTGCCCGCATCGACGAGCCGGTGGAGCACGTCGAGCAGGCGCTCCACGTCCGCGAAATGGAGGCCGGTCGTCGGCTCGTCGAGGATGTAGAGGGTCCGCCCGGTCGCCCGGCGCGAGAGCTCGGTCGCGAGCTTGATCCGCTGCGCCTCGCCCCCCGAGAGCGTCGTCGCAGGCTGACCGAGGTGGATGTAGCCGAGGCCCACGTCGTTGAGCGTGCGCAGCTTCTGCTCGCACGCCGGGACGTTGGTGAAGAACGCGAGCGCCTCCTCGACGGTCATCTCCAGGACGTCGGAGATGCTCTTGCCCTTGTAGTGGATCTCGAGCGCCTCGCGGTTGTACCGCTTGCCGCCGCAGACCTCGCACGGAACGTAGACGTCCGGCAGGAACTGCATCTCGATCTTGATGATCCCGTCGCCGGCACAGGCTTCGCACCGTCCACCCTTCACGTTGAACGAGAAGCGGCCCGGTGTGTAGCCGCGGAGCCGCGCCTCGGGCACGGCCGCGAAGAGCTCGCGGATCGGCGTGAAAAGCCCCGTGTACGTCGCCGGGTTCGACCGCGGCGTCCGGCCGATCGGCGATTGGTCGATGTCGATGACCTTGTCGATCTGCTCGATCCCCTCCACGCGGTCGTGGTCCCCCGGACGCTCCTTCGCGCGCGAGATGACCTGCGCGAGACGCCGGTAGAGGATCTCGTTCACGAGCGTGCTCTTGCCGGAGCCCGAGACCCCGGTGATCGCGATGAAGAGCCCGAGCGGAAAGCGCACGTCGATGTCCTTCAGGTTGTGCTCGCGGGCGCCGCGGACGACGATCGCCTCGGGTCTCGGCTTGCGCCGCCCAGGCGGCACCGGGATCCGCCGGCGGCCGGAGAGATACGCCCCGGTGATCGAACGCGGCTCGCGAAGGATGTCGTCGATCGTCCCCTCGGCGACGACCTCTCCCCCGTGCTCGCCGGCGCCCGGCCCGATGTCGACGATCCAGTCGGCCGTCCGGATCGTCTCCTCGTCGTGCTCGACGACGAGGATCGTGTTGCCGAGATCGCGCATGCCCAGGAGCGTGCGGATGAGCCGAGCGTTGTCGCGCTGATGGAGGCCGATCGAGGGCTCATCGAGGATGTAAAGGACGCCCATGAGCCCTGACCCGATCTGGGTCGCGAGCCGGATCCGCTGCGCTTCGCCACCGGAGAGGGTCGTCGCCGATCGGTCGACCGTGAGATAGTCGAGCCCGACGTCCATGAGGAAACCGAGGCGCGTCCGGATCTCCTTCAGGACCTGCTTCGCGATCCGGCGCTCGCGGACGCCGAGCCCTCCGCGATCCTTCTCCAGCGTCGCGGTCCACTCCAGAGACTCGCCGACCGTGAGCGCGGTGACCTGGGCGATGTTGCGGCCGACGACGGTCACGGCGAGGGCTTCGGGCTTGAGGCGCTTGCCCTTGCAGACCGGACACGGCCGCTCGCTCATGTAGCGCTCGATGTCGGCGCGGATGTACTCCGACGTCGTCTCGCGATACTGGCGCTCGAGCCACGGCAGGACGCCCTCCCACTCGTACTCGTAGGAACGCTTCTGGCCGCTCCGGTTCTCGTACGTGAGCCTCAGGGGATCTTCGGTCCCCTGCAGGATCGCGTCGATCGCCTTCTTCGGCAGCGCCTTGACCGGAGTGTCCAGCGAGAACTTGAACTTCTTCGAGAGCCCCTCGAGGATCGCGACGCGGTACTGAGCGGTGCCGCTGGACTTCTGCCACGGCAGCACCGCGCCGTCCTTCAGCGAGAGGTCGGGGTTGCCGAGCACGAGATCCGGGTCGGGCTCGAGCTTCGTCCCCAGGCCGGTGCACGCCGGACACGCTCCGTGTGGCGAGTTGAAGGAAAACGTCCGCGGCTCGATCTCGCCGATCGAGAAGTCCCCCTCCGGACAGGCCAGCCGCTCCGAGAAGAGGCGCTCGGCACCCTTTCCGTCGGCATCGGCGACGAGGGCGAGCCCCTCGCCGAGCCGCAGGGCCGTCTCGACCGAGTCGGTCAGACGCGAACGCTCGGCCTCGGCCTCCGCGCCACGGCGGACCACGAGACGGTCGACGACGACCTCGACGCTGTGCTTTTTCATCTTGTCGAGGGTGATGTCCTCGGAAAGGTCGCGGACGATGCCGTCGACGCGGACGCGCGCGAATCCGCCGCGGCGGGCGGTGGCGAGGAGCTGCTGGTGCTCGCCCTTGCGATCGCGGACGAGCGGGCCGAGGACGAGGATGCGCGAGCCCTCGGGCATGGCGCTGATCTGGTCGACGATCTCCTGGACGGTCTGCGCGACGATGGGGATCCCGTGATTGGGGCAGTGCGGGATGCCGACCCGCGCGAAGAGGAGTCGCAGGTGGTCGTAGATCTCGGTGACCGTTCCGACGGTGGACCGCGGGTTGCGCGTCGAGCCTTTCTGGTCGATCGAGACCGCGGGCGAGAGCCCCTCGATGAAGTCGACGTCCGGCTTCTCCATCTGCCCGAGGAATTGCCGCGCGTAGGCGGAGAGCGATTCCACGTAGCGGCGCTGGCCCTCCGCGTAGATCGTGTCGAAGGCGAGCGACGATTTCCCCGACCCGGACAGCCCCGTGATGACGACGAGCTTGTCCCGCGGTATCCGGACGTCGATGTTCTTGAGGTTGTGTTCCCTCGCGCCCTTGACGTGGATGTGGTCGAGCGGCATCAGGCGACCGCGGGCATCGGCGGTGTCGTGCGGAGCGTGCGTTGGACCAGCCAGAGGTACGCGAGCCAGAGCGGGAGCGCGGCGAGGCCGCCCGAGAGCGACTCCCCCGCGCCCTGCCGGAACGAGAATGGCTGCGCCGGCACGACGACGAAGGAGAGCGCCTGATAGATGCCCATCGGCAGGAGGGCGATCGTGGCCACGCCGAAGACCGCCGTCCCGAGCATGAGGTATCCACGGTAGAGGCCGCTCGCGCGCTCGTCGGTACGCGCGAGCGAGCGCCGCGCCCACCAGTGCGCCCCCCAAAAGATCGCGCCGAAGACGATGAACGTCACCCCACGGACGAGGTCCTCGCCCTGTCGCCGGATACGGTCGTCCGGGATCGGCGGGCGCGGGAAGGGCGTGACGAAGGGCGGGCAGCTGGCGTTCGGCGGACACGCCGGAGCGATCGCCGGCACGGGCTGCGGGGTTTGGCCGCCGTAGATCACGTCGAGACCAAAGCCCGCCGAGAGCAGGTACGCGAGGATGCCCGCGAGCCCCACGGCGAAGACGATCACCCCGGCGAGCGACGCCATGTAGAAGTACACGCGCAGGAGCCCGCTGAGCGAGACGTCGAAGCCGTCGCGGGAGCGCAGCAAGAAGAGCACGACGAGGAGCGCGCCCCCTCCGAGCACCGCGAGGACGGTCAGAACGCCGACGAGCACGCGGCTACGGTCCCCGACGGCGCCGCTGGCCGGCACGGACGACGCGCGTCGTCGTACGCACCGGTTCGGCTGCCGCGTCCAGACTCTCCGGGCCCTGCTCGAGGACGAGAAGCCCGCGGAGCTCGACGACCTCGTCGCGAAGCGCCGCCGCGCGCTCGAACTCGAGGTCCTTCGCGGCCTGCTTCATCTGGCCCTCGAGGTCCTTGACCAGACGCGTGAGCTCATCGCGCGGCATCTCCCCCGCGGCGATCGGCCGCTTCGTCCTCTCGTTCAAGCCCTCGACGCCGGCGACATCGCGCAGGCGGAGGCCGATGTCGCGGATCGCCTTCACGATCGTCTGCGGCTCGATCCCATGCTCGAGGTTGTACGCGACCTGGATCTCGCGACGGCGATCCGTCTCGTCGATCGCCGCGCGCATCGACGCGGTGATGCGATCGGCGTACATGATCACGCGGCCTTCGACGTGTCTGGCGGCGCGGCCGATCACCTGGATGAGCGAGCCTTCGGAGCGCAGATATCCCTCCTTGTCCGCGTCGAGGATCGCCACGAGCGTGACCTCGGGAAGATCGATGCCTTCACGAAGGAGGTTCACGCCGACGACGACGTCATAGACACCGAGTCGGAGGTCCCGGAGGATCTCGACGCGCTCGAGGGTCTCGATCTCGGAATGGAGGTAGTGCACCTTCACGCCCATCTCGCGCAGGTAGTCGGCCAGATCCTCGGCCATCTTCTTGGTCAGCGTCGTGACGATCGCGCGCTGCTGCCGCTCGACACGCAGGTGGATCTCGGCGAGCAGGTCGTCGATCTGGCCCTCGGTCTTGCGCACCTCGATCTCGGGGTCGATGAGGCCTGTCGGGCGGATGATCTGCTCGACGATCCGCGGCGAGCGCTCGAGCTCGTACGGGCCCGGCGTGGCCGAGACGTAGATCCCCTGATCGATGCGCTGCTCGAACTCCTCGAAGGTGAGGGGTCGGTTGTCGAGCGCGCTCGGGAGACGGAACCCCCATTCGACGAGGATCTCCTTCCGCGCGCGATCGCCGTGGTACATGCCGCGCACCTGCGGAATCGAGATGTGGGATTCGTCGACGAACGCGAGGAAGTCCGGCGGAAAGTAGTCGAGGAGCGTCCATGGCCGGCTCCCCGCGGGCCGCCGCGCGAGGTGCCGCGAATAGTTCTCGACTCCCGCACACGTTCCGGTCTCGCGCAGCATCTCCAGGTCGAAGTTCGTGCGCTGCCGAAGCCGTTGCGCCTCGAGCAGGCGTCCGGCGTTCTCGAGCTCCGCCACTCGGTCGACCAGCTCGACCTCGATGTCCTTGATCGCCTCGAGGAGCTTCTCGCGCGGGGTCACGAAGTGCCGCGCCGGGTAGATGTCGATCTTGTCCCGCTCGGCGAGGACCTCGCCGGTCAGGGGATCCAGCTCCGTGATCCGTTCGACGTCGTCGCCGAAGAACTCCACGCGGACCGCGAGGTCTTCGTACGCCGGCTGCACTTCGAGCGTGTCGCCCCGAACGCGGAACTTGCCACGCACCAGATCCGCGTTCGTGCGCTCGTACTGGATGTCAACGAGGTGGCGGAGCACCGTGTCGCGCCGGACCCGCTCGCCCTTGTTCAGCCGGACGGTGACCGCGCCGTAGTCGACCGGCGCGCCGAGGCCGTAGATGCAGGAGACCGAGGCGACGATGATCACGTCGCGGCGCTCGAACAGCGACCGGGTCGCCGCATGCCGCATCTTGTCGATCTCTTCGTTCCGGGAGCTGTCCTTCTCGATGTAGGTGTCGCTCCGGGCGATGTACGCCTCCGGCTGGTAGTAGTCGTAGTACGAGACGAAGTACTGGACGGCGTTCTCTGGGAAAAACTCCTTGAACTCGCCGTAAAGCTGCGCCGCGAGCGTCTTGTTGTGGGCGAGGATCAGCGCCGGGCGCCCGGCCTCGGCGATGACCTTCGCCATCGTCACGGTCTTGCCCGACCCGGTGACGCCCCGGAGCGTTACATGCCGGTCGCCGGCAGCGAGCGCGCCCAGGAGCCCGGCCGACGCCGCCGCCTGGTCACCGCCCAGCTCCCAGGGGAGCGCGAGACGGAACGGCGCCCGGGCCGCTGGCCGGTCGATCGGGACTTGGAGGGTCTCGCCTCGGGGCATGGATTCCTTCATTCTAGAACAGACGTTCAGTGCCATCCGGGCGCCGAACGTACTCCACATTGTCGCGCATCAACACCCGTTCGACTCCCGTTCAGTTGTCACCCCTTGCTACAGTTCGCGACCGGAAAACGCGCGTAGAGGAAGGTAAGAGTGGAAGATCGTTCGCGCCGACGCGCTCGCTTGGTGCTGATCGTTGGTCTGCTGTTCGCGGTAATAGCGGGCTTTTCGACCTTCTTCTACGCCCAGACCACGAAGTCAGAGGCCCCGGCGCCGATCCCGACGACCGACGTCGTGGTCGCCGCCCGGGAGATCCCCCCGAAAACCCAGATCACCGCCGCTGATGTGAACCGGGTCAAGATAAACACGGACGCGGCTCCGCCCTCGGCCATCCACCGTCCCGAGGATGTGATCGGGAAGATCACGATCGTCCCGATCACCGTGGGCGAGCCGATCCTGCCGACCAAGCTCGCGGGCGCCAACAACGCGCCGTTCATCGTGATCCCGGCTGACCTGCTCGGCCCGACCGGCGCGATCCAGCCGAACACCCCCCAGTACCGCGCGATGTCGATCACCGTCGCTGACAACCTCGCGGCGGCCGGGAACATCCAGGCCGGCGACGTCGTCGACGTCCTCTACACGCTGCAGTTCGCTCCGGAGAAGTACCTGCGCCAGGTCAACGCGCAGGTGAACGCCGTGGACGCCACGTCGCGGATCGTCTTCGAACGTGTTCCGATCCTCTACAAGCTCACGACGACATACGTGATCCGGACCGATGCGGCCACCGCGGAGCGGATCGGTTACCTCATGGCTGCCGGCGGCAGCCTCCAGCTGCTGCTCCGTGCCCCGAAGGACGACCGCGCGACCGGCACCGTCGGAGCGAGCTTCGACAACGTGAACCCCGAGGTCAAGTTCCACATCCCGACGAAGATCACGCCGCTCGGCAAGCCGCTCGATCATCACGCGCCGCGGCGCGACTACGACCCAGATCGCGTCGCAGGCCTTTCGCAGGTCGCCTTCGAGTAGCTTGATCGCCTCGATGACGAGCACGGCGCCGTCGGGAAGCATTCCCTTTGCCTCGAGGACCCGCGCGATCACCCGCGGATGCATGATCCGCTCGAGCCGCTGGAGCTTCTGCGGATCTCCGAAGACCTCCTCCGCGAGCTTGGCGCGGTCGATCTCCTTGTCCTCGCCGAGCACCTTGGTCCCGAAGGTCTGCACGATGGCGCTGTAGCCGACCGTGCCGCGGAGCTGCTCGTCGTGGACGATCCCATCGGCGTCGAGCACCTTAGCGCCGAGCATGCGGAGCATCGCCGCGACCGTCGACTTTCCGGCTCCGAGCGGCCCGGTGAGTCCGACGACGTAGGGCATCACTCGTCCTTCTTTTCGCGCGCCGCCTGGTCCGTTCCCCCGGTCCACTCCTCATAGAGCGTCCGCAGGTCCCGCTCGAGCGACGCGTACTCCTCGCTCACCCGCCGCGTCTCCAGGTAGTTGCCCTGCTGCGCGATCTGTTCGACCTTGCCGGCGAGCTGGCGGAGCTGAAGCTCCATCGCCTCGATCCGGGCCTCCAACGCTCGCATGCCGTCGATCCGTCGAACCGCCGACGCTCGGGCCGTCGATCGGCCGCCCGGGGTGGCACGGCGAGGGGAGTCGCTCGCGAGCCGCGGGTGCCCAGGACCCGTCCCGGCAGGTCGGCGCGACGCAGGCGAACGCGGGACGGGAAGGGTGCGGCGAGCGAGCGGACCCCGAGCCGGGACAGGACCCCGGGCGCCCGTGCCACCCGCGGCCGTGAAGTCGGGCATTGCGAGCTCGACACCCGACGCGCGCAGGCGCTGGAGGCCCGTCCAGTTGCCCTCGAAGCGCTTCAGGACGCCGGCTTCGATCGGCCAGATCTCGGTCGCGAGCTTGTCGATGAAGTAGCGGTCATGTGAAACGAAGAGGAGCGCGCCTTCGAACTCGGTCAGCACGCTCTCGAGCTGCTCACGCGCGAGCAGATCCAGGTGGTTGGTGGGTTCGTCGAGGACCAGGAGATTCGCATGACGCGCCGCCAGCCTCGCGAGGGCGAGCCGGCTGCGCTCTCCACCCGACAGCACGCCAACGCTCTTGAAGACGTCGTCGCCCCTGAACAGAAAACGGGCGAGATGCTCGCGCGCCTGCTGCTCGTCCATCGCCGCCGAAGCGCGCATCGCGTCGATGACCGTCTCGTCACCGGTCAGCTCGCTCTGCGCCTGCGCGAGGAAGGCGACCCGCGCGGTCGGCGCCGACGACACGTAGCCCTCGAGCGGCGCGAGGTCGCCCACGAGCGTGCGGACGAGCGTCGTCTTTCCGGCGCCGTTCGGCCCGACGACGGCGACGCGCGCGTCGCGTCCGACGCGAAGCGCGCCGCTGCGCACCAGCGGGCCGGTGTAGCCGACGGCGAGAGGGGTGGTCTCGATGACGGTGTCGCCTGCCAGGTGCGCCGCTTCGAGCCGCCAACCGTGTCGCACGGCGCGCTCCGGCGCCTCGATCCGCTCGACCCGGGCGAGCTTCTTCGCGCGCCCGCGCGCTTCCTTCGAGCGCTGCCCCGCGCCGTACCGGCGGATGAACTCTTCGGTCCGCGCGATCTCCTGGGACTGCTTCGCGCCGGCCTTCTCGAGCGCGGCGTCGCGCTCGGCGCGCTGACGCGCGTATCGCGAGTACCCGCCGCGGTACTCCACCACGGTCCCGCGCTCGAATGAGAGCGTCCGGCTCGTGACCCGGTCGAGGAACCAGCGGTCGTGCGAGGAACAGAGGATCGTGCTCGTCTGCTCGATGAGGAAACGCTCCAGCCACTCCAGCGCGGCGACGTCGAGGTGATTTGTGGGTTCGTCGAGGAGGAGGAGGTCAGGGTCGTCGAGGAGGAGCCGCGCGAGGCCCAGGCGCGTCCGCTCGCCACCGGAAAGGGTCCGCACCTCGCGAGCGCGAAGCGCGTCGAGTCCGAGCCCTCCGAGGACGCGACCGAGCGACGCCTCGAAGTCATAGCCTCCGGCGTGCTCGAAGTGATGCTGCGCATCGGCGTATCGCTCGAGCAGCGCGGCATCGCCTGACGCGAGTCCCGGTTCGAGGGCGCGGAGCTCCGCCTCGAGCTCGCGGAGATGCTCCGCCGCGCCACGGGCATGCTCTTCGACCGTGCCCTCGGCGTCCGCGAGGAGCTCCTGCTCGAGGAAGCCGACGCGCGTCCCGCGAGCGAGCGCGACGTTCCCCGCGTCGGGCGTGCTCTGCCCCGCCGCGAGCCGCAAGAGCGTGGTCTTGCCGACCCCGTTCGGCCCGACGAGCCCGACCCGATCGGCCTGGGCGAGCCGGAACGAGACCTCGCTGAAGACCAGCCGTTCGCCGAAGCGCTTCGCGACGGCCTGGACCGACAGGACGCTCACGGGCGTCGCGGCCGGGGCGCGGCGGTCATCGCCCGCGCAGCCCGTTCGCTGCGGGGCGCGCGCTGACAGTGCGGGCAGTGGAACGTACCGCGCCCCGCGACGACCGTGCGCAGGATCGGACGGCCACACCTGGGGCAGGGCGCTCCGGCGCGACCGTAGACCTGGAACTCGCGCTGCATCCGTCCCTGCCGGCCGCGCGCGTCCACGTAGTCGCGGCGTGACGCGCCGCCCAGGCGGATCCCTTTGCGGAGCGCCCAGCGGATCGCTTCGTGCAGCCGAGCGATCTCGTCAGGGCGCAGCGAGCCGGCCTTGCGAAGGGGGTGGATGCGCGCGCGCCAGAGCGCCTCGATCGCGTAGATGTTCCCGATCCCGGCGATCGCGCGCTGGTCGAGGAGCAGCGGCTTGATCGCGGCGCGCGGTCGGCGGCGAAGAAGGGATCGCAGCCACGAAAGGGTGAAGCCGCGGGCGAGCGGCTCCTGCCCGAGCGACGAATGGAGCGGCGCCCTCGGCCGGGGACGCTCGCCTTTCGCGTCGAGCGCCGAGGCGTCGACGACCGCCATCCGACCGAATTTCCGGGTGTCCGAGAACCGGAGCGTCGTGCCGTCGACGAAGTGGATCTGGCCACGCACGTACCGCTCGTCGACCCCGTCGACGCCGTAGAGCAGCTTTCCGGTCATCCGCAGCGAGACGACGAGGGCGTCGCCGCCGTCGAGGTCGAAGACCACGAACTTGCCGCGCCGCCGTACGCCGGTGATCCGTCGCCCGCGCAGGCGCGCGGCGACGACCTCCGCCGGCTCCGGATCGGTGAGCCGGATCCACCGAGACTCGAAGTCTCGGATGGTCCGATCGACGACCAGCCCGCGGAGCTGCCGCGCGATCGTTTCGACCTCGGGAAGCTCAGGCATCTACGCGGCGACCGGGACCTCGAGCCGCTGCATCTCCTCCCAGTTCGGCCCGGACCGGACGTCGACCACGAGCGGAACGTCGAGCTCGTAGGCACCACCCATCTCCTCGCAGAGGAGGCGCGCGACGAGATCGACCTCAGCGCGCGGAACCTCGGCGACGAGCTCGTCGTGCACCTGCAGGAGCACGCGCGCATGGAGCTCGCTCTCGTGCAGTCGGCGGTGTACGCGAGACATGGCGATCTTCATGATGTCGGCCGCCGTCCCTTGGATCGGCATGTTGATCGCCATGCGCTCCGCGGCGTTGCGGACCGCGTTCACGCGGCTTGTCATATCGGGGATGTACCGGCGACGGCCGAGCAGCGTCTCGACATAGCCCTGCTCGATGCAGAACGCCTTCGTCTCGATGATGTAGCGCCGGACCTGCGCGTAGCGCTTGAAGTACTCGTCGATGAAGCGCTGCGCCTCCTCGCGGGGCATCTGCATTCGCCACGCGAGACCGAAATCGCTCATGCCGTAGATGATCCCGAAGTTGAGCATCTTCGCGACATCCCGCTGCTCCCGCGTGACCTCGCTTTCGGCGACGCCGAAGCCCGCGGCGGCGGTGCGGCGGTGGACGTCGGCGCCCGAGCGGAAGGCCTCCACCAGCGCGGGGTCCTGTGACACATGCGCGAGCACGCGAAGCTCGATCTGCGAATAGTCGGCGGCCACGAGGACCATGTCCGGGGACCCCGCGACGAAGGCACGGCGGATCCGACGGCCGAGCGGTGTGCGGACCGGGATGTTCTGCAGGTTCGGCCCGCGACTCGAGAGGCGTCCGGTCGCCGCAACGGTCTGCTCGAAGGTGGTGTGGACCCGGCGGGTCTCGGGATCGACGAGCCCGCCGAGGCCCTCGGCGTACGTCGAGCGCAGCTTCTCGATCTCCCGGTACTCGAGGATCTTCTCGATGACCGGATGGGCACCCCGGAGCTCCTCGAGCACCGTGGCGTCCGTCGAGAAGCCGGTGCCGGTGCGCCGGCCGCGCGGAAGCTTGAGCTCCTCGAAGAGGAGGGACTGGAGCTGCTTCGGTGAGTTGATCGCGAAGTCGTGTCCGACCGCGTCGTAGGCCTCGCGCTCGATGCGCGCCACCTCTCGCGCGAACTCCTCGCCGAGCGATCTGAGATACGCGAGGTCCACGGCGATCCCGGCCTCCTCCATCTCGACGAGCACGGCGACGAGCGGCAGCTCGACGTCGCGGTAGAGCCGCTCGAGCTTCAAGCGGTCGAGCTCCTCGCCGAAGATGTCGCCGAGCCGCGCCGCGGCGACGGCGCCGGCGCCACCCCGCGCGACACGCTCCTCCAGGGTCGGTGTGCGGTACGGGTCCTTGCGGTCAGCCACGGGCAGCGTGGGGACCTCGAGCTTCAGGCGTTCCGCCGCGAGATCCTCGAGCGCGTGGTAGCGGCGGCTCGCGTTCACGAGGTAGCTCGCGATCATCGTGTCCATGACCAGGCCGGCGAGGTCGGTCCCGGCGCGACGGAGCGCCCGGCGCGCGGTCTTCGCGTCGTGGACGGTCTTGGCGATGGTTTCATCCTCGAGGATCTTCGCGATCGGCCCGGGCACGCCATCGGGGGTCGCCAGATACCACGCGCGCTCGCCGGCGGCGAGCGCGACACCGACGAGCAGCGGATGGCGCCCCGACATGTCGACGTCGGCATGGACCGCGACCGCGCCGACCCGACGCACCGCCTCCGCGACCGTGTCCGCGTCGACGTCTTCGACGAGCGCGGTCTCGACCGGAGGCGCGGCCGCGACAGGCGCGTCGAGCCCGAGCTGGAGCTGTCCGGCGCGACCGCCGCCCGGCGGGAGCGTCGGGGCCGGCGCGGCGAGATTCTGATCCGCGGGCGGCAGCCTCGGCACGAGGCTTCTGAACTCGAGGTCGCGGAAGAGCTCGAGGACACGTGCGCGGTCGTAGGTGCTCCGGCGCGTGCGCTCGGGCTCGAGCGTCACCGGCAGGTCGGTGACGATCGTCGCGAGCTCGCGGCTGTTGAGGACCTGATCCCGGTTGGCGGCGAGCGCCTCGCGAAGGCGAGGCGTGTAACCGGTGAGGTCCGCGTAGACGCCTTCCAGGTTCCCGTGCTCGGCGACGAGCTTCGCCGCGGTCTTGTCACCGACCCCGGGCACGCCCGGGATGTTGTCGGTCGCGTCGCCCTTCAGGGCCTTGAAGTCGACCATCTGGTCGGGTCGCAGACCGTACCGCTGCTTGATCATCTCCTCGTCGTAGATCACGGTGTTCTGAAAGCCCTGCCGCGTCGTCATGAGCTTGATGCGCGGCGTCACGAGCTGGAGCGGATCGAGGTCTCCCGAGACGATGATGGTCTCGAGGCCCAGCTTCTCCGCCTGCCGCGAAAGCGCCCCGATGACGTCATCCGCTTCGTATCCCGGCAGCGAGTACATGGGGATGCCGAACGCCTCGAGGATCTGCTTGCAGCGCTCGAACTGCGGGCGGAGCTCGTCCGGCATCGGCCGCCGCGTGGCCTTGTACGTGGCGTCGCGCTCGTGACGGAACGTCGGGACGGGGAGATCGAACGCCGCGGCGATGTGCTGCGGGGTCGTCTGCTCCAGTGACTTCAGCAGGATCGACGCGAAACCAAACGTGGCATTCGCGAGCTCGCCCTTCGTCGTGGTGAGCGGGGGCACGGCGAAGAACGCCCGGTAGATCAGGCTGTTCGAATCGATGAGGACAAGACGCTCGGTCACAGAACGAGTATCGCCGCTAGGAGGTGCGGAGCCTCCGTTGCAGGACGAACGCGAGGACCGCGAAGGCGACCGCCACGAGGAGCCACAGCCACGGCGAGGGGCCGAGCTGCGGCCGCGCCGGGACGCTGAGGGCCACCGCTTCGGGGCCGGTCGGCCCTTTCTCGGCGACGGCGGGCGGCGCGGTCGTCGAAGTGTCGAGCCGCTTCTCCCGATCTGACTCGGCGACCGAGCGGTTCGCCGAGGGAGCAGGCGCGGGCGACGCCGCGGAGAACTGGGCGCTCGGCGAGCTCGCGTCCTGCGGGCCCGCCGGACCCGGCGCGGCCGTGCTCGCGGCGGCGCCTCCGGCACCACGAGCGCGGTCGAGGGAGGCCTGCGGGGCGGCGGCCGGAGCCGCGACGGCGGGCGCGCCGCTGCCGGTGCTGGTGAGCGACGCGCTCGCGAGAAGCGTCGACGCCGCGAAGGCAAGGACCGCGGCGCCGCTCGCGATCGCCGAGAGGGTACGGAGCGGCGCCATCCAGACCGGGACCGATACGCGCGGCACCAGGGAACGCGACGGGCGGACGTCGGGAAGCCCGGCGATCAGGCGTGCCGTGCCACGAAGCTCGGCGAGACGCGCCGAGCAGATCTCGCAACCGGCGAGATGGCGACCGACCTCGGCGCGCCGCTCATCCGGGAGCGCGCCGTCGAGATACGCGGAAAGATCGGCGAACGGATGCACGGTCGGTCTAACCTCCACTCTCTATGACGCCTTCGCCGCCGATCGGTTCCCTCATCCCGCGGGTCCCTGCCAGCCCTTGGCGACGAGCGCGTTCCGGACCGCGAGCCGCGCGCGGTGGATACGCGATTTCACCGTCCCGATCTCGGCCGTCGTGATGAGCGCGATCTCCTCGTAGGCAAAGCCCTCGACGTCGCGGAGCAGGAGCGACGCCCGCTGCTCGGGGGGCAGCGTGGCGAGCGCGGTCTCGACCACCACGAGCGCCTCGCGGTCGCCGGCGATGTCAACCAGCTCCGGGCCGGGCGCCGATGGCTCGGACCAGATCACGTCGTCGTCGCCGAGCGGCGGGTCGAGCGGCGATTCGGGTCGACGCCGCCGCGCCCGCAGCCGGTCGAGCGCGCGGTTCGTCGCGATCCGGAAGATCCACGCACGAAATGACGTCCCCTCGAACGAGCCCAGCGACCGCCAAGCCGCGAGCAGCGCGTCTTGCACCACGTCCTCGGCGTCGGCCGATTGACCGAGCATGCGCAGGGCGAGCCTGAAGAGCGGCCGTTCGACCTCGCGAGCCAGATCCTCGAACGCGCGCGCGTCGCCTTTTCGCGCGCGGTCGAGCAGAGTGTCGCTCGCTTCCCTCAACGCATCGTCACTTCGTGCCGTTCGCTCAACGAGCGGCGTTTTTGTAGAGTCGCGCCTGGTGGATGACGTAAAGAAGAAGGTCGTCGTGATCGGGGAGGACGACGAGCCGATCGCGACCCTGCTGCGCGACGCGATCAACGACGAGCCCGCGTATCAATCCGTGGTCGTCTCGGACGGGGCGCTCGTGCTCGGCACGGTGCGGCAGGTCCACGCCGATCTCCTCATCCTCGACATCATGATGCCGGGACTCAATGGTTTCGAGGTCTTCGACCGAGTTCGCGCCGACAACGACATCCGCGAGATGCCTGTCCTCTTCGTCAGCGCCGCGGCGGGCCAGTTCGAGAAGGAGTTCAGCGAACGCGGGATCAAGGACGTCGTCGCGAAACCCTTCGATCTGAACGACCTCCTCGACCGCGTGCGGGTACTCTGCCCACCCGATGCCGGAGGCAGCTCCTAGCGCACCCGAGCGCGCCCGCTTCGCGACACTTGCCCAGCTGGCGCGCGACATCGCCGTCAGCGTCGGTGACGCCATCGGCATGGAAGACACCGCGATCGTCACGCGGAAGCGCGGGCGTGCGAACTTCGCGACAGCCGCGGACCACGCCGCCGAGCGCGCGATCATCGACCTCCTCCACGCCCACGATCCGAGCGTCCCAGTCCTGGCGGAGGAGAGCGCGCGGAAGGAGCTCGTGGCCGCGGAGCGGCTCTGGGTCGTCGACCCGATCGACGGGACCCTCAACTTCAGCAGAGGCCTGCCGTTCTACTGCGTCGCGATCGGGTACGTCGAGTCGGGTCGCACCAGAGCCGCGGCCGTGCACGCGCCGCGCACCGGCGAGACATTCGTTGCCGCGGATGGCTCCGGGGCGACGCGCAACGGTGTGACGATCCACGTCTCGCGCGTGGCGAAGCTCAGCGAGGCCTTCGCCGTTGCGAGCCTGCGGTTCGGCGAAACGAAGACGAGGGGCTCACGCTTCGCGACGCTGAATGCCACCTGCGCCCGGCTCCGGGTCATCGGTTCGGCGGCGCTCGAGATCTGCTACCTCGCCACCGGACGGTTCGACCTCTTCGTGCACGAGGCGCTGTCGCCCTGGGACATCGCCGGCCCGGCGCTCATCGCGCGCGAGGCCGGCGCGGAGGTCCGCTCGCTCAAGACGGGCAAGGACGCGCTCTGGTACGAGCGACAGGTCGCGATCGCGAACCCGAAGCTGGCGAAAGACGCGGTGAGGCTCTTGGCAAAACCTAGAATGTGAGAGTCGCCGGAGTGATGAAATGGCAGACATTACGGCCTCAAAATCCGTTGGGCTGAAAGGCCCGTGAGGGTTCGAGTCCCTCCTCCGGCACCGTTCTAGAGCGGCAGCGTCACCCGGGCGGTCGTCCCCTTCTCGTCCCCTTCGCTCTCGAGCAGCAGCAGTCCGCCGTGACCTTCGGCGACGAGTCGCGCGACATACAGGCCGATCCCCATCCCCGCGAAGCTCGCCGCCCGACCGGCGCCGCGCACGAAGGGCTGACCGAGTTGCGCCAATTCCTCGGGTGGGATCCCGATCCCGTGGTCGACGACAGCGATCTCCACCTTGGCCACTCCGTCCTTTCGCACGGACACCGCGATGTCGCCCCCGTGTGGCGAGTACTTCACCGCGTTTCCCACGAGGTTCATGAGGAGCTGGTCGATCCGCGCTTGATCGCCCGAGACGGTGAGGCTCTCCGGTGCGTCCAACGTGAGGTGATGGCGTCCCTCCTCGCCGGTGGCGGCGGCGTACCGCTGGACGACCTCTCGGACGAGGCTGGCGAGGTCGAACGTCCTCCGGTCGAGTTGCAGGTTCCCGCGACCCGCCCGCGATACCGACAAGAGGTCGTTCACCAGGCCGTTCATCCGGTCCACCTGACGCTCGATGGTCGCCAGGTTGCGGTCCAGCGACTCGAGGTCGAGCTCCACCCCCTCGGTCCGGTGGCGGCGAAGTCGCGCGCGGAGCAGCTGGGCCATCGCCTTCATCGGGGTGAGCGGGGTGCGCAGCTCGTGCGAGACGATCGAGACGAACTGCTCGCGCTCCTTCTCGGCGGCGCGAAGGATCTCCTGCTGCTTCACGGCGTCGGCGTAGAGGCGCGAGTTCGTGACCCCGATCGCGGCCGCGCCCGCCAGGATGTGCGCGACCTCGATGTCCTCCTCACCAAACGCCCGCGCCGGATCCCGTGTGTAGACGTGCAGTGCTCCGATGAGGCTCCCGGCGAAGGTAAGGGGAACCGAGAGGACCGAGGCCAGGCCCTCCTTGCGGATGAGCGCCGGATTGCCGCGCGGCCTGTGGCGCAGGTCGACGACGATGTGCGAGTCCGGCCCGGGATAGGACGCCTGTGCCGCGGCCATCGGGATCCGCTGGCGCTTCGCGTAGTCGTCCGAAAGCCCTTCGTGCGCTCGGATCACGAGCGCGTCCTCGTCATCGTCTCGGAGGAGTACGGCCGACGCCTCGGCCGTCTGGAGGTGGCGCGCGGCCGTGGCCATCGTACGGATGCGGTGGTCGAGATCGAGCGAGGCGAACATCTCGGCGATCGCGGTATGCAGGAGCCGCAGGCGCTCGTCGGCCGCCACGTCGGCGGGTGACAGAGGCATCTTTGGTGCCACTACCCGCGGGGGAGCACGACCTCCACGACGTCGCCGCCTACCTCGCGTGCGACGGCGTCGGCAAGATCCCGCGATGGCGTCGCGCGGAAGCTCGTCTGCACGCGACGGACGCCGCCCCCGTTCCGCGGCAGCTCCAGGACCACCAGCGACGGACCCGCGTGGTCGGCGAGCACCACCTGGATCTTCTGGAACAGGGCGATCGAACGGTCGTAGTCGAGGACCTCGCGGAAGCGGATGACCAGGTCCGGCGCGGTCTCGGCGTCGGTCGCGGACGCGGTCGGCGCGGACGGTGGCTCGCGGCGCGCGACGACCGTCGGTGCGCTCGCGGAGTGCCCGCCGTTGCCGTTCCCGTTCCCGTTGCCACTACGTGCGAACCTCGCGCGCTTCGCGAGGTACTGTCGGCGCTCATCCGCGACGCGCTTGATCTCGGCGATCCCGCCCTCGTCGAAGCGGACGGCGTGCTCGCAAAGAAGCTTCGGCTCCTCGTCCCGCTCCTCGACGCGGGCGAGCACCAGCAGGATCTCGTCCGTGTTCCAGAGCGTCGCCGTGGCCTCGTACGTCCGCGGGAACACCGTGATCTCGACCGAGCCGGTGAGATCCTCGACCTGCGCGAACATCATGAGCTGCTTGTTCTTGGTGATGTGCTTGCGCGCGTTCGTCACCACGCACGCGATGGTGACCAGCTCGTCCCCCGCCTCGCGTAGCTCCGCGATGTCGGCGGTCACGACATCCTTCGTGCGGGGCGCGAGCGCCTGCAGGGGGTGCTCCGAGAGGTAGATGCCGAGGAGCTCCTTCTCCCAGCCGAGCAGCTCGCGCCGCGGCGCCTCCGTGCCGGTGAGCGGCGCACCGAGCGACGTCGTCGCCGCGAGATCGAAGAGACCGACCTGGCCGCTCGCGCGGTCGCGCTGCTCGCGTTGGGCGGTCGCGAGGGTCGCGTCGAGCGCGTTCAGCTGGACCTGCCGCGGGCCGAACGCGTCGCAGGCACCGCACTTGACGAGCGACTCGAGCACCCGTTTGTTCGCGCGCTGCAGGTCGATCCGGGCGCAGAGGTCGTCCAGCGACCGGAACGGCCCCTCGGCCCGACGCGCGTCCACGAGGCCCTCGACCGCGCCTTCGCCCACGTTCTTGACGGCGCCGAGTCCGAAGCGGATGCCCTTCGGGGTGATGGCGAAGTCAAGCTCCGATTCGTTCACGTCCGGCGGCAGCACCGCGAGGCCCATCCGGCGGCACTCGGCGACCGCGATCGCCACGCGCTCCGGGGTACCCATCTCGGCCGAGAGCACCGCGGTCATGTACTCCGGCGTGTAGTGCGCCTTCAGGTACGCGGTGTGGTACGCGATGATCCCGTAGATCGCGGCGTGCGCGCGGTTGAACCCGTAGCGCGCGAAGGGCTCGAAGTCCTTCCACACGGCTTCGATGACGTCCGCGTGGACGCCGTTGCGGATCGCGCCGGAGACGAACTTCACCTTCTGCGCGTCGAGCTTCTCGCGGATCTTCTTCCGTACCGCGTAGCAGAGGACATCGGCCTCGGCGAGCGTGAAGCCGGCGAGCGCCTGCGTCACCGCCATCACGTCCTCCTGGTAAACCATCACCCCGTACGTGGACCGCAGCACGGGCTCGAGCGTCGGGTGCGCGTAGGTCACCGGCTCCTCGCCGTGCTTCCGCCTGATGTAGGTCGGGATGTAGTCCATCGGTCCGGGCCGGAAGAGCGCGACCATGGCCATGACGTCCTCGACGCGGTCCGGCTTGAGCTCCCGGATGTACCGCCGCATCCCGGCCGACTCGAGCTGGAACATCCCCGTCGTCTCGCCGGAGCCGAGGAGTTCGAACGTCCGCTTGTCGTCGAGCGGAATGTCCTCGCGCCGGATCTTCGTGCCACGCTCGCGCTCGATGAGCCGAAGCGCGTGGTCGAGGATGGTGAGGTTCCCAAGGCCGAGGAAGTCGAACTTCAGGACGCCGAGCTTCTCGAGCTGCTTGTCCTCGTACTGGGTCTGCAGCGCGTTCGCGTTTCCTTTCGATCGCTCGAGGGGAACGAGCTGCGTGATCGGCTCGCGCGAGATCACGACACCCGCGGCGTGCGTGCCGGTCGAGCGGACAAGACCCTCGACCTTCTCCGCGAGGTCGAGGAGCCGTCCGACGTGTGGCTCCTGCTCGAGGTCGCGGAGCTCGCCGACCATCCGGCGTGAATCCGCGAGGCTCGTCCCGAACGGGATTGTCTTCGCGACGCGGTCGGCCTCCCCGTACGGCATCCCCAGGACGCGGGCCACGTCGCGGACCGCCGCGCGCGCCAGCATGGTGTTGAACGTACCGATCTGGGCGACGCGGTCGGCCCCGTATTTCTGGGTGACGTACTGGATGACTTCGTCGCGACGGTCGCCCATGAAGTCGACGTCGATGTCCGGCGGCGTGAAACGCTCCAGGTTGAGGAACCGCTCGAAGATGAGGCCGTACTTCAGGGGATCGATGTCGGTGAGACCGATCGCGTAGTTCACGAGCGATCCCCCCGCCGATCCGCGCACCGCGGTCAGGATCCCGCGCTCCTGCGCGAACCGGATGAAGTCCTGCACGATGAGGATGTAGCCGGCATAGCCGGTCTTCCCAATGACCGCGAGCTCCCCGTCGATGCGCCGCTCGAGCTCCGGCGTCAGCTGCCCGTACTTCGCTTTCGTTCCGGCCACGGCCATGGCGCGGAGGTGGTCCTCGGGCGTCTTCCCCGCCGGGACGTCGAAGTGCGGCAGCCGGAGCCCACCAAGCGGGAGGCGAAGATCGACGCCCTCGGCGACGCGCAGTGTGTTCTCGAGAGCGCCCTCGTCGTCGGGGAAGAGCTCGGACATCTGGGCCGCCGACTTCAGATAGAGCTCGGGGTGATCGATCATCTTCAGACGATCCGGGGTGTCGATCGTCTTACCGCTCTGGATGCAGACCATCACGTCCTGAGCCTCGGCGTCCTCGGCCGTCACATAGTGGATATCGTTCGTGACCACAAGCGGGATCCCGGTGCGCCGCGAAACCTCGCGCACGCCCTCGTTCACGCGCTCCTGCTCGGCGACCCCGTGTTTCATGAGCTCGAGGTAGTAGTTCCCCTCGCCGAAGATCTCTCGGTGCTCCAGCGCGACCGCACAGGCCGCCTCGATCCCCTCGTCCTGGACCGCTCGCGCGAGCTCGCCTTGAAGGCACGCGGACAGGGCGATGAGTCCCGCGCTCCGTTCGCGGAGCAGCTCCTTGTCCATTCGTGGCCGGTAGTAATAGCCCTCGAGGTGGGCCGCCGTCACGAGGGCGACGAGATTTTGATAGCCGGTGAAGTCCTTCGCGAGGAGCACCAGGTGGAAGGGCTTTCCGTGTCCCTCGATCCGCGGGTCACGGTCGAGGCGGCTGTTGCGCGCGACGTACGTCTCGATACCCACGATGGGTTTGATGCCCGCGTCGCGGCAGAGCGTGTAGAAGTCGATCGCTCCGTAGAGCGCGCCGTGATCGGTGAGCGCGAGCGCGGGCATCCCAAGCGCTTTCGCGCGCGCTACCAGGTCGGAGAGACGGGACAGCCCGTCGAGCAGGCTGTACTCGCTGTGCGTGTGAAGGTGGACGAACTGCTTGGCGATAGCCCTGCCCCACGCGTGCGCTCGGAGGAAGCCCCGGCGTCAGTCGAGTCTAGCGGCGCGCGAGGCTCATCGCTATCGCCTCACGGGCGTGCCTGGCGCGTCACGTTCACCACCAGCGCGCGATGGTCCGACGCCGCGGGGGCCTTCACCGTCCGCGCATTCGAGGCGGTGACGCCGATGCCCCAGACGTAATCGATCCGCTTCGGCGGATCATCGATCGTCGTCCCACCCGCGGGCTCGCCGATGTCACCGTACCCGGCCTCGCCGAGAAGGCCCATCTCGAGCGTGCCGGGCTCCGCGTTCATGTCCCCGGCGATGATCGCGATGCGCTCACCGCTCCAGGCGGAGAGGATCGCGCGCACCTGCTCCTGCCGGATCGCGCTTGAGTCGCTGATGTCGTCGAGGTGCGTCGTCACGACGAGCACGTCGCCGATACGGACGCCGATCGCGCCGCGCGGCTGGTGCCGGAGCGACGGCTCGACCGCGAAATGGATCCGCCGCACGTCGGTCATCGGGTACCGCGAGAGGATCGCGTTCCCGTAGAGATCGCCGATGTTCGGACCGAACACGTACGGCATGGCAAGCCGCTCGGAGAGCACGGCGAGCGCGTCGTGCTGCTCGTCGATCATCCATCCCCGCACGACCTCCTGGAGGACGAGGACATCCGGCGATTCGTGCGAGATCACCTCGACGAGCGCGTCGAGCGACGGGACCTGGCCGGCGTTGAACCCCTGGTGGATGTTGTAGGTCATCACCGTGAACGTGTTCCGCGGGTCGGCGACCGGAGGCGGCCCCGGCGCGAGCACGAGCGCGAGCAACGGCACCGCGACGGCGATCGGAACGAGGGCGATCGGCAGGGCGCGCCACGGCGGAACGGCCCGCCCGGGGACGGCCAGCGCGGCGACGGCGACGACCGCCGTCCCGACCCATGCCGCGGGCGTATACGCCCAGAAGGCGTAGAAGCCGAAGGTCGTCGCGAGGAAGAGAAGCCACCCGACCGCGAGAGCGAACGAAACGACAATGGGCGTCCGGCTCGGCGCGAGCGACGCGGCCGGCAGGCTGGCGCCGGCGAGCACCACGCCGCCGGCGAGCACGAATCCGCCGGCGAGTGACGCCACCGGGATGTGTGCCCAGAGAAGCGCCGCACCACCCGCGCAGGCGACCGCGGCGAGGATGCCGGCCGGGAGTGGCTGCGCGAGCGCGAGCGTCCCAAGCGCGAGCCCGAGTCCGACGATCACCAACCCGAGCTCGGTGCTGCGCACCGAGTCGGGGCCGAGGCCGAGCCCACCGGCGAGGGCGGTCTGCGCGCCGTTCGTCCCACCGGTCTCGGCGACGAAGAGGACCACCGGAAGCGCGATCAGCGCGAGCGTGCCGGCGGCGCCAGGCCGCGTCCACGCGCGCTCGCCGCTCAGGGCGGCGAGGCCGGCCGCGAGGAACACGAGCGCGACGATGAGCACGACGGGCCCGGCCACGGCGAGCGGCATGTCCACGATCGGCACGGTGCCGAACGCCGCCCGCGCCACCAGATCGACGACGAGCGCGACCGGGATCGCGATCGAGAAGGGCGATCGCCGGTCCGGAGCACGTGAGGAGTGCAGCAGGGCGAGCCACCAGAAGCCTCCGGCCAGTCCGACGATCGTGAGGGCGAGATCGACGACGTTGCTTCGCGAGAGCGTCGCGAGGAGCGTCGCGATCCCAAGGAGCGCCGCGGAGAGCGCGACCGACCGGCGTGGCCCGAGGCGCCACCCGACGAGTGGCGCCAGGAACGACGTCGCGAAGACCGCGCCCGCCATCACGGCGAGCTGCGTACTGGAGGTGCCGTAGAAGGTCTGCTGGAAAGTCGACGCGAAGATGCGGATGTCGGCGAGGAGAAGGAGAAGGCCGATGACCCCAAAGGCCACCTCGCCGATCATTCGGCGAGCGACTATACGGCTAGCGGCCGGTCTGCCAGACCTCGGCGAGTCGCGATGCCGTCTCGTTCACGATGTCGCGGACCTTCACGACCGTGCTGAACCCCGGCTCGTCGGCCATCGGCCCGACCACGAGCGCTCCGACGACGTCGCCGGACACGCTGATCGGAAGGATCGTCGTGCGACCGCCCTGGACCAGCCGCTCGAGCGTCGCGGCACCGTCGGCGTCACGAAGCGGATGGATCACCTCGTCGAGCGTCATCGAGGTCACGATCCGGCCCTCGCGACACGCACGCGCGATCGCATTGAACCGGTCGGCGAGCTCGATGGTGAATCGACCGACCGACACGCCGAGCGCGTAGTCGAGCTCGCGTGCGGCTGGTGACGCGCTGATGAGCTCGCCCCGCAGGAGGCCGGCGGCCGGATCCACACCCACGAGGAACGTCGTGGGCAGTCCGATCTCGGCGCACCTCGTCATGAGGTCGCTCAGGATCTCGTCGGTGGTCGCACCCTCGGGCTGGGTCGGCGCGGAGGAGGAGGGAGCCGCGGCGGCCGGCGGGAGGACGACGGCCGCCGCGGACTCATGAGGGGAGGGACTTGGTTGGAAGCGCGCGGCCCGCCGCACCGCGGCAAGGCGATCGGTCGCGACGTCGACGACGCGGGCGACCAGACGCGTGGCGTGATCCGAGAAGCCGCCGTCCCCGAAGACCTGCAGCGTGGCGATGCCGACGATCTCGTCGGCGGCGTCGACCGGGTATTGCAGGACGGAGATCTTTCGCGCCTGGACGCCCTCGGGTCCGCGGATCCCGATCTCCCGCACGAACGCGTGCCAGCGGCGGTCGCGCCGTGCGGCGTAGCAATCCGGTCCGTCGTCGACCGCCTGCCGGCCCATCTCGGCGGAGTCCGGGTCCGAGCCGACCACCTTGTAGCGGTAGGCGACCTCGCGTCGCACGCTGTTGAAGAGCGACACCGAGAAGCCGTCGACACCCGCGATCGCGGTGACCGCGTCGCGGAGCACGCGGCCCATCGAGCGCGCGTCCGTGAGCTCGGCGATGGCGCGCGCGACCTCTTCCACGACCTGGCGATCGCGGTCGTCCTGCTCGTCCTGTGGATCGATGGCCGGCTCGGTCTCCGCCGCGACGACGGTGAGCCGCTGGGGCTCGGGCTCCCCCAGAGGCTCGTCCGAAACGAGGACGAGCCGTCGCGGCTCGCCGGGCGTCCCGGCGAACGTCACCAGCGAGTCGCTGCCGACCGCCGCGGCGATGAGCTCGCACGAAAGGTCGAGGGCTTCGCGCGCGGGGGCCGAGATCTGCTCGCGGGTGATCAGCGTTCCGAGCAGGACCCCGACGGTCCGGTCGGCCGCGACGAGCCGAGAAATGAGGAGCCGCGGCGGCACGCCGACCCACTCCGCCTGATAGGGAACGGGCCAGTCGAGCACGACCGCGCGATTCGCCGGGAGGCTGTCGTCGGGGAGCTGCAGGCTGAGGAGGCGGCGGTCGTGAAGCCAGGGCATGCGCCCGACCTCGGCAGCGACGGCGTCGCCCACCGCGGGATGGCGCACCACGGCGGCCCCGATGAGGTACGGGACGCTGTTGAGGAGGATCCGGAGGGTCGCCTCGACGGGCGGCGTCATCGGCACGACGTTCAACTGGGCCGGTGCCGTTCGCTGCTGCTCCTCCCGCCGGGTTTCCAAGACTGCGGCCACTCCCTCTCGTCTCCTCCGAGGACCGTCTTCGGTCCCTGGGAAGTTGTAGGGCGCCGACCCTGGCGACCCCATTCCCGAACGGGGGATATCGGCCACGGGGGAGTACTGATGTACGGCCGGGGGAGGTCGCGAAGGAGGTCAGTGCGCGCTCGTCCCCCCGTCGATCAAGAGCATCTGGCCGGTCACGAAGGCCGCCTCGGTCGACGCGAAGTACACGACGGCGCCCGCGACGTCCTCGGCCGTGCCGAGTCTTCCGAGCGGCGTGCGCGCGATCTCCAGCTCCCGGAAGGCCGGATCGCGTCGCATCCGGTCCCGCGTGAGGTCCGTTTCGATGAGGCTCGGGCCGACCGCGTTCACGGTGATCCCCCGAGTCGCGAGCTCGAGCGCGAGCGAACGGGTGAGCGTCACGACGCCGCCCTTCGCCGCGCTGTACGCGACGCGCTCCACCCGACCGACCACTCCGTAGATCGAGGCGACGTTCACGATCCGCCCGCCGTCCGCGAGCACCGCGACCGCCGCCTGGGTCACGAAGGCGACGCCCTTCAGGTCCGTGTCGACGACGGCATCCCAGGCCGCCTCGTCCAGCGTCGCGAGGTCGGTCGGGACGTTCGTTCCGGCGTTGTTGACGAGGACATCGATGGTCCCCCACTCCCGCGCCAGCCGCTCGAAGCACACCCGGATCGAGGCGGCGTTCCGCACCTCGAGACATCGTGGTGCCGGTCTTTCGCATCGCGCAAGCGGAGGTGGATCGTTGGCGACGGCGCTCGGAAGGGGCATCGAGCTTCGCGGCGATGACATCGAACGGGCCTCCGAGATCCTCACCCCGGCGGCGGTCGACTTCGTCGCCGACCTCTCGCGCGCGTTCGAGCCCACGCGCAAGCAGCTCCTGGCGGCGCGCGCGAAGCGGCAGGCCGAGCTCAGCGCGGGCGGCGAGCTCGGGTTCCTCGCCGAGACCCAGTCGATCCGCGACGGCGGCTGGCGCGTGGCTGAGACGCCGCGTGACCTGCAGGTGCGGAAGGTCGAGATCACCGGCCCGACCGATCGGAAGATGGTCATCAACGCGCTCAACTCGGGCGCGTCGGTCTATATGGCGGACTTCGAAGACGCGAATACCCCGTCCTGGACGAATCTCGTCGAGGGACAGCGCAACCTCATCGACGCGATCGAACGGAGGATCTCCTTCACCGCGCCCGACGGTCGCGAGTACCGGCTCGGTGAGAAAACCGCGACGCTGGTCGTGCGACCGCGCGGATGGCATCTCGTCGAGCGACATCTCACAGTCGACGGCATCCCCGTCTCGGGAGCCGTGTTCGACTTCGGCCTCTACGTCTTCCACAACGCGAAGCGGCTCCTGAAGCGCGGCAGCGGACCGTACTTCTACCTCCCGAAGCTCGAAAGCCATCGCGAGGCGCGCCTCTGGAACGAGATCTTCGACTGGGCCGAGAAGGAGCTCCACCTCGGACACGGGAAGATCAAGGCGACCGTGCTCGTCGAGGTGTTGCCCCTCGCGTTCGAGATGGAAGAGACGCTCTACGAGCTGCGGACGCATTCCGCGGGCCTCAACGCGGGCCGCTGGGACTACATGTTCAGCATCATCAAGAAGCTCGGCGACCGGAAGGAGTTCATCCTCCCGGACCGCGCGCAGGTCACGATGACCGTGCCGTTCATGCGCGCCTACACCGAGCTCCTCGTGAAGACCTGCCACCGGCGCGGCGCCTTCGCCCTCGGCGGCATGGCCGCGTTCATCCCGAGCCGCCGGGACCCGGCCGTGAACGAGACCGCCCTCGCGAAGGTCCGCGACGACAAGCAGCGCGAAGCGACCGACGGGTTCGATGGCACGTGGGTGGCCCACCCCGACCTCGTCGGGACGGCGATGAGCGAATTCGACCGTGTGTTCGGGGACCGCCGGAACCAACTGGACCGGCAGCGTCCCGAAGTCGCGGTGACGCCCGCACAGCTGCTTGACGTTCGCGTCCCCGGCGGGACGATCACCGAGGCGGGGCTCCGGACGAACGTGAGCGTCGGCATCCAATACATCGCGTCGTGGCTGCGCGGGACCGGCGCGGCGGCGATCAACAACCTCATGGAGGACGCGGCGACCGCGGAAATCTCACGCTCGCAGGTCTGGCAATGGATCCATCACGGTATCGCGCTCGCCGAGGGGCCGGCCGTGACCGCGAAGCTCGTGCGCGACGTCGAGCAGGAGGAGCTCGCGAAGATCAGGAAAGCGGTCGGCGAGGAGCCCTACGCGAACGGGAGGTTCGAGGACGCGCGCCGGATCTTCGAGGAGGTCGCGCTCGCGGAAGACTTCCAGGAGTTCCTCACCATCCCGGCGTACGAACACATCGACTAACTAGCCGATGCGCTGGCGCAGGATCCGGTTCACCACGACGGGATTCGCCTTTTTGCCGAGGCGCTTCATGACCGCGCCGACGAGCGCCCCGAGCGCGCGGTCGTTCCCCGCCCTGTAGGACGCGACAGCCTTCGCGTCCTCCTTCAGCACGAGATCGACGACCTCGGCGAGGGCGGCCTCGTCGCTCACCTGTGCGAGGCCCATCGTGTTCACGATCGCTTCGGGGTCGCCGCCGTCCTTCCACAGCTGCGCGAAGACCGCTTTCGCGGCGGTGATGCTGATCCGCCCCGCGTCGACCATCCGGATGAGCTCGGCCACGTGCTCGGGGGTGATCCGGGCGTCCCGCAGCGCGATGCCGTCGCGCTTCAGGGCCGCCGAGATCTCGCCGAGGACCCAGTTCGCGGCGGCCTTTGGGTTCGCCGGCTCGAGCTTGATCGTCGCCTCGAAGAACTCCGCGAGCGCGGGATCGGCGAGCAGGTTGCGCGCGTCGTAGTCGGAAAGACCGAGGTGCTCGATGAAGCGGGCACGCCGATCAGCGGGCATCTCGGGGAGCGACGCACGCAAGTTCTCGACCATCGTGCGGTCGGGTGCGAGCGCGACGAGATCGGGCTCCGGAAAGTAGCGGTAGTCCTCGACCTCCTCCTTGGTGCGCTGGAGGTAGGTGCGCCGCCGGTCGGGGCTCCATCCGACCGTGATCTTGCCGCTTCGGGTCCGCAGCTCGCCGCCCGCCTGCCAGTCCTCCCACAGACGTCGCGACTCGTAGGCGACGGCGTCGCGGAGGGCCTGGTAGCTGTTCAGGTTCTTGATCTCGCTTTGCGGCGGCCACGCGGTCTTTCCGTCCTCGGAGAAGCGGATCGAGACGTTCACGTCGAAGCGTCCCGCGCCTTCCTCGAGGCGCACGTCGGACACGCCGGCGTAGATGAGGACGTCTCGGAGCGCCCGGACGTACTGCTCCCCCTCCTCGGCCGAGCTCATGTCCGGCTCGCTGACGATCTCGAGGAGCGGGACGCCCGAGCGGTTGAAGTCGACGAGGGTGTATTTGCGGCCCGCGTCCTCGCCGTGCTTCAACGTTCCGGTGTCCTCCTCGAGATGCGCCCGGGTGATGCCCACGCGCTTGCCCGATGGGAGCTCGAGCCATCCCTTCACGTTCAGGGGAAGGTCGTATTGCGAGATCTGGTAGCCCTTCGGGAGATCGGGGTAGAGGTAATTCTTCCGGTCGAACTTCGTGTGCTCGGGCTGCGTGCAGTGCAGCGCGAGGCCGGCGTTGATGGCGAGCTCGATCGCGCGCCGGTTCGGGACCGGGAGCGCTCCCGGAAGGCCGAGACACACCGGGCAGACGAGCGTGTTCGGTGGCGCGCCGAACCACCGCGCTCTGCAGCCGCAGAACATCTTCGACTCGGTCTTGAGCTCGACGTGCGTCTCGATCCCGATGACGAGCTCGTAGGGCGGCGCGGCCACGGTCATGGCGTGGGCGGCGCCGACGTGCGCTCGGGGGACACGATCAGCCGGCTCAGGTTCACGATGACGCGATCGTCGCTCACCGAGACAAGATATCGGTCGAGCCCGCGATAGGTGCGGTCGCGCGGAGCGCCGTTCGCGTCGAAGAGGAACGCGCGGCCCGCCGTCCCTTCGCAGGAAGCGACGTACCCGAGGGCGGCGCCGGACATCGCGGACTCGACGGGACACTCGGGCTCGCCCGGATGCGGCGCCCACCGCGCTCGGAAGGCGACCGCCTGCCCCTCTCCCGCGCGCGCGAGGAGGAAGCGGTGCGCGTCGTCGACGAGGGGCGGGCCGATCGCCGTCGCCGGTGCCCCGAAGCCGGTCACGACCGGAGGGAGCGCGCCGGTCGAGAGCACGAGCCGTTCACCGGGGACCATGGCGGGAGGCGCGACGATCTGCGGCGCCGCCGCGAACGCCGCGACGCCGCCGACGAGGACGAGTCCGACGACAAGGAAGAGGCCGATGAGCGCGAACTGCTTCCATACCGGCGTGGGGTCGAGCGACTCGGGCCCCGCCCACAGCTCGGGCGGCTGGTCCTCGTAACGCGTTCCCATCTAGGCGACCAGCGTGCGAATGCGTCGCTGGGCGGTGCGGACCGCGGAGCGCACGAGCGGGCGCTCGTCCGCGGAGAGGTACTCGAGGATGTCAGGCGCGCGCTGGGCCACGCGCGAGCCGCTCGCGGCGGAAAAGGTCATCGCGACGTTCCACCGGACGTTTTCGTCCCGATCCTCCATCCACGTACGGAGGCGCGCGAGCGTCGCGTCCGGGTATGACCGGACGAACTGGTCGCCGAGCGCGAACGGACCGAGGCTCTTGCGCACGTAGTCGTCGCTGTCGCGCAGCGCCGGCTCGATGAGGTCGAGGAGCGGTTCGGCCCACTCCGTGCGGCGGGTCCGCGCGGCGTGCTTGGCGGCGACCACGGCGGCGCGACGCAGGCGCGGGTCGTGGGCGCTCACCCATTCTCTGGCGATCGGCAGCACATCGGGAAAGGCCTCGACCAAGAGCCGTCCCATGAGCGACGCCGCCATCTCGCGCACGCCCCAATCCTCGTCACGGGCCAGGCGATTGATCCTTGCGGACCCAGCCGTTCACGCCGGATTTGCGGAGCGTGTCCGAGGCGCCGAGAGGGTCTCCGCTCTCCAGCGCCTCTTCGAAGCGCGGGAGCCACTCGGGCGCGCTCGGAGGTGCCTCGGTGGTCACGCCCGCTCGACGAAGCGCGCGATCCGGTCGCCCGCTTCCTCGATCTTCTCCAGGCTCGTCGCGTAGCACGCGCGCACGTGACCGCGCCCGCGCTCGCCGAATGCTCCGCCCGGAACGACGACGACCTTCTCTTCACGAAGGAGCCGTTCCGCGAATACCTCGTCGGAGAGTCCGGTCGAGGTGATGTTGGGGAAGCAGTAGAAGGCGCCCCGCGGCTCGAAGCAATGCAGGCCGAGGTC
>VBFI01000038.1 GCA_005889275.1 Chloroflexota bacterium | reverse complement strand
ATCGCGTTTTCGAGCGCCGGTCGCGTGATGATCTGGCGTGGAGTCACGCCTTCGTTCAGGAGCTCAACCCCGCGGCGACCCGCCGCGCGCATGATTTCCTTGCGGCGGTCGTCAGTCGCGGGGACGCGTGACGAGCCTGCCGGCGAGATGCCAAGCGCCTCGAATGCGGTCGCCATCGTGTTCGCGGTGAACTGGCCGCCGCACGCCCCCGCGCCAGGACACGCGACCTTCTCGAGCTCATCGAGCTCTTTGTCGTCCATCTTCCCGACGGCGTGCCGTCCGATCGCCTCGTAGACGTCACCGATCGTGACGTCCTTGCCCTGGAAGCGGCCGGGCATGATGGAGCCGCCGTAGACCATGAGGCCTGGGATGTCCATGCGCGCGAGCGCCATGACGGTGCCGGGGATGGTCTTGTCGCAGCCGCTGATGCAGACGAGCGCGTCGAGGAGATGCCCGCGCGTGACGAGCTCGATGGAGTCGGCGACGACCTCGCGCGAGATGAGCGACGCCTTCATGCCCTCGGTACCCATCGCGATGCCGTCGCTCACCGCGATGGTGTTGAACTCGACCGGGGTGCCGCCCGCTTCGCGGATGCCCTCCTTGACCCACTCCGCGAGCTGCCGATGGTTGAAGTTGCACGGCATGATCTCAATCCACGAGTGCGCTACCCCGACGAGAGGTCGTCGGAAATCTTCGTCCGTGTAGCCGACCGCCCGCATCATGGAGCGCGCACCAGCGCGGGCCGGACCATCGATGAGTGCTTTGCTGCGTACACGGACCTCGGGCATTCACCGAAAGCGTAGCCCGGCGACCGCATCAACGTTCTGAGAAAAAGCGTCGCCCGCGGCGCACCAGTTCCTGTTGCTTGCAGTCGATCTGCGGCTGGGATCACATTCTCCATGTAGGAGACGGCACGACTGTGCCGGCCGACCGGAGTTATCAACACCGGATGCAAAGTCCCGGGGCCGTCGGCAACTTCACCGGACGGAGCGTGAGAGTCGCGGCGATATTGAGTTTCCTAATCGTTGGCTTGGGGCACTGGTATCTCGGGGCATGGCGAAGGGCCCTCGCTTGGGAGCTCGGACTGTTCGCAGCCGCTTTCGTGGGCGTTGTAATCGGCGTGCCGGATTTCTTGTTCGGGCCGCTGGCTGTGGGCATCGCCGCGGCGAGTGCCAGTGACGCATGGCGCGTCGGACTCAAAGGCGGTGCGGGTGAAGGCTGGGACTGGTTCGCAATCCCGTTCGTGATCGGCACGATCGTGCTGGGCATCGCGGTGTGGTTCGCTCTGCTCTACCTCGCCTGCGAGACGGGTCAGGGTTGCCTGTGACCGACATTGCCGCGGCCTAAGGCCCTGGCGTGGTGTCGAGCAACTCCTCCGCTGGAAACCCATGGCGACGAATCAGAGCAAGAACCTCGTCGGCATGGGACCGGTCGCGCGTGTCCACGATGACGTCGAGGCCGACGCGGCCAAGGGCGGCGTAAGGACCGAGACGATGGATCCCGACGTGAAGGATGTTGATGTGTTCAGCCGCGAGGATCCCCGTCAGCTGATGAAGCAGGCCAGGTTTGTCGTCGAGCCAAGTGCGGAAGGCGAGGTAGCGACCCGCTGAAGCGAGACCCTGCTGCAGCGCTTTGCCGAGCAGGTTTGGGTCGATGTTGCCCCCGCTGATCACAACACCGACCTTCTGACCGCCGACGCGACCGTCGAGCTCCAAGACCGCGGCGAGCGCGGCGGCCCCGGCGCCCTCGGCGAGCAGCTTCGTACGCTCGAGAAGCACCACGATCGTGCGCGCGATCGCCTCGTCGGTCACGGTGAGCACGTCATCGACGTAGCGCTTCACGATCGCGAGAGTCCGTTCCGCGGGTCGCGCGACCGCGATACCGTCGGCGATCGTCGCGACAGGATGCTTGACGAGAGTCCCTGATTTGAACGAGTCCGCGAATGCTGACGCACCGGCCGCCTGCACCCCGACGATCCGCGGCCGAGACTTTCGCGACGACGCCGCGAGCGCGATGCCCGAGATGAGACCTCCACCGCCGACCGGTACGACGAGCACGTCGAGATCCGGCGCGTCGTCGAGCAATTCGAGCGCGAGGGTCCCCTGGCCCGCGATCACGTCGTCGTCGTCGAATGCGTGCACGTACGAACGCTTCCGATCGCGCGCGATCTCGAGCGCGGCCGCGTGCGCCTCGTCGTAGCTTTCGCCGGTCAGCACGGTCTCGGCGCCGGCACGCTGAATCGCCGTGAGCTTCGCGAGCGGCACTCCGATCGGGAGCACCACACATGCAGGGATCCCGAGCAGCTTCGCCGCGAAAGCGACGCCCTGCCCGTGATTGCCGGCCGACGCGGTGACCACGCCGTTCGCGCGCTCGCGCTCGTCTTTGCGCATCAGCGCGTTGAGCGCGCCTCGGATCTTGAACGAGCCGGTCTTCTGGAGGTTCTCGAGCTTGAGGTAGACCTCGCGGCCCGCGAGTCCCGACAGGGCGTCGGACTTCTCGGTCGGAGTACGGCGGATGTGAGGGCCGATCGCGGTAGCCGCGTCGGCGACGGCGGTCGCGTCGAGCTCGCGGAGCTTCACGGCCGCCATGTTGCCCGTTTCGCGCCCGCGACCCGTGTCAGTCCGCGGGCGTTCGCTTGTGGATGTGGTCGGCGAAATCCAGGAAGTCGATGTTCCCTGGCGATTGCCGCATCCGCGTCAACAAGACGGCGGCGTCGCTCATCTGCTGCTGCGTGTGCGCGTGGATATGCAGCAGGTAGTACCAAAGCGGAAAACGCTCTGTCGGTGTCGACCCTGGATTGAGGTCGTGGACCTGCGAGAGCCGCTCGTCGTCGAGCGTGGTGAGCCACGCCTTCATCTCGTACTCGTCGCGGCGCCAGTGGTCGATAAGCGCCTTCGCCGTCGGATAGTCGGTGAGTGGCAACTCCTTCTTCCAGACCTCTTCGGGTTGCCCCTGCAGGCGCGCTCGCCAGCTCTTCTCGACGTCGAGGGTGTGCACGAGCGTGGCGCGCAGGTCGCGCGTCGTCACGCCGGAGGGCGCCAGGAACTCCGCCCGCGTGAGCTTCGCAGTGCACTCGAGCACGCGGTCCTTCATCCAGTAGCTGAAACCGAAGAGCGTCTCGAGGTCTTTCCGGCGCATGGCTTCGAGCGTAACCCCGCCATGCGCCGGAGAACATCTAGTCCGCGGGCGTTGCCGGCACGAACGTGAACGTGGGCTCCTTGGGCGAGCGCCGGGCCTCGGCGGCGATGGCGATGAGGTCCCGCTCGTCGAGCTCGTGCACCTCATCGCCGCGCTTCATCGCGAGGATGTAGGCGCGGTCGAGGGCCTCGCCGTCGAGCGGCAGGCCGAGCTCCGCGAGCCGAGCGGCGAGACCGCGGCGTCCAGAGAGCTTCGACACGACGATGCGCCGCGCCTCCCAGCCGACCGACTGCGGGGTCATGATCTCGTAGGTCCCCGGGTCCTTGAGCACGCCGTCCTGGTGGATGCCCGACGCGTGTGCGAACGCGTTCGCGCCGACCACGGCCTTGTTCGGCTGCACTGGGATCCCAGTGAGCTCGCTCACGAGGCGGCTCGTCGCCACGAGCCGCTCGGCCTTCACGGCCGTGTCCGCGCGGTAGTGATCGGTGCGGGTGCGGAGCGCCATGACCGTCTCCTCCAACGACGCGTTGCCGCCACGCTCGCCGAGCCCGTTCATCGTGACGTGCGCCTGATCCACGCCCGCGTCGATAGCGGCGAGCGTGTTCGCGACCGCGAGGCCGAGGTCGTTGTGGCAGTGCACCGAGAACGCGACGCGCTGGAACGAGCTGAGCGCCGCACGCACCGCGAGCACGAGCGCGGCGAACTCCTGCGGCTGCGAGTACCCGACCGTGTCGGGGATGTTCATGGTGCGGGCGCCGGCCGCCGCGGCGGCCTGGTACGCGGCGTTCAGGAAGTCGACGTCGGAGCGCGTCGCGTCCTCGGCCGAGAACTCGACCTCGTCGGCGAGCTCGGTCGCGCGGGCGACGGACGCGGTGATGCGCGCGAGGCAGTCGGACCGCGTGATGCGGAGCTTGCGCTCAAGGTGACGATCGCTCGTCGCGATGAACACGTGGATCCGCGAGCGAAGCGCACCCGAGAGCGACTTCGCGGCTGTTTCGACGTCGGGCCCGTTGGCACGGGCGAGCGCCGCCATCGTCGGCCCGCGAACCTCACGTGCGATCCGCGCGACGGCTTCGGCCTCGCCGACCGACGCCGCAGGGAAACCGGCCTCGAGGACGTCGACGCCGAGGTCGGCGAGCGCCTTCGCGACGAGGAACTTCGCCTGTGGCGAGAGCGACGCGCCCGGCGCCTGCTCGCCGTCACGCAGCGTGGTGTCGAAGATCGCTATCTGCCTCATCTTGCTGCTCCCACCGGCTCGCGCGGCTTCGCGGGCGTCGACTGCTGCGGCACCTCGCGGCGCGGGAGCCACGGCATCATCTCGCGGAGCTTGCGGCCGACCTGCTCGATCGGTAGGCGCTGCTCCTTGGCGCGCTGCGCGTAGAGGTTCGGTGCGCCATTGCGGTACTCGGCGATCCACTTCTTCGCGTGCGTGCCGTCCTTGATGTCGCGGAGGACGTCGCGCATCTCCTGACGAACGGCAGCGTTGATGATCCGCGGGCCGACCGTGTAGTCACCGTACTCCGCGGTGTCCGACACCGAGTAGCGCATGTAGCTGAGGCCGCCTTCATAGATGAGGTCGACGATGAGCTTCATCTCATTCACGCATTCGAAGTACGCGACCTCGGGCTGATAGCCCGCCTCGACGAGCGTCTCGAATGACGCCTTCATGAGCTCGCTGATGCCGCCGCAAAGGATGACCTGCTCGCCGAACCAGTCGGTCTCGACCTCCTCGGCGAACGTGGTCTTGATAACGCCGGCGCGCGTTGCGCCGACGCCCTGCGCGTACGCGAGCGCGGTTTTCTCGGCCTGGCCGGTCGCGTCCTGGTACACGGCGATGAGCGCGGGCACGCCCTTGCCTTCCTTGAAGACCTCGCGCATGCGGTGCCCCGGCGCCTTCGGCGCGATCATCACCACGTCCGTCTCGGCGTTCGGCTTCACCTCGCCGAAGTGGATCGAGAACGCGTGCGCGACGAGGAGCGTCCGGCCCTTCTTCAGGAACGGCGCGATCTTC
>VBFI01000080.1 GCA_005889275.1 Chloroflexota bacterium | reverse complement strand
GGAAGCGGCAGTGATGCTGGAGGAGCTCGAGGTCTAGCCGGAAACCGGACCGATCACACCGACGAGCGCGAGGAGTGCGCCGTAGGCGAGCCAAATGAGCATGGTGCCGCAAGATCAATGGTTCCGAGTGCCGGTACATCGTCCGAATCAGCCAACTTGGGGCGTTCATTCGTGCCTCGAGTTCTCAACGCGCGTGTGGTTCGGCTAGATCCGCTCGTACCTCGCGACGTCGAGCACGAAGACGGTCGCGCCACCGAATGTGACCTCGACGGGATACGGCATGTAGAACTCGCCGGGTTCCATGATCGGGGGCATCGGGTTGATGAACTGGCTGCGGGCATGACAGGTCTCGCGGATCGTCGCGAGGACGTCGTTCACCTTGTCCTCCTCGACCCCGGCGAGGATCGTCGCGTGTGCCTGCTTGAGGAAGCCGCCCTGCGACGTGAGACGGGTGACCCGGTAGTCCTTGTCGGTGAGCGCGTCGACGAGCGCTCCGGCGTCCTCGGGGTGGACGATCGCGACGACGAGTTTCATCCCGGCGGGACTATACGCGGCCGGGCATTCGAAATGGTCAATGCGAATTGGTCATATCTCGCGATGTGCGCGACGCGGGCGGGGGCGACCCTACGCATCACCCTTCGCCCACCGCGAGTCCCGGCGTGGACCGCACATGTCGGTCCGCGCCGCGGCTCGCGGCCCAGCTACGCCGGAGCGCCAAGCAGCGCGTCCACCTCGCGGAGAATGTCGGCCGCGATCGCGTCTTCCGAGCGATCACCCTTCACGACGACGAATCTCGCCGGATCCGCGGCGGCGAGGCGCAGGTAGCCGTCGCGAACTCTTTCGTAGAACGCGCGGTCGGTCCCATGAAAGCGGTCCCAGCGGGAGCCCGCGCGCGCGCCAAGGCGCGCGAGGACAACGTCGACCGGCGCGTCGATGAGGAACGTGCGCTGAGGGATGACGTCGCCGACGGCAAAGCGGGTCATCGCACGAAGACCGTCGAGGTCAGCGCCATGGCCGTAACCCTGGTAGGCAAGGGTCGAGTCGAAGAAGCGGTCGGCGACAACGAGACGTCCGGCCGCGAGAGCCGGACCGATGACCTCGCGGACGAGCTCCGCTCGCGCTGCGGAGAAGAGGAGCGCCTGTGCCTCGGCCGAAAGCGGCGCTTCCCTCGCGTGTAAGACGAGATCACGGATGTGCTCGCCGGCCGCGGTTCCGCCGGGCTCGCGGGTGTGGACCACCTCGCGGCCACGGGCCTTCAACGATTCGACGAGGCGCGCCGCCTGGAGCGACTTTCCGAGCCCCTCGCCGCCCTCGAACGAGATGAAAACGCCGGTCAAAGCGCTCGCCGAGTGCCTTTGCTCATCGGTAGATCTGGACGCGGCGCAAAGGCTCGTGGCCGGTGCTGCGGGACGAGAGGTTCGCCCGCTCGATGAGCTCGTGCTGGAGCTTCCGCACGTATGCATTCTGCGGCGAGAGCTCGATCTCTTCGGACGCGCCGGCGGTGACCTGCTCGATCGCCTCGCGGGCCTCCGCGAGCGCCTGGTCCTCGGGTCCGCGCCGGAGCTCGACGACCGAAGCGAGCGCACTCGCGATCTGCGTCGACGAATTCGAGCGCGCGATGTAGATGGGCACGCCCTGCGACTCCGCGTTGCGGAGTCGCGGAGTCTTCCGCCGGTAGTAGTTCTTCAGTGTGATCACGATGTCCGCGTCCTCCGGCTCGCGGACGATCGCCACGGGGAGGCCGAGGCCGCGCGCGGCGTCCTCGACCCGCGACCAGGAGAGTCCGAACGGGTACACCTTCAGCGTCTCGCGCGCGCCGTTCCCGGCTGGCGCGATACGAGGCGTGCTGCGTCGCTCCAGCGAGTCGGAGGCCTTGCGGCTTGGCACCAGCGTCGAGACCTGGAGCTCGCCCGATGCAATGCGCTCACGGATCTCGGGCGCGATGGGCATGCCCAGGAGGACCGCGTCCACGGTTTGGGCGACGTCGTGATAGATGGCGACGCGCTGGTACGCCTGGATCTCGACGAGTACCTGGAACGTTGGCGGCGCCTTGCGCTCGAGAACGCTCTTCTGCGTCCCGCGCCGCCGCGCCTCCTCATCGGAAAGCGTCACCGTCTGTATGCCACCGACGAGGTCAGAGAGTGTCGGGTTCAGCATGAGGTTCTCGAGCGTGTTGCCGTGCGCGGTCGCGATGAGCTGGACGCCGCGCTCGGCGATCGTGCGCGCGGCGGCGGCCTCCTGCTCGGTGCCGATCTCGTCGATGACGACGACCTCGGGCATGTGGTTCTCGACCGCTTCGATCATCACCGCGTGCTGCAGCGAAGGTGCGGCGACCTGCATGCGCCTCGCGCGGCCGATTCCCGGATGGGGGATGTCGCCATCTCCAGCGATCTCGTTCGACGTGTCCACGATCACGACGCGCTTGCCGAGCTCGTCCGCGAGGACGCGCGCGACTTCTCGGAGCAGGGTCGTCTTGCCCACGCCCGGCCGGCCGAGCAGAAGGATGCTCTTCCCCGACTCGACCACGTCGCGGATGATCTCCATCGTCCCGTAGACCGCGCGACCGACGCGCAGCGTGAGCCCAACGACCTTGCCCGCGCGATTCCGCAGCGCGCTGATCCGGTGGAGCGTCCGCTCGATGCCGGCACGGTTGTCGCCGCCGAACTGGCCGATGTGACTGATGACGTAGGCAAGGTCCTCGGCGCTCACCTCGTGGTCGGAGAGGGTCTCCTCGCGGCCGGTGAAGCGTGCCTCCGGTAGCCGACCGAGGTCCATGACGATCTCGAGCAATCCTTCGAGTCCGTCGAGCGCGCGCACGCGCCGCCCGAGCTCGGGTGGAAGGCCACGCAAGAGCGCGTCGAGCTCGTCAGTCTGTCGCAGAGTCATTCGGTTGTGTGCACCTCGTGTGCCGTGCGGCCATTATCACCGGCGGGTCAGCGCGGCGGTCGCAGCTCCATGACAAAGAGCGCCGGCCAATCGAGGAACTTCCGCGCCCGCTCGTAGCGCTCGACAAGGTCCGCGTCGACCGTCCGCTCGACCAGCCCGGTGATGCCGAGCCCTGCGGAGGTCGCGCCCATGACGTAGTCCGAGAGGGTCGCGACGTACGAGCGCGGCCGGACCTCGCCCGACTCATCGTGGAAGTTCGCGCTCACCCCTTTGACGAACATGGCCGGATGCATCGCGGTCACGACGATCCGGCCGCCGGGCCGCGCGACGCGGCCGAGCTCGGCGAAGAACCCGGCGAGCGCAGCGACGGGGATGTGCTCGATGACCAGCCCCGAGAGCACGCGATCGAAGGACGCGGCGGCGAAAGGCAGCGGAGTCAGGACGTCGTGCGCGATCCAGCGGACACGCTCGGCCCCCGGCTTCGCGCGGGCCTTCGCGAGCATCTCATCCGAGAAGTCGACCGCCGTGACGTGCGCACCGCGTGCGGCAAGCGCGATCGCGTGTCGGCCGGTTCCCGTCCCGACGTCCAGCAGATCGAGACCTGCGACATCGCCGAGCCCGCGCTCGACCTCGGGCTCCTCGAGCGCGAGGAGCCAGTTCCCCATCGTGTCGTATGTCGCCGCCCACCGGTCGTATCCCTCGCGCGTTGGGAGGACGCGTGGCCCGCTCATCGCACCACCGCCGGGGCGAGCGCGCGCTCCTCGACACGAATCGCGAGCTCCTTCGTGAAGAGCATGGACGTGGCCGTCTCGCGAAAGCCCTCCGCGAGGAGGGCACGGCCGACGTGCTCCTCGTACGAACGTACCGGAGAAGTGACCAGGCGGCCGGGCGGCAGCGACCGCGTCGCCTCGCGCAGAAGGTCGCGTGCGAGATCCACGTCGCCATCCTGCGTGCGCACCTTCGCGACGTGCGGGTGACGCTCCATGCCACTGAAAGCGAGTGCGAAAGCGCGGGGCCGGAGCTCGTCGCCGTCGATCAGGGCGCGCTCTCGACGCATCGCGAGCGGATTCCCGCCGATCAAGTGGGGCGGGTCATAGGCGCCGCCGCGCCGACTGACGTCGAAGTCGGAGATGACCAGTTGCTCCGCGCGCTGGACGGCGTGCGGCGTGGTCATGGTGTAGAAGCGGAAGAGATCGTGTGCGTCGCGGCCCGTCACCTCACGTGCGGTCGTCGCGTGCGCCGAGGAGGCGAGCGACGTGCGCGCCGCAGCGAACCACGTCTCGCGTGTGTAGGAGTAGAAACCGGCCTGGAAGAACGTCTCGCGCGCCCGCGTCTCGTCCGGTACCGCAGCGAATATCCGGTGCATTCCCGCGCGAGCGGCAGCTCCGCTCACTCCCGAGAGGAGCCGGAACGCGCTGTCGGCCCCGCCCGGCTCGGGAAGCGCAGCGAGGATGAGCAGGACCCACTCCGGGCGGTGCCCGTCGTAGACGAGGGCCGTCGAGCGAAGCTGCCCGCGGTACTCCTCCAGGAACACCCGGAGCCTGCCCTGCAGACCCATGAGTCCCGGCAGAAGACGGATCCAGCTCGCCACCGCGCCTGAGGCGAGCGGCGCCGGGAGCGCGGACGCCAGGATCCCGCTCGAGTCGCGAACCCTGTCGGTCAGGAGTGCCGACACGCGGCGGAGGTCGAGCGGGGTCGCCGCCCGCGCAGGCATTACCCCTTCCCGAGCGAGAGGAAGTAACGGTGGAAACGCTCGTCGTGGGTCAGCTCCGGGTGGAAGCTCGTCGCGAGGAGACGGCCCTGCCGCGCGGCGACGATCATGCCGCCGTCGAGCTGGGCGAGCACCTCGACTCCCGGGCCGACCCGAGTGATCCGCGGCGCGCGGATGAACACCGCGTGAAAGGGCTTCGCCCCGAGATCGGGGACATCGAGGTCCGCCTCGAAGCTGTCCACCTGCCGTCCGAACGCGTTGCGGTCGACGGTCATGTCCATGAGCGCGGCGAGCGGATGCGGATGTCCCGGAACTTCCTTGGCGATGAAGATCGCGCCGGCGCAGGTGCCCCATACGGGCATCCCCTCCGCGGCGCGATCGCGCAGCTTCTCGATGAAGCCGTACTGCTCGGCGAGCTTGCCGATCGTCGTGCTCTCGCCGCCGGGGATGATGAGCGCGTCTATCTCGTCGAGCTGCGCCGGACGGCGAACGTCGACGCCTTCGACGCCGAGACGGTCGAGCGTGGCGAGATGCTCCGCGAAGTCGCCCTGGAGACCGAGGACGCCGGCGCGCGCGGTCAGGACGGCGGCGCTACTACCAGCCGCGACCGGCAAGTCGTTCAGCGGCGGGGATCGTGTCCAGCGACAGGCCGCGCATCGCCTCGCCGAGACCGCGCGAGACCTCGGCGACGAGCTTCGGGTCGCGGAAATGCGTCGTCGCCTCGACGATCGCCTTGGCGCGCCGCGCCGGATCCGCGGACTTGAAGATCCCCGAGCCAACGAAGTTCCCTTCGGCGCCGAGCTGCATCATCAGCGCCGCATCCGCCGGCGTCGCGATACCGCCCGCGCAGAAGAGCACGACCGGGAGCCTCCCGGCCTTCGCGACCTCGCGGACGAGCTCGACGGGAACGCGGAACTCGTGCGCCTTCGCCTCGAGCTTCGTGTGGAGCTCCGTCGCGGCCATCTCATGCAGCTCGGCGATGGCCTCGGTGATCGCGCGGATGTGCCGCACGGCCTCGACGATGTTGCCGGTGCCCGCCTCGCCCTTGCTTCGGATCATCGCCGCTCCTTCGTTGATCCGCCGCAGCGCTTCGCCGAGCTCGCGCGCGCCGCAAACGAACGGAGCTTTGAAGTCGTGCTTGTTCACGTGGTACTTCTCGTCGGCCGGTGTGAGCACCTCGCTCTCGTCGATGTAGTCGACGCCGATCGCCTCGAGGACCTGCGCCTCGACGAAATGGCCGATGCGGCATTTCGCCATGACCGGGATCGTGACCGCTTCCATGATCCGCTGGATCATTTCGGGATCGCTCATCCGAGCGACCCCGCCGGAGGCCCGGATGTCCGCGGGGACGCGCTCGAGCGCCATGACCGCGACGGCGCCGGCGTCCTCGGCGATCTTCGCGTGTTCGGGCGTGACGACGTCCATGATCACCCCGCCTTTGAGCATCTGAGCGAGGCCGGTCTTGAGGGTCCAGGTGCCCTTGGAGCCGTTCTGTCCGGGCGTGGAATGAGCGCTCATCGGAACCCCATCGTACCGCTCTGACCGTAGAATCGGAACATGGGCGTAGTCGACGCGAACGTGCTCGTGCTCAACCTCGACTTCCAACCGCTGAACGTCTGCAACGTCCGCCGGGCGGTGGTCCTCCTCGCGAAGGAGAAGGCGAGCGTCATCGAGCAGAACGGCCACCTGGTCACGAGCGAGCGGATGAGCTTTCCGTCGCCATCGGTCATCCGCCTCGCGTACCACGTGAAGCGTCCGCGCCCCGTCGTGAAGATGACCCGTAAGGAAGTCCTCGTCCGTGACGACCACACCTGCCAGTACTGCGGGAAGCGCGGTCACGACCTGACGCTCGATCACGTGATGCCGCGTCACCGCGGTGGCCAGCACATCTGGGAGAACGTCGTCGCCGCCTGCAAGCCGTGCAACCACCGGAAGGGCGGGCGCACGCTCGCCGAGGCACGCATGACGCTCCTGCGCCTTCCGGTCCGGCCGCCGGCGACGCCGCAGTACCTCTACTCGTCGTATGTGCGGGCAGGCGAGCGAACATGGTCGAAGTTCATCGGCCTGGACGAGACCGCCGCCGCGTCGTAGCACGCGCCTTGCCTCGGCTACGGCTCGCATGAGACTTCTCTTCACCAAGCGCGCGTACGCGAGTGTCGGCGGATCTGAAAGCCTCGCCTATCAATTCGCGACGCGTCTCGCCGCGCGCGGTCACGAGGTCCGCGTCTTGTGCGCGCAGGCGTTCGACGATCGCCGCGTTTTCTCGCGCGAGGGCGTCGAGGTCGTTCAGGTGAAGCCACGGGGCGGCTTCCTTGGCCAGGTCGCGGACGCGTCGACGCTCGTCGACCTTATGCGCACCGACGTCCTCGAGTGGTACGCGGAGGACCGCGAGCTCATCCATAACGTCGGGCGCGAGTATCTCGCCAGCTCGCTCGACGTCGCCGCGGGTCTCGACATTCCCATCGTGCTCACTCCGCTCGCCCACCCCGGCCAGTTCCATGGCGGCGACACGTCGAGTGACTTCGCCCGCTACAAGCGCGCGGACGCGGTCACGACGATGACCGAATGGGAACGGTCGTGGTTCATCGACAACGGGATCGACGGCGCGCGCGTCGTCACCACCGGGATGGGACCGAACGCCACGCGCTCGCGAGAGGGCGCGCAGTTCCGCGCCGCGCACGCCATTCCGGCGGATGCGCCCCTCGTCCTCTACATCGGCCGGAAAGAGCGCTACAAGGGGTACATCCACCTCCTCGACGCCGCGGAGCTGGTGTGGCGCCGGCACCCGGACACGCGCTTCGTCTTCATCGGGATCCCGGGCTTCTACTCGAGCTTCTTCGACGAGTTCGCGCGGTATGCCGACGAGCGCATCGTCGACATCGAGCGCGCCAGCGGAGTGGAGAAGTCGGCCGCTCTTGATGCCTGCGACGTCTTCGCGATGCCGTCGATCCACGAGACCTTCGGTATCGGCTACCTCGAGGCCTGGCTACACGAGCGTCCCGTGGTCGGGGGAGATATCCCCCCGCTCCGCGAGGTGATCGCCCACGGGGTCGACGGGTTCTGCGTGCGGCAGCGCGCCGACGACGTGTCGGGTGCCATCGTTCGCCTCCTCGATGACCCGGTGGCGCGCGCTTCGATGGGTCGCGCGGGCGCCGCGAAGCTGGACCAGCGCTGGAGTTGGGATCGCGTGATGGACCGCGTCGAGGACGCATACGCGCGAGCGCTCGGTCAGCCGCGCGCCGGGCTGGGCGAAGCGCTCGCATAGCCTCTTTCGCGATGCGCGTGGTCATCGCGAAGAAGCTCCTCTCGACGGTCGGCGGTTCCGAAGCGCAGGCCCGCGCGCTCGCGAAAGCTCTCCGCGATCGTCATCACGAGGTCACCCTTGTGGGGCTCCGGCCGGCGTGGCGGCGGCCCGGCATCCCGCGCGCGATCTACGACGCGCCTCCCGGAGCGGTGGAGCTCCGCGAGGAGGGCGTGACCTACCGGTTCCTGCCGACGCGTGCCGGACCGGTCGGCGCGGCGATCGACAGCGTGCTTCCGACGACGCTCGTTTCGCCGACGGACCTGCGGGCCGCGGTCGCCGGCGCGGACGTCGTCCACTCGATCGCACGCGAATGGGCGGGCGCGCTCGAACGTGCCGCACGAGACGCAGGGGCGCTCTTCGTCGAGACGCCGCTCGTGCATCCCGGGCAGCGCTTCTCGGGTGAAGGGACCGCCGATGTCGCGCGCTACCGGCGCGACCACGCCGTCATCGCGCTGACCGAGTGGGAGGCGGAGTGGTACCGGGCGCGGCGGATCCGGGAGGTCCACGTCACCGGCGTCGGGCCGATCATCAGCTGGCTCCCCGAGGTGCCCATGGACCCGGCGACGGTGCTCTTCGTTGGACGGAAGGAGCGGTACAAGGGGTACCACGCGCTTCGCGAGGCCGCCCGTATCGTCTGGCGGTCGCGTCCCGAGGCCCGCTTCGTCGCGATCGGTCAAGCCGCCTGGACCGAGCGCTTCGTGCCGCGGTGGAACGACGACCGCTGGATCGAGCGCGGCGTGGTGAGCGAGAACGACAAGGCCGAGGCGTACGCGCGAGCGACGGTGTTCGCGATGCCGTCGGTCCACGAGACCTTCGGGCACACGTACCTCGAGGCGTGGTACGCGTGGCGCCCGGTGATCGCCGGCGACATCCCGCCGATCCGCGAGATCGTGCGCGACGGGATCGATGGGCTCATCGTCTCGCAGGACCCCGACGCGATCGCGCGGGCGATCCTCGTGCTGCTCGGTGATCCGCTTCGCGCGCGACGCATGGGCGAATCCGGACGATTCCGCCTTCAGGAGCGATGGACCTGGCCGCTGGTGGCCGAGCGCACCGAGCTCGCGTACGAGGCCGCGCGGCAACGGCGCGCCGCGATGCGCTGACCTCAGTCGACTGGGGTCGGCCTGCGCTGCAACCCGCTGATGAAGTCGGCCGCGGGGTGATGAACGCGACGAAGGCTCTCGATGAAGGCGTCGTGGTCGTAATCGACGCGTCGGAGCTCGACACTGTATCCGTCCGCACCGGCGTCAAGACTCGCGTAGCCCGCGCGGATGTCGGTTTCGGACGGAAGTGGATTGCTCACTGACCCCGGATTCACAAGGCGGAGCCGCGGGCCCAAGCGCCGGTCCATCGCCCGATGGGTGTGACCCGCGACGACGAGGTCCGCCCTGGCGTCGCCCAGGAGCTCACGCAGGTCGTCGTCGCTGGCATGCGGTTCGAACCGCGGGTCGTCGTCCGAATGAGGCGACGCATGCACGGCGAGCATCCTCGTTCCGTCAGGAAGATCGAGACGGAGCTCGAAGGGCAGGTCGGCGAGCCACTCAAGCCAGCCGGCGGCCTTCACGATCCCTTGTGTCCACGAAAACGAGCGTTCCACATCGAGCTCCGTTCGTCGGATCTGCTCGCCTGTTCTCGTCCCGTCGCGTTTGTACCAGTCAGGACGCTCGCCGGTCACGACGTAGCGATCGCCGTTGCCGCGGATGAAGTGCGCACCGGCGAGCCTCGCGACCCGCTCGAGTACGCCGACCGGGTCGGGCCCGATCGCGGCGAAGTCACCGAGCAACACGTACCCGTCGGCGCCGCCGCGCGAGCGAATGTCTTCGAGTACCGCATCGAGCGCGATCGAGTTTCCATGGATGTCCGAGAGGATCGCGAGACGCATCGGCGAACGATATCTGCGCCGCCCGGGCGCTAGGAGATCGCCTCCAGGATGCGCCGGCCCGCCGCCGGGAGGTCCGGCGCCAGACGGTAGAACGACCAGATCCCCCGCTTGGTCACCTCCACGAGCCCGGCTTCCTTGAGCTTCGCCATGTGGTGGGACACCGTCGGCTGCGAGAGGTCGAAGGTCGCTGTGAAGTCGCAGATGCAGAGCGGCTCCTTCGCGTCGCGGAGCGCGATCGCCATCTGGAGGCGCGTCGGGTCAGCGAGCGCCTTCAGGATCTCGCTTGTTCCCGCGACCTTTTCCGGACGCAGCCGGATGGTCGGAGGGCAGCAGACACCACGTTCGCGCTCAGGAAGGACCGCGATTCGTTCCATGGCCTGATGCTCGCATACCCATTGACAATCGTCAATGCGTTGCGGTAGGTTCCATCGACGCCCGTCTATGGGTCGGAGGTTGGTCATGAGCGAGCTCACCGACGCGGTCCGCGAGCGCTACGCCGCGAAGGCCCTGCAGATGGCTCCGGGCGGGGTCACCGGGTCGCTCGGGCTCGCCTGCGATCTGACCGACGGTCAGCGCGCCCAGCGTCAAGCCGAATGGCGTGCGGTCGACGCCGCGGCGCTGCTCACGCGAGCCGAGCGGTCAGGGACGGTGATCTCGACGTACCGGGCCGGTCCCGCGACCCGCGCCGAGCTCACGCGCCTCGTGGCCGCCGAGCGTGTCTGCTGCGGGACCGCGAATTGGGCGCTCCACGACGACGGCGCCGAGCTTCGCGTGACCGTCGACGCGGCGAGTGGCGCGTGCTGCGAAGACGACTGCTGCGGCGCGACGTATTCCGCCGAGGAGCTCGCTTCCGTCGGGATCGACGCGACGGCCAGCCTCGGGTGTGGCAACCCCACGCTCCTCGCCGAGCTCCGCGCCGGCGAGACCGTCCTCGACCTCGGGAGCGGAGCGGGTCTGGATGTGCTCCTCTCGGCGCGACGTGTCGGGCCGGCCGGTCACGCGTACGGCGTGGACATGACCGATGAGATGCTCGCCGTCGCGCGCGCGAACCAATCGCGCGCGGGCGTGAGCAACGCGACGTTCCTCAAGGGGACGATCGAAGCGCTTCCTCTTCCCGCGGCGAGCGTCGACGTGATCATCTCGAACTGCGTGATCAACCTCGCGGCCGACAAGCGGGCGGTGCTGCGCGAGGCGAACCGCGTGCTCAAGCCGGGCGGCCGCCTGGCCGTCGCCGACATGGTGGCGCTTGCCGAGCTCCCAGCCGAGGTCAAGCGATCGCTCGACCAATGGGCGGGCTGCATCGCCGGCACGATCCCGGCCGATGAGTACGTGAGCGCGCTCCGAGCCGCCGGGTTCACCGGCATCGATGTCGAGGTGACCCGGGAAGTCCGCCTCGACGGCGTCGCGGGCGCGATCGCGAGCGCCTACATCCGGGCGACGAAGGAGCCGACGAAGCCCGCCTAGAATCTCGCCAAGACGTTGCGAGATGTGATCGGGCAGCGTCGCCTGCTCGCCCGCTTGGGCGAGAGGGCGCTCGAAGGCGACGTGGCCCATGCGTATGAGCTGAGCGGCCCGCGGTCGATCGGCAAACGAACGGTGGCGACCCGTCTCGCGCAGACGCTGCTCTGCACGAGCGAGCCCCGTGTCGCCGGTGGCTGCGGGACGTGTCTTGCCTGCCGTAAGGTCGAGCACGCCACCCATCCGGACGTCCGGCTCGTCACGCGGCGTGTCGACCTCGACCCGGGCGGCGACAAGAAGATGATCTCCATCGAACAGGTCCGCGAGATGCAGCAGGATCTCGCGCTCCGGCCGCTCGAGGGAGGCTGGCGGATCGTCATCGTCGACGATGCCGCGGACCTGTCTGAGCACGCCGAGGTCGCGCTCCTGAAGACGCTCGAGGAGCCGCCCGTCCACGCCGTGCTCATGCTGCTCACCCCGACGCCGTCGCGTCTCCTCGAGACGATCCGCTCCCGGCTCGTCCCGCTCCCGTTCCGCCTCGTGGCTGCGATGGAGATCGCCGAGGGGCTCGCGACACGGTTCGGCCCCGAGGCGCGGCGTTACGCGACCATCGCGGCGGGACGGCCGGGTGTCGCGCTCTCGCTCGCGGCTGACGAGACGGCCCGGCGCAAGCGTCGCATCACCGAATCCGAGTTCTACCGCCTGGTCTCGAGTGGCCTGACCGACCGGTTCGCTTGGGCCGTCGACCTCGCCGAGTCCGAGCGCGACACACAGAAGCGCAACGAGGCCATCGAGTCGCGCCTGCGCGAGTGGAGCGAGCTCGCACGTGACGCGGCCGCGGCCGCCCACGGCGCGGACCGCGCGGTACGTCCCGATCGGGCGAACGAAACCGCGCAGCTCGTGAAGGCGGTGAGTCCTCGCGAGCTCGTCGATCTCGCGCTTTCCCTCGATCGATGGCGGCGAGACGTCATCGAAAGTAACGTCAACGCCCGAATGCTGCTCGAGCTCCTCGTGCTGCGGCTGCCGTATGCGGCATCGCTCAAGGTGGCCGCGTGATCGTGCCGCGCACGGTCATCGGCGCCAGGTTCATGAAGGCCGGCCGGATGTACTTCTTCGAAACCGGTCCGGTGACCGACGTTGACCTCGGCGAGACGGTGATCGTGCGGACAGAGCTCGGCGACGACGCGGCCCGGGTCGCGATCCTGCCGACCGACTCGCCACTGGTGATGGTCGACCCGCCGCTCGGGACGGTCGTGCGGAAGGCGACGGGCGCGGATCTCTTCGCGATGAACAAGCACAAGCGCATGGAGGAGGACGCGACCCGCACCGCTGCGGAGATGGTCCGCGCGCGCGCGATCCCGATGAAGATCCTCGGCGCGGACTGGCAATTCGACGGATCGAGCCTGGTGTTCTTCTTCTCCAGTGACGATCGGGTCGACCTCACCGAGCTGAACGCCGCTCTCGCCGCGCATTTCGGCACCCGTATCGAGTTCCGGAAGATGGGCGCCCGGGATGAAACGAAAGTGATGACCGGCGTCGGGACGTGTGGCCGCGAGCTCTGTTGCTCGTCCTGGCTCGACAAGTTCTCCAACATCTCGATCCGCATGGCGAAAGAGCAGGACCTGCCGCTCAACCAGTCCAAGCTGACGGGTGTCTGCGGCCGACTCAAGTGCTGCCTCATTTACGAGCTCGAGACGTACCAGGAGGTGAAGGGAAAGCTGCCGAAGCTCGGCGAGACCTTCCACATCCCCACGTGCGTGAGCGGCTCCTGCGGTACGTCAGGGTGCGCGACGACGCAGGGGGTGAACGTGCCGAAGGAGGAGATCACCGTGACGCTCGCCGACGGCGCGCGGACGAGGTTCACCGCGGCCGAGCTCGGCGTGTCATTCGCGCCCATCCCGGCCCATACCAAAGGGGTCGGCACGTACGGCAGCGACGAGGTCCCGCGCCAGGAGCGGCCGACGCCGGTGGCTCCGCCGGCCGACGGACGGAAGAAGCGGCGACGCCGCGGACGCAGACGCGGCGGGAGGCGTGCGGGCCCTTAGCTCGAGCGGCTCCGCCAGAGATCGCGCGTGAGCTCCGCCTGTCCCGCATGCTCGGCCGCGTGCGCGATCGCGTGGACGAGATAGTCACGCGGCGTGCGCGTTCCGGCCGGCGTCTCCCGCTCCTCGCCGAGCCGTCGCGGATCGAAGTCCTCGAGCGCGTCGAAGATCTCGCGCTTGGTCGCTTCGGCGAGCCTGGGAATGTCGTCCGTAGCGCCCGTCGCCGCGAACTCTGCGTCGCGCGACCGCGTGATCTGTTTCCCGGCGACCTGGCGAACGACGTGATCCAATGCCGCACCGAACGTGTGGCGCGCGAGCACGTTGAGCGTGTTCGCGTTCGCCGCGGGAGGCTTCCAGTTCACCGCGGCTCCGTCCAGTCCGTCGAGCGCCTTGACCACGCGATCCAGCTCCCGAAGAAGGCGGCCGCGGAAGGACTCGATCTCGGGAGCGGCCATCAGCGCACGCGAGAGACGACGAAGTCGGCCACGTCGCGGAGCGCGTCGCGCTCGGCGCGCGCGGGAAGCTGTTCCAGAGCGCGGACGGCCGCGCCGTGGAACGCGAGAGCCCGCTGGCGCGCGCGCTCGGGACCGCTCGAGTCGCGGATCTCGGCGAGGAGTCCGCGGACCTCTTCCTCGTTCTTCGCCGGCGCCAGAATCCGGGACGCGAGCGCCCCGCCGGAGCCGTCCCGCTCGGCGACCGCGTAGATCATCGGGAGGGTCGGCATCCCTTCGAGAAGATCGCGGCCGAGCGTCTTTCCGAAGTCCTCCTCGTCGCCGGTGAGATCGAGGATGTCGTCGGTGATCTGGAACGCGAGGCCGAGGTTGGTCCCAAACGCGCCCAGGGCGGCCACATGCTCCGCATCGGCTTCGGCGAGCAACGCCGCCCCCTGGCAGCACGCGGCGTAGAGCGACGCGGTCTTCAGCTCGATCCGATCGAGGTACTCGCGCTCGGACGGAAGCGCGCGCGCGGCGGTCACCTCGCTAAGCTCGCCGTCGCAGAGAGCGAAGACCGTCTCTGCGACGATCGCGATGACCTCGGGCTTCGGGAGAACGGCCGCGAGCGCGTAGGCCTTGGCGAAGAGATAGTCGCCGACGATCAGCGCGACATCATCGTTCCACTTCGCGTTCACCGTCTCGACATTTCGGCGGAGCTCGGCCCGGTCGACGACGTCGTCGTGCACCAGCGACGCCGTGTGCACGAGCTCGAGCGACTCCGCGAGGTTGAGCACGACCTCGCGGTCCGCGGCGGTCCCGAACCGAGCCGCCAGGAACACGAGCGTCGGCCGGAGGAGTTTCCCGCGGGTCTGGAAGAGGTGCGCGACCGCGGCACGGAAGACCGGATGCCCGGCGCGGCCGACGTCGAGGAGACGCCGTTCGAGCTCCGCCAGCTCCTCTTCGACCGGGGCATAAAACGACGCGCCCGTCACCGCCCGCACGTCGCGAGTCTAGGTGCGAAACGGACCTTTGCTCGCGCGGATTACGGCTTGCGCGTGGGCGGCGGTTGGCGCGTTGGCTGTGGCGGCGGGGTCGCCTGCGGTCCACCGCTCGGCGACGGCGATCCGGACGGCGAGCCCGAGGGCGTCACGGGCCTCGGCGCGAAGCCGCAGATGCTCCAGCTGAATCGGCCGTAGCTGTACGCGCCCGAAACCGCGCCCGAGGCCCACGCGTTGTAGGAGCCCTGCCAGTCCGCGAACGGGGCGATGAGCCGGATACCGCACGACGTGTAGAAGTCGCTGTCGTTCGCTGTGGGCTCAGTGCCCGCGACGTAGTGCTCGGTGAAGCGGAAGCTCGCCGGGCAGTTGGGACCGGGCAGCGCCCCCGAGCCGTTGCCGCCCATGAGCGCGGGGTTCACGCACACGGTCTTGTCGACGATCCCGTCGGGTCGGTTGTACCAGACGACGGGAAGTCCGCCGACGACGGTCTTCATGTAGTCGCGCCACAGCACGCCCGGACCGAGCGCGGAGCTGATCCCCACCATCTCCGAGTTGTCGGAGTTTCCCATCCAGATCGCGGTAAGCCGCTGCGGCGTGAAGCCGATCGCGAGAACATCCTGCAGGTTGTCCGTCGTGCCGGTCTTGAGCGCGGCCGGGCGCCCGATGTTCGTCCACGGGCCGAAGACGAACGACCCTTGCGGGTTGGTGTTGTCCTTGAGGATGTCGTCGAAGACCCAGGCGGTCCGCTGATCGAGCACGCGACGGCCGTCAGGCTTGCTGTAGTCCTTCACGACCTTTCCTGTGGGATCGACGATCTTGTAGATGAATGTCGGATCGACGCGGACCCCAAGGTTCGCGATCACCTGGTACGCGCTCGCCATGTCGATGAGTCGCATCTCGCCGGCGCCGATGCCGAACGACAGCCCGAGCTGTGAACGGTCCCAGTCGCGGCTGATGCCGAGCTGGTGAACCGTGTCGATGATCGAGTCGACGCCAACGAGTCGGGTTACCTCGAGGGCGGGAAGGTTGAGCGACTCGCGGAGCGCCTGACGAAGCGTCAACGGGCCGTGCTGCTCCTTCGTGGCGTCCTTGGGCGAGTACGGCTTACCGCTCCCATCGGGCATCGTGAACTGGATGTCGTAGAGCCGGCTGGACGCGGTGAGCCCGATTTTCTGCATGCCGGTGAGATAGGTGAAGAGCTTGAACGTCGAGCCCGGCTGGCGAAGCGCGATTCCGGCGTGGTCGTAATCGCCCTGCACCTTCGCGGTGTGCATGTAGTAGTCGTAGCTCCCGACGTAGGCCAGGATCTCGCCGGTCGTCGGATCCATGGTGATGAGCGCCGCGTTGTTGACGTTGTTGCCCTTGAGGGTGTCGACGTGGTCCTTGACCTCTTTCTCGGCCAGCTGCTGCATGTTCCAGTCGAGGGTCGTGTACACGTCGTAGCCGCCGCGATAGGCGGCCTTCTCGCCGAGCACGTTGATGAGCTGTTCGCGCACCCGGAAGGTGAAGTGCGGCGCGTACAGCGAGGTCGTCGCGGGGGTCACCTTGATCACCTCGCTCTTCGCCGCGTCGGCCTCGGCCTGGGTCGTGTAGCCGTTCTCGACCATCGCGTCGAGCACGAGCGCGCGGCGCGCGAGCGCCGCGGGCATGTTCTGGATCGGGTCGTAGTCCGATGGCGCCTGCGGCAGACCCGCGAGGAGCGCCATCTGCCCGAGCGTGAGCTTGTTCAGATCGAGGACCCCGAAGTACGTCGCCGCCGCCGCCTTCAGCCCGTACGCCTGATTCCCGTAGTAGATCTGGTTGAAGTACATCTCGAGGATCTGCTTCTTGCTGAACGTCCGGGTCGCCTCGACCGCGAGGATCGCCTCCTTGATCTTTCGCGTGAAGGTCGGGTCGTCCCCGAGGAGGCGGGTCTTGATGAGCTGCTGGGTGATGGTCGATCCCCCCTGGGTGATGCGGCCGCTCGCGCTGTTCGCCTGCATGGCGCGCGCGATTCCGCCGATGTCGATGCCGGGGTTCGACCAGAACGTCTTGTCCTCGATCGCGATCGTCGCGTTCTGCATCGTCTGGGGGACCGCGTCGAGCGAGATCAGCTCACGGCGCTCGTCCGCGAGCGTGTAGAGCAGGTGCTCCCCCGTGCGGTCGTAAATGTGCGTCGCGAGCGGCACGGGGACGGTCGCGAGATCGTGGGCCGCCGGCAGATCCGCGGCGAAGTAACCGATCGTCGCGGCGATCCCAACACCGACGAAGGCGACGCCGGAGAGCAACACCGCCGTGAGGACGCCCGCGAACGCGCCGACGGGCTTGACCGCGCTGGCGCGACGAGACATCCGCCCGCCGCTCCGGTGCGGGAAGCGATAGGCGCGATACGCCCGCCCGGGCGCGATTCCCTTGATGGACATCTGCCTGTGTAACGCGGAATTGCACGGGACGTGCCAGAGCCGATAGAGGGGTCGGCTAACGCGACACCCTGCCCCCACCCAAGCGAGCGCTGACCGCACGCCAGCCCCACCGTGGTCGCGCGTCCAGAGAAGCGCGCAGGGCCCGCTGGACGACCCGAGCGTCACCTTCCCAGGCGTCGATGACCCGGCGGTCCCCGTCCTTGATCGTGTTCGCGGGGCCGCGCCGCTCCATCGCCGCCTCGGCGTCGGGCATCCGCGCGTAGAGCTCGGCGAGCGCCGCCGCCGCGGCACCGCCGTCGCGCTCGATGACCAGACGGTTCCGCGTGTACTCGCCGTTCTCGAGCACGACCGCCTGCTTCGTCTGGTCGAACATGGCGAGGAGCTCGAGGTCCGCGGCGAGCTCGCGATCGACGGCGCCCACGGCGCTGACGAGAGCGGCCCGACGGGTGGGATCCAGCCGGAGCGGACGCGCGAGCCACCCGGCCACCGCGGCCACCGCGACGGCGACGGCCCCGAGGATGAAGGGCATCGGCCCATCCTCGCATGGCCAGCTGTACGCACAGAACGCATCTCTTTGCTACATGAGATGTATCATCGACCGATGCAGCGCCTGCGTGGCCGCGTCGACCCGGTGGTCCCTTACTTTCCCGTCGGCGGCCCCGTGCCCGCGGCCGACCTCGTCGGGCGGGAGGCCTATCTGCGCCGGCTCGTCGATCGTCTCGAGGACGGCAACCACGTTCTCGTCGCCGGTCCGCGACGGATCGGGAAGACCTCGATCATCCTCGAGGCACTGCGGCGGCTACGGCGCCGGGGAGCCCACACCGCATACGTCGACTGCCTCGGGGCGACGGACGTACGCGGGCTTGGCGAGCGCCTGGCCGATGCCGTCCTCGGAAACCTCTCGGGCGTCGAGCGGAGCTTCGAGCAGGCCAGAGCCATCGCTGCCGGGATGCGACCCACGGTGAAGGTGCGGTACGAGCACGTCGAGATGGCCCTGCAGCTCGCGCGAGAGACCAACCCGCAGCGGTTCTTCGAGGGCGCGCTCGATCTGCCGCAGGCGCTCGCGAAACGAACCGGGAAGCGGGTCGTCGTCGTGCTCGACGAGTTCCAGGCCGCGGGACGGCTCGGGCCGCGGGTCTTCGACGTGATGCGGACGCGCTTTCAGGCCCATCGCGGGACGAGCTACGCGTTCCTCGGTTCCGAGCAGGGAATTCTCGAGGAGCTCTTTTCCGCGAAGGGGCACGCGTTCTATCGGTTCGCGGTACCACTCGACCTCACCGACGCCGGCGGGCACCGCTTCGGCATCGATCCCGACGATTGGCTCGAGTACCTCCGGGGCAAGTTCGCGACGAAGAAGATGGCGATCGACGACCCCAGTGTCGATCGGCTCCTCGACGCGACGGGAGGTCACCCGCAGGACACGATGCAGGTCTGCGCCGCGCTCTATTACCTGATGCGCGA
>VBFI01000079.1 GCA_005889275.1 Chloroflexota bacterium | reverse complement strand
CCTGCGCGCGTACTTCGGGCTGGACCAGCCGCTGCCGATCCAGTACTGGGGCTGGCTCACCTCGCTCCTCCATGGCGACGCGGGATACTCGATCCGTACGGGACGCCCGGTCCTCATCGAGATCGGCGAGCGCCTGCCCGCGACGCTCGAGCTGACGACGGCGGCGGCGCTCATCGCGATCGGGATCGGGATCCCGCTCGGGCTCCTCTCGGCGGTCCGAGCGCGGTCTCGGCTGGACGTCCTGGTGCGCCTGGGCGGCCTCGTCGGCCTGTCGCTCCCGAGCTTCTGGCTGGGGACGCTGATCATCGTGGTGTTCTCGCTCTACCTGCGGTGGCTCCCGAACACCGGCGGCTATGTGGAATTCGCCCGCGATCCGCTCGCGAACCTCGCGCTCCTTCTCTTTCCCGCGATCACGCTCGGGCTCGCGCTCGCCGCGGCGACGATGCGCATGACGCGCTCCGCCATCCTCGACGTCCTTGGCGCCGACTACGTCCGGACAGCCACCGCGAAGGGCCTCGGTCCCGGGTTGGTCCTCCGGCGTCATGTGCTGAAGAACGGCCTCATCGTGGTGGTGACGCTCCTCGGGATCCAGGTCGGACAGCTCCTCGGTGGCGCCGTCGTTGTCGAGGAGATCTTCTCCGTCCCCGGCGTTGGCCGCATGCTCCTCGCCGCGATCGTCCAGCGCGACTACGCGCTCGTGCAGGGCGCGGTCCTCGCCATCGCGATCCTGTTCGTGGCGCTGAACGTCTTCGTGGACCTGCTCTATGGCTACCTCGATCCCCGGATCCGTCTCGCGTAGCCCCCGCGCCTCGGTCGCGACCGGCCCGGTGCGGATCCTCGCCCGCGAGCCGACCGCGGTGATCGGCCTCGGGTTGGTCGGCGTGTACGCGTTCGTCGCGCTCACGGTGAGCTTCCTTCCGCTGCACGACCCGCTGCAGATCTCGACGGTGCGGCTTGCCGCGCCGACCGCCGACCATCCTTTTGGGACAGACGCGCTTGGTCGGGATCTCCTCGCCCGCGTCTTCTACGGGGCGCGGCTCTCGATGGAGGTCGCGGTGCTCTCGGTCGCGGGCGCGACAGCGGCCGGCGGTGTCCTCGGGCTTCTCTCGGGATACCTGGGCGGTCTGGTCGATCTCGCGATCGGCCGCGCGATGGACATCTTCTTCGCGTTCCCGGCGATCCTGCTCGCGCTGGGCATCGTCGCGGCCCTGGGGCCCGACCCACGGAACGTGGTCATCGCGATCGCCGTCGTCTACACGCCGATCTTCGTCCGGGTCGTTCGCGGTCCGGTGCTTTCGCTCAAGCATCGCGACTTCGTCGAAGCGGCGCGGACGATCGGGGCGACCCCTGTTCGCGTGATCGGAAGGCACATCGTGCCGAACCTACTTTCGACGGTCGTCGTTCAGGTGAGCCTCGCGCTGTCATGGGCCGTCCTCACCGAGGGAGCGCTGTCGTTTCTGGGGCTCTCCGCGCAGCCGCCGGCGCCGTCGTGGGGCGTGATGTTGAACGAAGGCCGCCAGTACCTCGAGTTCGCGACGCACCTCGCGATCTTCCCCGGGCTCGCGATCATGATCGCGGTGCTCGGCTTCAATCTGCTCGGGGACGGCCTCCGCGACGCGCTCGATCCGGGGCAGCGATGAGGATCGTCGCGGCGCGTCGCGCGGACACCAGCGCCCTCGCCGCGCTCATGGCGAGCTCACCGCTCCTGCGCCGGTACCGCGTGACCCGAATAGGGGCGCGCACCAGCTTGGACGAGGCGTTGCGCGAGGGCGACGTCCTCCTTCTCGCGCGTGTGGGCGAGCGCGTCGCCGGTCTCCTCTGGCTCGTGCCGACCCGCGCCTTCGACCGAAGCGCGTATCTCCGCCTCCTCCTCGTCGCCGAGACCGATCAGTCACGGGGCATCGGGTCGGCCCTCCTCGAGCGCGGTGAAGCTGCCGCGCGTCGCGGCAGGGCGCGGCACCTGGGGCTTCTCGTCACGAGCACGAATCGCGGGGCACGGCGTTTCTACGCCGATCACGGCTACCGGCACGTCGGTACGCTCCCGAATTTCGTACGTGCCGGGCTTGACGAGGCGCTCTATCTCAAGCGCCTGCGGGCAAACCCGCGCGGACGGCGGAGGCGAGCGGTCGGTCGCTGAACGAGGCCTGAACGGGCGGGCTATGATGCCGCGCCGGGCGGGACCGGGGCTTCGCGCCGAACCAAAAAGGGAGGTCCTCATGCGGCGCACCATCGCGATCGCGATCGCGGCCTTCGCACTCCTCGCACTCGCGGCATCGCCGGCCGGCACGACCAGCGCATCTTTGACCGGCGCGATCGTCCGTCAAGGGACACAGAGCGACAGCGACTACGCGGCAAGCTTCACCACCGCGAAGGTCAAGAACGTCATCGCGACGACGCAGCGGACCAGCTGCTACACGCCGGAGGCGGCGTTCTTCACGAGCGACGGGCCGAACGACGGGTACACCGGCATGAGCGAATGCACCGGCGCGGACACCCTCGAGGACCCGGGCCCGTATCCCACCCAGGAGGGGAGCAACCCCGGCTACCCCGCCGCGAAGCCGATGCTCGTGAAGGACCACTCCGAATCGGACATCCGCGTCGACCCCACGAATCCCCGCCACCTCATCGGACAGTCGAAATGGTTCGTGAGCGCCGAGGGCTACAACCACCTCCTCGGCTTCTACGAATCCTGGGACGGCGGGGCGACCTGGCCGACCCAGGGGCACGTACCCGGCTACGAGGGGTGGACGGACAACACCGACCCGGTCGGCGCGTTCGACCGGTGGGGCAACTTCTACTCGCTCATCCTCCCCTATCAGTTCGCGTACACCGCGAGCGGTGGGCATGACTTCAGCATCAACAAGCACGTCGAGCCGAATCCGACCCTTGCCGCGGAGGTCATCGCCGCGAACGTTCGCCCGCACGACGCGAGCGGCGCGAACGACTGGATGACGACGCGGACGGGGTCGACCGACATCGTCGCCCCGTACGACTCCCAGGGACGCGAGCCGGACAAGCAGTGGATCGCCATCGACACGAACCCGCTGAGTCCCTTTCATGACCGCATCTACGCGATGTGGGTCCTCTTCACCGGTCCGTATTCGGCCCATCCGTACGTCGCGATCGCCCAGGCGCACCAGGACGGGACGCACACGCCATGGTCCGCCCCCATCTCGTTGCCGCAGGTAGGCGGATCGCCACAGGGCGCCTCGTATCTGCTTCCGCACGTCGCGCCGGACGGCAGCGTCTACACGACTCTGGTGAGCGAGAGCCCGGCCCACGGCTTCTGCTGCGGCCTGATCTTCATCGACGCCTCGAAGGACGGCGGGCTCACCTGGACGAGCACGCCGTTCAAGACGGACATCGTCATTCCGCCGCTGCGCTACACGAACACGACCTTCCGGGACGGGATCCTTCAGAGCTTCGGTCTCGGCCCCAAGAAGGTGAATGGCCACTACCCGCTCTATGTCTCGTGGGAGGACGGCAGCACCGGCCTCAGCAACGTCCTGATCGCCGCGTCCTATGACGAGGGCGCGACCTGGACCGACCCGATCCAGGTGAACGACAACGCCTCACCGGTCGACGAGTTCCAGCCGAACGTCGATGTCGCGGCGAACGGCACGGTCAGCGTCGCGTTCTACGACCGCAGGCTCCCCTGCCCGGGCGCTGGGACGGCCGACGCGGCGGCCGCCGGGATCGCGCTCGACACAGCCAATCCCGCGTACGCGGGCGCGCTGCCGCCGTACGGCGCGACGAACTACTGCGTGAACGCGAGCATCCAGTCCTACACGCCGACGCTCTCGCCCAAGGGGATGAACATCCGCCTGAGCCAGCACACCTGGGATCCACAGCTGAACGCTCCGCACACGTCGTGTCCCACCTGCAGGGGGACCTTCATCGGCGACTACTTCGGCATCATTTCGGCATCGGGCAAGTCCTACACGACATCGGTGACCACGTATAACGAAGGGACGAATCCCAGCCACTACCAGCAGCAGCTCATCGCCATCGTCGCGATCCCCTGACAAACCGCCACCATCGCACAAGGAGAAGGCCCGCCGACACCGGCGGGCCTTCCTCGTTCGACGAGCGAGGACTACTGGCTCGGGATGGTCCAGTCGCTCGGCACGATGTGGATCCAGGTCTGGCCCGGGGCGAGCCGCACGGCGTCGCCGCTCGCGCTCCGGAGCGTGAACACGTCGACGACGTCGGGCCGGCTCCAGATCACGTCCTCGCGTCGCCCGCCGCGGAAGACGACGCCGTGTCCGGTGCCGGTCAGCTTCATGTCGAGCTTCGGCGACCCGGCGGGATCGAGGCCGTAGTCCGTGGTGAAATGCACCTCGGTCTGGATCACGACGACGTTCCGCGCGGCGACCGCCTCGCCGGTCGCGCCGTCGACTTCGCGCGCACCGTCGTCGTAGCGCGCGTAGCTGCGAGAGGCGGCGTCGTACTGGTAGCGCACCGCGAAGCCACCGCGGTATGGCACGGTCACCGTATCCGCGGGGATGCTCGAAGCGAACCCGCCGGCGAGCGGGTCTATGGACGACGGCGGGAGGAAGTCCCAGGCCGGCACGTTCGCGGGCTGGTCGCCGTCCGGCGCGGAGGCGAGCGCCTCGCGAAGCGCCGCATACGTCGTGAAGTAGTTGTAGGGGGCCTCTCGGAAGCCGACGCGGTAGCCCCACCCGTACCCGGGAGAGAGGTCGATGTAGCGGTGCGCGACCGCGGCCTCGTAATGGAGGCGCATGAGCTCCTCGGGTCCGCCACCGGAGTAGACGAACGCCGCGTCGAGGCTCGGCACGACCGGCGTATCGGTGATCCGCGCGCTCCGCACCGATCCGATGACGTTCGGCTCCTGCGATTGGAAGACCGCCGCCAGACGCGTCGTCAGGCCTTCGACGAGCCACTCGTACACCTGATCCGCGCGGCTGATGCCGTAGTGCGGACGCGCGTGCGCGTTGTTGTCGATCTTCACGTAGAGCGGGCGCCTCGTGACCGGGCCGCCCGCGAGCGGCATACCGGTCAGCGGCCATCGCGGGCAGAGCGGCTCCTCGCTCGTGGATGCGACCTTGAAGGCGCCGCCTTGGTTCTGCAGCACGTTGCTGTGGACAAGCGCACCGTCGCCCGGCACGAGTGCGGCGAGGTCGACCCTGCGATCACCGTTCCAGTCGCCCACCGCGATCGCGGTCGCGCCCGCGCACGCCGACCCGGGAGGGAGCGTGGCCCAGCCCGCCCAGCCGTTCGCCGGCCGGAACCCGCTCCCCGAGTCGAAGACCTGGACGCGCGCGCTGCCATCGCCGTCGCCGTACACCGCGACGAGGTCGTCCCTGCCGTCGCCGGTCACGTCCCCCGCAGCGATCGTCGCGCGCCCGAGGTCGTACTCCCCCTCCGCGCTCTCGTACACGTTGCTCGTCACCACAAGACCCTTCGGGCTCGGATCGAAGACGTGCAGACGCACACGCGCGTTCGCGTATTGGTAGAGCGCGGCGATCTGGTCCGGACCCCCGGAGCGCGTGAAATGCCCGACCGCGAAACGCGCGCGCGCCGCGTCGAACTGACCTCGTCCGGAGTCGTAGACCCCTTGCGTCCCGCCGAACGCCAGGGCCGAACCGTTCGACTCGAACGCGTGGATCCGCAGGTCGAGATCCTCGCCCTGGTAGGCGACAAGGAGCGTGTCCCGATCGGTCCCTGAGAACTTACCGCTCAGCAAGGCACGAGCTCGGCTCCACGAATAGTCATCGCTTCGCCACCACGGATCTCCGAACTCGAAGCTCGAACCGGTCGATCTGAACACATAGAGGCTCGAGCGGTTCTCCCCGTTGTCGTAGAGCGCGACGAGATCGTCCTTGCCGTCGAAGTTCAGGTCAGCGACCGCGAACTTCGCGCGCCCGAGGGCGAGTGTCCCCGGCGGCAGCGTCAGCCAAGTCGAATCGGAAAATGCCTCGCCTCCCGGGCTCGGCTCGCGCATCGTGACGCGGACCCCGTGATCGTTCGCCGGGTCCTGGATCAGCGCGATCTCGGTCTTACCGGACCCCTTGAAATCGCCGCTCGCGGCGAAGCCCGTGCCAAGCGGGCCCACCGAACGCATTCGCGCGAGCGGCTGGGGTGTTGCGCTCGCCCGCGGCGTCTCCACGACGAGTCCCGGCACCTGACTGGGTGGGGCGGCTGGCGGCGCGGTCGCGCACGATGCGGCGAGGACGGCCGCCACCGCGAAGACCGCGCTCATCCGGCGACGTCGACCCACCACTCGCACCCGCACGATCGCATACCGCGCATGGCGCGTGCCAGCGGAGGAGCGTGGGTCGTGTCGCTCGAACGCCGGCCGCGGGCGGGTGCGCTTGCTTGGCGGTCAGCTCAGGGTGCGATGCTAGCGGAGCTCCTGCACGTCCAGCTTCCAGTCGCCGGTCGTGTTGACCTTCAAGAAATACGTGCCCGGCCCCGCCCAGAAGCTGGTGTCGGCCCCGGCGCTCTGTGTGTTCGCCGCGAGGTTCATGAGCAGCCTCCCGTCGGCCGCGTAGATGAAGACCTGCAGCGTCGAAGAGGGCTGCGCCGGGCTGAAGAGCCAGTCGACGCGCCAGTGCCCGCTTACGGTGAACGACTCGGTCTCGCGATTGCCGCTTCCCTGCCAGAGCCGCGTCACGACCCAGGCCTTGCCGGCGTCCGCGGGTGCCGCCTCCGCGACGAGCGCGGGCGCGGACGCGGATGGCGCGACCGTGGCCGATCCCCTCGCGGCCGTGTGCGTCGCCGCTGAGACCAGATTCAGCATGCCGATCACGACGACGAGGCCGGCGATCAGGACCGCGACTTTGATCCGCGCCTCTTGCGCGTTCCACCAGCGGACGACCTGCGGCCACGGACTCGTCGCCAGCCAGCGTTCCAGATCCTGCGCGAGGTCAGCGCCGCGAGCGGCGGGTCGGCGCGCGTTAGCGCTCGTCATGGTCATCGTCCTCCTCGGGCAAGCGCCCTGCGGGTGTTGAACGCGTCCGACCGAGGTGCGTTAAGGGACCGGTACTCCGGTACTGGGCCCCTCGTACGGCTGGCGCCGCGAGGCGTCGGGGTGTCTACCCCATCGAGGAGACCTTGAAGGACGCCGGCAGGATGACCGCCCTTTCCGACCACACGATCTCGCCGTCGTGCCATTCGGGATCCGCGAGAAGGAGCGCCCGGACCCGGCGATATCGCTCATCCTGCTTGGGGTCGCGCGCGTTGGCGACGTAGGTCTCCTTGTCTTTGAACGCGACGACCAGGTAGCACTCGTCCGCGTCGGCGTCCATCCGGAAGAGCATCGTCGTGACGAAGCCGGCAATCTTCAGTCGCGGGTATTTGGCCAGCTCCTCGCTTAGCTTCGCGGTCGAGCCGGGCTTCACGCGCAGACGGGCGATCGTGCCGTACACGGAGGCTCAGGGCTTCAACGCGGCGGCGACCTCATCGAGGTGCTCGCCGCGGTGCGCCGCACGCAACGGGTTCAGCGGGCTCGTCGGGCTCTCGGGCCAGAGCTGCGCGGTCAGCCCGGGTGCCAGCGAGGCGATCCGCTGGTCGGTCTCCTCGGCCAGGCGCAGCGCCAGCCGCGCCACTTCACGCGGCGCGATCGCGTGGATGAGCGGTCGGGTGGCGTCGTTGATCCAGGTCACATCCTCCGGCTCGGCGTCCGACAGCGAGAACGGCTCGCCACGCTCGAGCTTCTCGGCGAGGACCAAGGCGCGCGCGTCCCAGAACGCGATGTGGCCGAGCACCGCGGCAACGGTCCAGTAGTCGTTGACCGGGCGGCGGAGCTCAACGTCGCTCAAGCGCTCCACCAGAGTGCGCAGGCGCTCGCGCTCGCGCGTGTTCTCCTCTACGTAGGACCGGCGTGGGGACATCGCCACCTCCAAACCTGAGCGCAGAGTAAATCTCGGTGGCTCACCTCAGGGTCCGGCGGAGCCTCGCGGCCAGGTCCCCCCGGTCGCTGACCTCGATCCGATCGAGTCCAAGCCATGCCTGCATCTGGCGGAGCTCGGCGGCGAGCTCCGGAGCCACGCGGCGCGCATCTTGTCCGGGCTCGAGGAACGCGCTTTGCACCATCAGCACCTTGCGCTGACGATCCGCCTTGAGGTCGCAGCGCGCGACGAGCGTGTCGCCGAGCAGGAACGGGAATACGTAGTAGCCGTAGACCCGTTTGGGCTGCGGCGTATAGAGCTCGATCGTGTACTTCATCCCGAAGAGGCGGTGCATGCGGCTCCGCTCCCAAACGAGCGAGTCGAATGGAGTGACGAGCGCTCTGGCGTGGACGGACCGGGGTACGCGGACGCGGGGCAGGACATAGGCCGGCTCACTCCACCCGTCCACGCGGGCGGCAACCAGCCGCCCCTCCTCGACCAGCTCCGACACCAGACGTTTGACGATTGGCTTGGCGCGCCGGCCTTCGGGACCCTTCGGACGCTTCCACTCCCACCACGGCGCGGTGGGCATCCGATCGCGCCATCCGTCGACCTCGAAGTAGCCGGTGATGTCGCCGAAGGTCCCGATGCCGTGAGCCTTCGCTCCGAGAAGAATCAGCTGCTTCATCGCCTCCTCGCGCGGTGGCACCGGCGCATCGAGTGCCGCGCGAGAGATGACGCGGTCGGCGATGTCGTAGAGGCGCTGGAACCCACGACGCCCGGCGATGGCGAGGAGGCCGGAGCCGTACAGGTACTCGAGCCTCTCTTTCCCCTCGGCCCAGCCCCACCACTTTCCCGAGCGCTTGCCGGGATTGGACAGCTCGGCGGCGGCGATGGGTCCGCGCTCGGCGACCTCGGCGTATGCCTTCGCGGTGTCAGCGCCGCGCTTCGACCGCATGTACTCCTGCGCCTGTTCGGTGTGCATGCGATACCGCAGGAGCGGATAGAGCGAGAGCGGCAGCAGACACGCCGCGTGTCCCCAGTACTCGAAGAGCTCGCGCTTGCGGTGGACCAGCGTGTCAAGCGCGTCCATCGGATAGGGGCCGAGTCGCGCGAACGCCGGGACGTAGTGCGCGCGGACGAGGACGTTCACCGAGTCGATCTGGAAGGCGTACAGCCGCGCCGCCAGCTTGCGGACGTGCCCGATCGTGGGCTTCTCCGGTCTCGGACCGAATCCCTGAGAGGCGAGCGCGAGGCGGCGCGCCTCAGGCTGCGAGAGCGTGATCGACATCGCGCGATCGGTGGCCATCTCTCATAGTTTTAGCGGTCGAGCCCGGAACATGTGCGTCGGTACTATCCCGGCGTGTCACAGCCCCTCGTCGTCCTCGCCTACGCGACCGCCGGCGTGGCGCTGGCGGCGCAGTGGACCGCGGCGAAGATCGGCCTGGGCGCGGCGCCGCCGTTCGAGCTCTCAACGATGCGTTTCGCGATCGCGTCCGCGCTGTTGGTCGTGGTCGCACTCGCCACCCGGAGTCCGCTGCCCCTTCGCCGGTGGCGACCGGTGACCGCCGCGGCGGCGTTCGGGTTCCTCGGCTTCAACAGCCTTGCGTTTCTCGGCGTGCACCTCACACCCGCGTCGGACAGCGCGCTCATCGTGCCGACGGCAATCCCGGTCGCGACGGCGCTGTTCGCGACACTCATCCACGAGCGGCTGACCTCGCAGAAGCTCTTCGGGTTCGCGGTCGCAAGTGTCGGCGCGGCGGTAGTCATCGCCGGCGGCCAGCAAATCGGCGCGGACCTCTCCACTACACGGCTTCTTGGCGATGTCCTCGAGCTTGCCGGTGCCATCTGCTGGGCCGCATGCCTCACCGTAAGTGCTCTCGTCGTCCGGACGGAGAGCGTCGTCGGGTTCGTCACGATGGCGTCGCTCCTGGGGACGGCGATGCTCTTTCCGCTCGGATTCCTCGAGCAGAGCTACCGCGACCTGCCGACGTGGAGCGGTCAGACCTGGTTGGCCGCGGGGATCCTCGGGGTGGTCTCGACCTTCGTCGCTTTCCTCATCTTCTTCTGGGCGGTCAGTCGGTTCGGGGCGTCGCGCGGGGCGCTGATCAGCTATCTCGCGCCGGTGGCGGCCCTCCTCATCGCGTTCGTCGTCCTCGGCGAGCGGCCGTTGCCGCTTCAGCTTGTCGGCGCTGTCATCGTCCTGGCCGGTGTCCGGCTTGTCACGAGGAAGACGCCGGCCGCAATGCCGTCCGCGCGCCCGGCTCCGGCGTGATCTCGCCGGGCGGGATGTTTTGGTTCAGGCGGAAGAAGTTGTCCGGGTCGTACTTGCGCTTCAGCGCTTTCAGCCTGTCGTACCTCTCGGGCCCGTACGCCTGACGGATCCGTTCCTCGCCCTCGTCCATGAGGAAGTTCACATAAACGCTGCTGTGGTATGGACGAAGGGCGGTCCAGAAGCTCCGCGACCACTCGCGCTCTTCGTCGAAGCCGGCAGCCGTCGCGGTGGTCGCGTTGATGTTGATGGTGTGCCCGGCGTCGCGGCCGCTGAACGCGGTCTCGTCGTCACCCACGCGCCGGATCGCGCCGCCGAGCTGGAAGATCGGGAACGCCGTGAGCGGTGAGGTCATCCGCTGCGCCCGTTCGGCGACGATGTCGATGACGGCGTCGTTGAGCTCGGCGAGGTTCGCGGACCGGAAGTAGTACCACTGGCCGTGAGGGAACGACGCGTCGAACATCGATTGATGGGCGACGAACGGCTTGGGCACGCACAGGTCAAAGAGGGGTGAGCCAAACTCCTTCATCGGACGGATGACCCTCGCTCCTTCCTCGACCGAACCGGCGTAACAGCAGATCACCGTCACCACGGGCTTCCCGTGGAGCTCGGCGGGGATGGCCGAAATTGGCGGCACTCGGCGGTGCACCACGATCGTGGTCAGCTCGTCCGGCGCGTCGGCGATCCAGTCGCGGTAGAAGCGCAGGACCTTCGCGGAGTCCTTCATCGGCCAGAAGATCGGACCGGCGAGCACGATCGGGCCGACCGGGTTCAAGCGGAACTCGAAGGCGGTCACGATCCCGAAGTTGCTCCCGGCGCCGCGGATCCCCCAGAAGAGCTCGGGGTTCTCCGTAGCGCTGGCCTTCACGAATTCCCCATCCGCCGTGATCATGTCGACCCCGAGGAGCTGATCGATCGTGAGCCCGTATTTCCGCATCAGCCACCCGATGCCGCCGCCGAGCGTGAGACCCGCGAGCCCGGTGTGCGTGACGATGCCGGCCGGGACGGCGAGCCCGAACGCCTGCGTCTCGCGGTCGCGCTCCCCGAGCAGCACGCCCGCCTGAGCCCGCGCGGTGCGCGCGATCGGGTCCACGCGGATCCCCCTCATGACCGACAGGTCGATGACGATGCCGCCGTCGCACGTCGAGAGCCCTGGAAAGCTGTGCCCTCCACCGCGTACGGCGACCGGCAGGTCCGTCCCTCGCGCGAACCTCACCGCGGCGATGACGTCGGCCACGCCGGCGCAGCGGACGATGAGCGCCGGGTGCCGATCGATCGAACCGTTCCAGATCTTGCGGCGCTCGTCGTAGGCCGGCTCACCCGGACGGACGAGCTCACCCCGGAAGGTGGTGCGCAGCGCCCCGAGCGCCGCGTTGTCGAGCTTGATCTCCGTCGCGATGGCACCCATGCGGTCTTCCCCCTCAGCTCTCGGACGACAAGTCTGCCACGGGGTCGGTTCTCTCTCAGTTGATATCGTCCGGGGCGGCCGTGACAGGCATCCTTGTACCCGCGACCAAGCCGGTCGTTCTCGTCGTCGACGACGTCAGCGCGAACCGCGAGCTGCTCGAGGGCTACCTGTACGACCTCGGTTACGAGGTGCGTCAGGCCCGCGATGGCCTCGACGCGCTCGAGAAGATCCACGCCGAAGAGCCCGACCTCGTCCTGCTCGACATCGACATGCCGCGAATGGACGGCCTCACGCTCTGCGCGCGGGTGAAGGCGGATCCCCTTCGTCGGCTCGTGCCGATCATCCTCATCACCGCATCGCACGACCGCGCGACGCGCCTGAAGGGGCTCGAGGCAGGGGCCGACGACTTCCTCACCAAGCCATTCGACGCGAAGGAGCTTCTCGTCCGCACTCAGGTGCTGCTGCGCGATCGCGCGCTGAACAAGCGTCTCGATGCGGCCGAGGGAGTCATCCTCACGCTGGCACGCGCGGTCGAATCGCGGGATGGCTACACGATCCAGCACGCGGAGCGGGTCGCACTCTTTTCACGAGAGATGGGTCGCGCGTACGGGCTGGATGGCGAGGATCTCGACGTCCTCTACAAGAGCGGCATGCTCCATGACATCGGGAAGATCGCGGTGCCCGAGGCCGTCCTGCTGAAACCGGGCCCGCTCGACGAGCGCGAGTCGGCGGCGATGCGGCGGCACTCCGTCGAAGGCGAACGAATCTGCGCGCCACTCCGCAGCACCGCGCACTACCTTCCGATCGTTCGCCACCACCACGAGCGCTTCGATGGTCAGGGTTATCCGGACGGTCTCGCGGGCTCCGCGATTCCCCTCGGCGCGCGCCTGGTCGCGATCGCCGACGCATGGGACGCGATGGTCTCCGACCGTCCGTACCGCGCGGGCGTTTCGCGCGACGAAGCGGTCCGCCGGCTTCGCGAGGGGAAGGGCGCGCAGTGGGACGCGATGTTCGTCGACCTGTTCTTGGGGCTCCTCGATCAAGGCCTCGCCGAGCGAGCGCGGCCGCGGCCATGAACGAAGGGACACCAGCGTCGCCCCATTGAAAACACCCCCGCACCGCTCCGAGGCGGAGCGCACCCTGCTCGAGCTCGCGCAGCGCGCACGTCTCGGTTTCGCGCTCGGCACGATCGGAATCGTCGCCGTCGCGCGGCAGGTCGGTGGCATCCCGGACGATCTTCTCGTTCGGGCCATCGCCGTTGCGGGCGCGCTGTTGCTGGCTGCAGCGGCGCAGGAGGCGACCACACGGCTCGGCCGGTTTCCCGTCGCGCTCACCCTGGGCATCGCCGGCGATGTCGTCGCGAGCTCGCTCGCGGTCGTGCTGCTTGCGGACCGCGCGGCACTCGCTCCTGCCGCGCTGCTCTGGCCGATTTTCAGCGGCGGCCTCGTGCTCGGCGAGCCCGCATTGCTCTTCGTCGCGTTCGTCGAGGTGCTCCTGCTCGGTGGAACGGCCATCGTCCTTGGCCCGGGGGCGCTCCCGCTGGAACAAGCCGTGGGCTGGGCGCTGCTGCTTCTCGTGGCGGCCGCGGCGAACGGCGAGCTCATCCGGCGCTTCCGCGCCGCGCAGCGGGTCACGGAGGTCGGCTTCGCACGAGCGGCCGATCTGGTTCACACGCTGACGGCAGACGACGTGGCCGACGTGCTCTTTCCGTTCGTCGCCGAGGTGATCGGCGTGGGCGCGACGCCTCGGCTCCTTCTCCGCGAAGCTGACACCGGGCAACGCCTCGACGTGGTCGCGCACGCGCATCTCGGCGCCTCTCCGGCTGCCGGAGCCAAACGTACTCTGACCGGAAGAGATCTCGCGCAGGATCAGGGCGTTTGGTTCGAGGGCGGGCGGCTTGCCCGCGACCTCGGCGTGGACGACCTCGCCCGTTATCCACGCGCGTTCGCGCAGCCGCTTACGGACGGTCACGGCGTCGTTGGGATCGTCGTCGTCTCGGCGATTCGCCACCGCCATCTCGGAGAGGAAGCGCGACGGAGCCTCGAGCGTGTCGCCGCCCACGCCGCGTCCGCGCTCGCGCGTATCGACCTCGCCCGCATGGTGGAGCGGCAGCGCGAGGCGCTCACCGTGCTTCTCGATACGCGCGACGTGCCTCGGGACGACGCCGGTATCGCGCGGTGGGCTCTCGACGCGGTCCGACGGATCAGCGGCGCCGGCACGAGAGCGTTCGTCCGCCGGCGCGCCGGCCAGCTTCTCTGTGAACGCGCGGAGGGGATCGAGCCGGACGAGCTCCTGTCGCAAGCCACGCAGCTGCTGGGGTCCGCAGCACAGCGACCGGTACCGCTGGTCATCCCCGACACGTCGACCGATGACCGCTACGCCCTCGGTCCGCGCTTCGCGCGCGGGTCGATCGCCGCGATCCCGGTCGCCGGTGCCGGCGTGGTCCTGTTCTTGTACGACGAGCTGGTCGACCGCGTCTCGAGCAGCGACCTCGAGCTGCTGGTCATGCTCTCGCATCAGCTCAGCCTGCTGCTCACCCGCCCGCGGAGTGACTGAGCTCGTGCGTTAGCGCCAGAGGGTAACGATCCCTGCGACCACGACTTCGGCGATCACGTCGTGGATCGCCTGGATGCCCCAAACTCCCCACGGCCGCCGCTCGAAGGCCACCTGCGCCGCCTTGAATGTCGCGCCGAACCCCAGCCACACGAGCACGCCAAGCAGGATCGCGTCGACGACCGACGAGGCTCCGAGACTCAGAGCAAGCACCGCGATGACCCAGGCGTTGACCAGCCCAACGATCAAGCCCGTCGCTCCCTGCACCGGGCCGGGCCGCGCCTGGCTCGCGCCAAGCATTCGACTCTGACGGTCTCCCACGCCGAGGACCCCGTAATAGAGGATGCCGATGACGACCGCCGCGATCGCGGCGACGATGACCGCGAGGTAGTTGACGCCGAAATTGATAGTCACGATCCGCCCTTTCCGCTGTGATTCGGCCGGATCGTAGATGGCCTCGAGTCTCGAGCGTCTAGCCTTCCTCGCATTCGTAGCGCCGACACACGCTCCGGCTTCGCGCGATCCGCCTGGGTGTGGCTCGGACTTGTCGCGTTCCTGGCGATCGTCGAGCTCTTCATCGTCTTCGTTGGCGCCGGCCTCGAGAACGATCCGCGCGCGACGCTCTTTTCGTGGCCCGCGATCGCGGTCATCGGCGTCGTCGGCCTCGCGGGTGTGTGGCTCTCGCATCGCACGGGATTCCCGGCCGCGTGGGACCCAGCGGTCCCGCTCCGCTGGCGGATTGGCTACCCCAGCCTCATCGGCATCGCGCTGGGGATCTTCCTCGCGGTCGCCGACAGCCTCGTCCACTGGACGACGACGTTCGCCGAAACGAGCGGCCTGCCGTCGTTCAACGCGCCGTTCCCGGGATCGCTCCTCTTCTATCCAGGCGGCGCGATCATCGTCGAGGTCGTCTATCGGCTCCTGCCCATCCCGCTCCTCATGTGGCTCACTGGTTTCGCGCTACGGGGTCGGGGCCGGGAGATGATCTTCTGGATCCTCGCGGTGCTCACCTCGGTGATCGAGCCGGCGAGCCAGGATCTTCCCTCGCTGCGCGCTGGGACGGAGCTCGCCGTGGCCCTTAACTTCGCACCGGACTACCTCCTGAACTTCGTGCAAGCTGTGTTCTTCCGCCGTTCTGGGTTCCTCAGCGCGATCATCGTGCGGGTCGCCTTCTACCTGGTCTGGCACGTCGCGTACGGCAACTTCATCTGCCGCTGCTGACGATCCGTGCGCTGGCCTCAGGTATTCGCGCCGCTCCGCCATCGTGATTTCCGTCTTCTCTGGACCGGCCAGACGGTTTCCAGTTTCGGCAATTCGGTGCGCGGCGTCGCGATACCGTTCCAGATCCTCGCCCTGGGCGGGTCGCCGCTGCAGCTTGGGATTGCGGTGGCGCTCAACACCGCGACGAGCATCGTTTTCTTGCTACTCGGTGGCGCGATCGCCGATCGACTACCGCGCCGCGGGCTCATCCTCGCGAGCGACGCGCTCGGCGGCTCCGTCGTCGCGACGATCGCGGCACTCTCGGCCATCGGCCAGCTGCGGATCGAACACGTCTACATGGGATCGGTCGCGCTCGGAGCGGCCGACGCGTTCCTCGGACCCGCGTACAGCGCGATCATCTCGGAGCTCGTTCCCGGAGAGATCCTTCGCGCAGGGAATGCCGCTCGGCTCCTGGGTCGGAGTCTCGCACGGATCGTCGGACCGACCGCCGGTGGTGTGATCGTCGTGCTGGTGGGTCCTGCGTCCGCCTTCGGGATCGACGCGATCACGTTCTTCTTTAGCTTCGCCACACTTCAGTTCGCCAAGCCGCCGCGCCTGGCCCAGGCGGCCCACGCTTCGATCCTTCGCGACATCCGCGAAGGATTCGGCTACGTCTTCTCAGTCCCGTGGCTCTGGACGACGGTCGTCTACTTCATGGTCGTGAACATCGCGTACGTCGGACAGTCCGGGGTGATCACGCCCCTTCTCGTGCGCGACAGTCTCCACGGAGACGCGGGCACGTACGGCGCGATCACGAGCGGGTACGGCGTCGGAACGATCGTCGCGAGCTTCTTCGTCGCGCAGATCACGACCCGCCGCCCCGGCCGGCTGATGTACGCGTTCGAGCTCCTCGCGGGAGTCTCGGTGCTGGGTATCGGGCTTCTCCCAAACCCTCCGACAGTGGTGGCGCTGATGGCCCTCATGGGCGTGGGCCTCTCGTCATCGACCGTGATCTGGCAGGCGCTTCTGCAACGCCAGGTGCCCCGGCGGATGTTGGGCAGGATCTCGAGCATCGATCTGCTCGGCAACTCTCTCATCAATCCGGTCGGTCCGATCGCCGCCGCGGCGCTGGTCGTCTCGCTCGGGCCAGCGGGCACCTTCGCCGTCACGGGTGTTTACGCCGTCGTGCTCGCGTCGATCGGTTTGCTCGCGTCACCGGTCAGACGGCTGAATGAATCTGAGCAGATCCACCTACAGCCCATGGCCCTCGAGTCGTCCGGTGACGACGAAGGATCGGGCGGCTAGGGTGACTCCGTGCCGCGCCGACGGGCCCCCAGATTCGGGACCCGCCGGCGGCTCGGGCGCTATCCAGCAGCCGGATAGAAGCGGAGCTGGAGCAGCTTGAGGCCGAGGTTCTGGTAGTTCCAGAAGTAGTTCTGGAGGCACCCGTTGAAGAGCGGTACCGAAACTGTCGATGTCGTGGTGATACCGAGGCACCCCGCGAGCGCGGTATCGACGGCGGGGTCCACGGCGATGGTGACGAACAGCAAGGAGGACGACACGTTCATGAACTTCGCGTTCTTCGTCCGCTGCATCGTCAGGGTGGCGACGGAGCAGATCACTTCCTGAACTGGAAGGCCCGTGGCATCGAGAACCGTCACGGTGGCGCAGGTCGTCGTGAGTGATTTCCCGCCTGGCTTGCCGAGCGCGCGGGCCCAGACGGTCCACTTGGTTGAGACATCAATGGGAAGCTGGAAGAGTGCACCGTTCGCGTCGGTCGCGTTCGCGTCCAGCACTTGGAAGCTCTCGCCCGCGGGTGCCGGCTGAAGGAAGATCTTGTTCACCCTCGTGATCTCGCTGAAGAGCTTGCCCTTGAGGCTCGTGGCATCCTCGCCGCCTGTGAGTTGAACGAAGATCCGGTGGCCGTCGTTGTTCGTCATGTCGGCCGTCTTGTCCTTCGGGACACCGATGAGGTTGAGGTTGTAGTGCGCGCCGCTCGGCGCGCCGTTCCCGGTCGTCGCCACTGAAGCGGCGGCTGTGGTCGTGGTCGTCGCGGACGTAGCCGCCGTGTTTCCGCTCGGAGCGCTCGTCGTCGCTGGCGCGACGAGGACCGCGCCCGCGACCAATGCCGGCGTCGCGGCGATCGTGAGGGCCGCGACGAGGGTCAGGGTCCGTAGCATTGCTCGTTTCCTTTCTCCCCTCACCCACATCGAAGCTGATACGCGGGCCGACGCGCGGACCTCCCTCCGACCCCGCAGTCGATTTGCGGCCTCGCAGTACATAACGGCCAGAGTTCCGTTCGAGCATCAGGACTCTCGGTCAGGTCGACAGTGACTTTCGGCATGAAGAGATCGCGGGCCGGGGCCGGCCCATTGTTCCGAGCAGCGACACGCGCACCGCGCCATTCCGAGTATCACGGAGCGCCTCGAGCCGGCGATACGACTTCGCGCTCGGATCGTCAGGGGAGGGCGCGTGACCACGCAACCGATGTCGAGAGACTCGGTGCGACGCCAGTCTGCTGGTCGAAGTAACCGTCCCAGCCAAGCCCGGTTGCGACTCGAACCGCGGTGGGTGCGGCGGGCGGGTTGAGCCGGTGCAGCCAGAGCTCGAATACGTCACTCGTTGCTCCCGATCGGCGGCAGAGCAGCAGAAGCGCATCTCCGTCGCGCGACCAGCGAACGCCCTCGACGACTCGCCCAGGGCAGCGAATCTCCGTCGTGTCTCCAGCCAGGTTGGAGACCACAACGCGACGGTCACCGACACCGATTCCTACAAGGTACCCGGCGCCATCGCCCGAGGGACCCTCGATCCAGGCAAGCCGACCGCGCGCCGGGTCCCACGCCGGGGCGAAACCCACGAAGCCTTGCGGGGTGAGGACGCGTTCGCTCCCGTCCCGCTCGCGAACGACGAGCTCCTTGTCGCGCCAGGTCACAGAACCCGAGCCCCGGACGAGGGCGAGCCGGCCGTCGGCAGCCCACGCCATCGATTCCGTAAGCGTGGGCGCGTTCCCGAGATCGGTGACTTGGCCGGACGCGACCTCGAGCAGCAGCAGGCGCAAAACCGAGTCGCCCGGCCGTGCCTCGATCCCGGTCAGGTACTTGCCGTCGAACGACCAACGAAGCGGCAGGCCCCTTCCAGGTGCCGGCCGGTAGAGCAGCCGGGCGACGCCATCGGCCTCCACGATCCAGAGAGACATGCGAAAGGGCTGGTCATCCGCCGTCGGATACGGGGCTTCGACGCGGGCGACCGCGAGACGGGTGCTCTCTGGGCTCAACGCGGCGCCGACCGCGCCCCAATCCGCGGGCAGGACGATCCGCGGCCGCGAATCACTCGGCAGGCGCACCGCGACCGGCGCCGTGTGAAAGACGGTTATCGGGAGCGGTCCCGGACCGGTGTGTGACCCGAAACTCACGCACGCTCCCGCCGCATTGAACGAGGTGAAGCCCCCTCCCCCGCAGTCGTAGGTTGGGTCGAGCGCGCCGTCCCACCGCAGCAGCGCAGCGCTGCCCTGCCCGGCCAGGTAGATCCCCTGCGACGTCTCGGCCTGCACGGACACCGAGGCATACCCGATGTCGGTGAGCCTTCCCGAAGCGGCGTCGAGGCGAGACCAGCCCGCCTTGGAACCCGAGAAGAAAAAGAGGACGCCCGCATCGGCGATGCCGGCGGTGCCCGTCGTCGGCTGAGAAGATGGACCTCCGGATTCCCGCGGCGGGACCGTCGTTGAAGCGTCGGGAGATTCCGACCGCGTCGTAGTGCCGGGGGCGGCGCACGAAAGAGCGATAAGCGCCGTGAAGAGGACTTTCCGCATCGCAAGATGCTAGAGGCGCCTTGTATGCTTATCACAGACATTCGGGCGTCTAGAAGAGTGATGTGACGGGTCGCGAACGCGACCCGCTTTTTTTGGCCCCACGGAAGGACCTCGCCTTGATCACACTTGCCCCCGACCTCGAACGCACCACACGGGACCTTGGATGGACCAGCCTGACGCCCATCCAGGAGCTCGCGATCCCACACCTCCGTGGGGGCCGTGATCTCCTGGCGCAGGCGCAGACGGGCACTGGAAAGACTGGCGCCTTCGCGCTCCCGATCCTCGAGCTGGTGAAGGGTCACGCGAGCGCGCCTTTCGCACTCGTGATCGTCCCCACGCGCGAGCTCTGTGCGCAGGTCGCCCTCGAGTTCGGCGCGCTGGGAAAGCGCCGGTCCGCGCGTGTCGTCGCGGTGTATGGAGGGGTCGGATATCGCGACCAGGAGAGTGCACTCCGTCGCGGCGTGCACGTGGTGGTCGCCACGCCCGGCCGCGTCATCGATCTCGTGAACCGGCGGACCCTCGACCTCTCGAAGATCCGCGTCCTCATCCTCGACGAGGCCGACCGATTGCTCGATCTCGGCTTCGCACCGGACATCGCGAGGATCGCCGCGTTCCTCCCGCGCGTCCGGCAGACGGCCTTGTTCTCCGCGACCCTAACCGCCGAGGTGCGCGCGATCGCGCAGCGCTACACGACGAACCCCATCAACGTCGCTGTGCGCCCAGAGGAGCCAACGCTCGACGCGATCGATCACGCGTGGATCGACGTGAACGAGGCGGACAAGGTGAGCGCGCTGCACGAGCTCCTCGGCAGGGAGGGCATCGAGCGGACCTTGGTGTTCCGCCGTACGAAGCATGGGGCCAACAAGCTCGTGAAGGCGCTCGAGCGACTCGGCCGTCCGGCGCGAGCGCTCCACGGCAACATCGGGCAGCGCGAGCGCGAACGCGTTCTCGAGGCGTTCCGGCGCGGGGCGATCCCCACACTCGTCGCGACGAATCTCGCCGCGCGCGGGATCCACGTGGACGACATCGGACACGTCGTGAACTTCGATCTCCCGGAGAACGCCGAGACCTTCGTGCACCGGGTCGGCCGCACCGGACGCGCCGGCCGCCGGGGCGTGGCATATACCTTCGTCAACGAGACGCAGCGCCGGGATTTTGACGAGATCAAACGGAAGGCGAAGGTCCGCTTCCGCCAGGAGCGCCTCAGTTTGCCAAAGGTGACCCCCTCTTCGCACGCCTCACCAGCCCCGAGAATCGGTGGTGCGGGAAGGAACCGACCGGTCACCGCCGCGCGCAGAAGGTGGCGATAGCTTCTACCTAGCGAGCACCATCAGTTGGCCGCGGCGGCGGCTGCGCTCGGTCCGGTGATCTTGATCGCGCACGCGTACAGACGCTCGAACGTGGATTGCTGGCGCATGCTCCGCTTCGAGTGGCCGATCGGCATCAGATGGCAGCCACGCAGTGGGACGTTCCTCGCAAGCCACTCGAGTTCCCCATCGAGATACGCCCAGTAGCGCTCGGCTGCGTCGTCCTCCGATGTGGCTCCGTCGAGGAGATCGAGGAGGCGATCGGGGATCACGATCCCCGGTATCCCGGTCAGACGACGGGCGTGATCAGACGATCGGACCGGGGCGAGGCCCATGATGATCGGAAGATCTCCCAGCGCCGCCGGCATCCGATCAACGGCCGCCGCAAGCGCCCTCGCGTCGAACACCGGTTGCGTCTGTACGAATTGCGCCCCCGCCGCTCGCTTCCGCACAAGACGCTCCAGCTCGTATGCCGGGTCGTCCGCGAACGGCGACCAGGCTGCGCCGACGCAGAAAGGCTCGGCCTGGCCGAGGAGCTCCATCCCGAGGCCCGCTGGGAATGCCCGTGCCATCTCGATCAGGGCGAAGACATCAACGTCGTACAGATCCGTCGAGTTCTCAGGGACGTCTCCGGTCATGCAGTTGAGATTCCGAACGCCGAGCGCCGAGGCGCCGAGAAGATCCGCGACGAGGCCGTTGCGTGGGCGGGAGCGCGCGGTGAGCTGGAGAATCGGCTCCACGCCAAGGTCCGCGTGCGTGATGATCGCGGCGGCCGCGATCGAAGACAGCGCCGGGCGACCCCGCAGCCCATCGGTGATATTGACCGCGACGATCTGCGGACGCAGCAGCGCCCGCGCTCGTTCGATGACGACCTCGTGCGCGACGGTCGCTGGGACCGCGAGCTCAACGGTGATCACGGCACGCCCTTCGTCGAGCGAGCGCTGCAAGCGCGAGCGCGGATCTCGGGCGAGCTTGCCCGATTCATCGCTCGCTGGAACCGGCGTGTGGACGATCACGCGCGGATTAAGGCGGCAGGACCCTTGAGAAGGTATGTAGAGCGGATGAACGCTCAGGAGCGACGCTCGGCATCCCGTCGAGCGTCGCTCCCAGGCCAAACGCGCTAGCGCTTCGCGGCCATCTGCTCCGCTGTGGGCACGACGCCGAGTTGCTGCAAGAGGCCGAGCTGGTCGGAAATGGCCCAGTCCTCGACGATCTTGCCGTCCTTGAACCGGTTAATGACGATCGCCGTCACGCTCGCGCGTTTTCCGGTCGCGGGAAGCGCCGGCAGATCGCCGCGCTGCGTCCCGGTCGCCACGACGCGCTCCACCACGTAGTCACCGTCGGCGATCTCCTGCTCGATCGCGAAGTGAAGGTCCGGGAACGCGCTTCGATACATCGAGATGAGCTGCTTCAGACCCTGGGGACCCGGTGCGATGGGATTGTTGGGGTCGTGGTGGACCGCGCCGGGCGAGACGTACTCCTCGAGGATGCCGAGATTCCCCTTGTTCCACGCTTCTTCTGTAATGCGACGCGCCGCTGCCTTGTTCTGTTCGGTGGACATCGGAACTCCCCTCCCGTTTGGTCCGTCGGCCCGCATGGTCGGGCGGCCGGCCCCATTCTCCCCCTGGGTACAACCAGTAACGGAGACGTGGCATTTCGCCGATGCCAAGACACTGAGACCGCTCTTGGATCGTGGCACCGACCATGCTTTCGGGTGCCCATGGAAGAGCTGCCCGAGCCGGTCGACACGGAGAGCGCCGATCCCGAGGACCTCGCACTCGGCGCGCTCCTCGCGCTGCAGGCGCGCTGGCGCGAGGCGGAGGGCCGACAGGTCACGCTGCGGGCGCTCGGCCTCGAGCTCGGTCCGCAGGAGCGCTACCTCTCCGCGGTCTGTGCGACGCATGGGCGCTTCCACGTTCTCTGGCGAGGCGCGGCTTCGGCCGATCGCCCCGAGCGCATCGCGTGCCCGGGCAGCGCGCAGCTGCGCTGCGACGACGGCTGCGCGGTGGACTTCACGTACGAGCCGGCGCGACCGACGAGCTAGACGCGCAACCCGCGCGTCAGCGGGCGGTGCGGTTCAGGGCGATCAGCGTGAGGAACTCGTGGAGCAGTGTGCCGGCGAGCAGCGAGGTGACCTCGCCGTGATCGTACTGAGGCTGCACCTCGACCAGGTCAAAGCCGACGAGATCAAGACCCCGTAGCCCACGCACCAGCCGGAGCGCATCGCGACTGCTCGGTCCTCCGACTTCGGGCGTGCCGGTCCCCGGCGCGAAGCCTGGATCGACGAAGTCGATGTCAAAGCTGAGGAAGACCGGACCCTTGCCGACCCGCTCGACGACCTCCGGCAACACGCTGTCAACGCCCCGCTCGAGCAGCGTCTCGGTCGGGATCAAATGAAGCCCCAGCGCTCGCGCACCGTCCCGATCTTCCGGCCCGTACAGCGATCCTCTGATGCCGAGCTGGACCGCTCTCGCCGTGTCGATCAAGCCTTCCTCGATCGCGCGGCGGCACCAAGTGCCATGCGTATAGCGCTCACCCCAGTAGCTGTCCCAGGTATCGGTATGCGAGTCGAAGTCGATCAGGCCGACCGGCCCATGCCGTTTGAAGATCGCGCGGAGCTCTCCCAGCGTGATGGAGTGGTCTCCGCCGATGGCGAGTGGAATCACGCCGGCATCCAGGATCGATCTCAGCCCGGCCTCGATGACCGCGTACGAGGCCAGCACGTTCCCCGGGATCACCGCCACGTCCCCCGCGTCGACGGCAGAGACGTGTTCGAAGATCTCGATCCCCTGCTCGACGTTGTACGGTCGCAGCAACCGGGACGCTTCCCGGATCGCCGATGGGCCGAATCTCCCGCCGATGCGATAGCTCACCGCAGTGTCGAACGGGATCCCGATGAACGCCGCATCGACGTCGGCCATGTCCGTGACGTTGGGCAGCCGCATGAAGGTCCCGATCCCCGTGAACCGTGCGGCCCGCATCGCGTCGACCGGCCGGTAGCGCGTTGGTCCAGCTCGCTTGCGGCTCTCAGGCACGGGCTAGCTCGGACTCCACCGCTTTCAGGCTCTCCTCGTGGATGACGCCGACCACCTGATTACGCAACTCGGCGAAGCGGGGGCCGCTGAGAGTTTCGAACGTGCGCGGCCTTGGGATGTCGACCGCGAGAGTGGTCCGGATCCGGCCCGGCCGATGGGTCATTACGTAGATGACATCCCCGAGGAAGATCGCCTCCTCGATGTCGTGGGTGACGAAGAGGACGGTCTTGCGATAGCGCTGCCAGATGTCGGTAAGCAGCTCTTGCATGATCTGCCTCGTCTGCGCGTCCAGCGCGCCGAAGGGTTCATCCATGAGCAGCACTTCGGGATCGCCGGCCAGCGCGCGAGCGATCGCGGCCCTTTGCTTCATTCCGCCTGAGAGCACCTTGGGATAGGCATCCGCGAAGCCGTCGAGCTTCATCAGGTGGATCAGCTCGCTCGATGTTTCGCGACGCTCCGCCGCGGGGACCTTCTTGATCTCCGGCCCGAACTCGATGTTGCGCCGCACCGAGAGCCAGGGGTACAGCGAGTAGGACTGGAACACCATGCCGCGGTCGGCTCCCGGCTCGAAGGTAGGCTTCCCGTTGACGAGGACCTCGCCCTCGGTCGGCGTGATCAGGCCCGCCGCGACCATGAGCAGTGTCGACTTGCCGCAGCCCGAGGGGCCGACGATGCACGCGAACTGCCCGTCGGGAACGGTGAGCGAAATGCGCTCCAAGGCGCGCACCTCTCCGTGGCGGCTCCGAAAGCGCATGGCGACGTCGCTGATCTCGATCTCGCTCACGCGCGGACCTTCTCCACGTAGGGGAACGCCACCCGATGCGCGACCGCGAATAGGGCGTCCGTGATCAGCCCCAGGACGCCGATCGTGATGATGGCCGCGATGATCCGGTCGGCCCGCAGATAGCGCTCGGCGATGAGGATGAAGCTCCCGATGCCGTGCTCGGCCGCCACGAGCTCAGCGACGATGAGATACGTCCACGCCCAGCCCATCGTGATTCGGAGCGCGTCGACGACCTCGGGGAACGTCGCCGGGAGAAACACCTTGTAGAAGACGGTCCAGCGGGAAGCGCCCAGGGTGTACGCCACGTTCAGCATCTCATCGGGAACACGATGCGCGATGTCCATCACCATCAGCACCAGCTGGAAGAACACGCCGATCCAGATGATCGTGATCTTCTCGTCCTCCCCGAGGCCTTGCAGCAGGATGAGAAGAGGAATGAACGCGGAGGCGGGCATGTAGCGGATGGCATTGATGGGTGGGTTGAAGAAGGAGCGCACAGCCTCGAACGATCCCATCAAAAGACCGAGCGGCACCGCGACCGCGGCCGCGAGCACGAACCCGGCAACGATCCGGAAAGCGCTCCAGCCCACGTCGTTGTAGAAGCCGAGATTCACCATCATGTCCCACCACGTGACCACCACCTGATAAGGGCTGGGCACGAAGAGAGCGTTCTGCACCAGGACCGCAAGCAGCCACCAGACGCCGACGACAACGACGAAGCTGCCCACCGCGAGGACGAGCCGGGCCCGCCCGGGAATGGCTTGCTTCGGCGTGAGGTACGTGCGGATGAAGCCCCGGCGTCGCCGGGGATGAGCCACCGGCGGCGCCGTAGCCACTCGGGCCGCAGGGACCCGGCTCAATTGGTCTCCTCTACAACGAGTTGATGAAGTCGGGATTCACCGCATCAACGGGCTTGACCGGGCTGTCGATCTTTCCCTGCGACTTCCAGAAATCGCCGGCGGCCTTCACGTTGTCATTGATCTTGCCGGGAGCGCTCTTCGTGCCCATGATCGTCTTGCCCGTCTTCAGATCGAACAGCGTGAGCGTATCGAGGTCGGCCTTCACATCGTCCGCAGTTTCGCTGGTGGCCTTAGCCACGATGCCCAGCCCCTCGGATGTGTTCTTTTGGAACCAGTCGAAGGCGTCGTAGTAGGCCTTCATGAATTCTTTGACGGTAGCGGGGTACTTGTCGACGAAGTCCTTCCGGAACGCGAAGCTGTCCATGATCAGGTCCGGATACTGCTTCGAAGAAACCAGCACGACTCCATCGGTTCGTGCCTTGGCCTTGCTCAGCCACGGCTCCCACGTGACCGCCACATCCACCTGCCCGGCGACGAAGGCGGCACCGGCCTCGCCGGACTTCATGTTCTGCTCCTTTACGTCCGCCAGGGACAAGCCGTTCTTCTGGAGGACCTGCGCCAGGAACCACTCGGAGACCGAGCCCTGGTTGACCGCGACCTTCTGCCCTTTGAGGTCCTGCACCGACTTGATCGTGTTCTTTGCCAGGATGCCGTCACCACCGACCGAGGCGTCGATGGGGAACACTTCCACGGCGGGCACTCCGTTCGACTGAGCCCTGGCGAAGGCATCGACGGTCGATGCCATTCCTTCCAGCCTTCCGGCCGTCAGCGCGATCAGGCGATCGTTGGGGTCCTCGACATCCTGGAACTTCACGTCGAGGCCATGGCTCTTCCACGTGTCCCTGGCGTTGGCGATGTAGATGATCGCGTAGCCGGTCCAGGTCGAAGACGCGATGTTGATCGTGCCGTTGAACTTGCCGTCTGTTCCTGTCCCGGCGGTGCCGCCGCAAACCGCGACCAGCAGTCCGAGCAGCACAGGAAACACAAGGCGGGATGGACCGCGCGATTGACTGAACATTTTCGACCTCTCCCCCTCTCGCTTGGGCGCATGTACGGCGAGCGGCTCCGGCGGCGCCCCGTGGCCAACGAACGACCCATCCTACCGAACGCCCGTCGGGAACGGTCGAGCGATGGGCGGCGAGCAAATCGGGGACTAGGCTCTCGGTCCAAAGGGGAGGGCGCTATGAACCTTAGACGGCTCGTGCTTGTGGTCGCCGTGATCGGGGCTTCTCAAATGCTCTCGACCATGCCGGGATTAGCGGCAGCGAAAACAAAGATCGATCTTGTGAACGACTGCGCGACCTCCGATCCCGAGAGCGCGTGCGACAACACCGGAACCGCGGCTGGATTCGTGAAGTTCGGGCAGGACGCTACCGGTGGCCTAACGATCGACGTGATGCTTCGGGGCGCGCGCCCGGAGACGACGTACCGGATCTTCCTGACCTGTGGGCCCACGATCGCGCAGTCGTGCGGCTTTCTCGAGATCGGCACGGTGACCACCAACGCGGCTGGCGTCGCGCACTCCGGCGATATCGTCGTGCCCGTCGCCACCTTGCAAGCGACCCCGTTCGGGTCGGGTCAGCGCGCGGACGAGATCACGATCGTCAGGGAAATCGGCGACAGGAGCGCGGGTGCGTTCGACCAGGTCACCCCGTTCACATATGCGGTCCCTTGATAAGCGACGACTCCTAGGCGCCTACATCATTGGCAAGATCGCAGCGCCACCGCACGTCGGACTTTCTGCTCGCGTTCGTAGAATGCGCCGGTGAACGCCACCACCGGTATGCCGACGCGCGTGATCCCGCTCCGTGAGCTGCAAGCGGCCCGCGAGCGGATCGCCGATGCCGCGATTCGCACGCCACTCGTGCGCCTCAACGCTGACGCGTCAGCCGAGATCTATCTGAAGCTCGAGAACCTGCAGCCGATCGGTTCGTTCAAGATCCGCGGCGCAAGCAACCGCATGGCGCTCACGCCGCGTTCACAGCTGGAGCGCGGGGTCTGGACCGCGAGCGCGGGGAACATGGCACAGGGTGTCGCCTGGAACGCACAACGGCTCGGCATCCCGTGCACCGTGGTGGTACCCGAAGGCGCGCCGGCGACGAAGCTCGCGGCGGTCGAGCGCATGGGAGCGCGCGTCATCGCGGTGCCCCACGACGAGTGGTTCGATACGTTCCGTACTCACCGACGCGAGGGTCTCGACGGCCTGTTCGTGCATGCCTTCAGCGACGATGCCGTTATGGCGGGGAACGGCACGATCGGCCTCGAGATCCTGGACGACCTGCCCGAGGTCGATGCGATCGTCGTGCCATTCGGTGGCGGAGGGCTTGCGTGCGGGATCGCCTCAGCGATACGCGCCCTGCATCCCAGAACGAAGGTGTTCGCCGCCGAGGTCGCGACGGCCGCGCCCCTGATTGCCTCGCTTGCGAAAGGCGTGCCGACGGAGATACAGCACACACGTACATTCGTCGACGGGATAGGCGGCCCGCGTGTCTTCCCCGAGATGTTCGACCTCTCCCGCGAGCTGCTCGACGGCTCGCTCGTGTCGTCACTGGATGAGGTCGCGGCGGCGATCCGGCTCCTCGTGGAGCGGAATCGTGTTGTTGCGGAGGGCGCGGGCGCTGCGAGCGTCGCCGCCGCAACGGCCGGACGAGCGGGAACCGGCAAGATCGTGTGCGTTGTCTCGGGCGGCAACATCGATACGCGGACGCTGGTGACGATCCTGGAAGGACGGACGCCCTAGGGGATCTCCTGCCTTACGGCCGGCCCGGCACTCCGCTCGGCGGTACACCGTCTAGACACAAGGCCGACGCCTCGCTGCACCGCCCACGACGATCGCTACGCTGATTGCGCATGTCCCGGCAGCGGTGGCTGGTTTACCTTGCACTCCTGTGCCTGGCGAGCGTGGTCGGTCTTCCGTTAACAGCACTACTCGAGTCATACAACGTGACGAGCGAGCCACAGGCTCTGGGCGACTGGGGAGTTTGGGCAGGCTTCCACCTCGGGTTCGTTGTTTTCTGGGCTCTAGTTCTCCTTGCCTGGTGGAAACTACTGCGCGCCCACTCCCGAGCCGGTTCGTCTAGCGGAAACCGCGCCGGGCGCTAACGGAGATGCCGCGATAAGATCGCCAGGGGAGTTATCCGACGGCGCGCGGCCGACGCGCGGAGCGCGAAGATCTCGCCCAACTGCCCGCTGCGTGTCGGCCGACGCACGAATTCGGACGCGGGAGAAGACCGTGCGATACGTCCGACTCGGCAAGACCGATCTCGAGGTTTCCGCGATCGCCTTTGGAACGTGGTCGTTCGGCGGTGACTGGGGCCCGTTCGACGCCGACGAAGCGAGCAAGACCGTCGGTCGCGCGCTCGACCTCGGCATAACCTTCTTCGACACCGCCCAGGCCTATGGCTTCGGTGCGTCCGAACGTCTTCTCGCGGACGCTCTTTGGTCGCGTGTGGCGCGGGACCGCGTGGTCGTCGCGACGAAAGGCGGCCTTCGCAAGGAAGGCAACACGCTGCAGAGAGATGCGAGCGCGCGCTGGCTGCGTGAAGGCGTCGAAGCGAGCCTTCGGAATCTGCGGACCGACTACATCGATCTCTATCAAGTGCACTGGCCCGACCCGAACACGCCCGCCGACGAGACCGGCCGCGCCCTCGCCGATCTCGTGCGCGAAGGGAAGATCAGGCACGCGGGCGTGTCCAACTACAGCCCGCGGCAGATGACGGAGCTTGCGCGGTACGGGCCGGTCGAGACCGACCAGCCGCCGTACCACATGTTCCACCGCGACATCGAGGCGGAGATCCTTCCCTACGCGGCGAAGAACGACATCGGTGTCCTCGTCTACGGTCCGCTTGCGCACGGCCTGCTCTCCGGAACGATGACACCGCAGACGACGTTCGCGGCGGACGACTGGCGCGGCAGCAGCGCTGATTTCAAAGGGGAGCGGTTCGCGCGAGATCTTGAACTGGTGGAGCGGCTAAGGCACTACGCCACCGCGCACGAGATCACGCTGCCGCAGCTCGCGATCGCCTGGGCCATCTCCAATCCCGCGGTTGACGTCGCGATCGTCGGCGCCCGCAACCCGGCGCATCTCGACCATCCGGCTGCGGCCGCCGACATACGTCTGTCCTCGTCGGATCGCGACGAGATCGACGCCATGCTCGCGGACGCGGTCGAGATCGTCGGGCCGGCGCCGGAGGCAATGCCATGACGAGGGTTGCGGTGCTTGGCACAGGTCGCATGGGTGGTGCGATCGCGCGGCGGCTCGCGTCCTCTGGATTCGACCTGACCGTGTGGGACCGAACGATCGCGAAAGCCCAAACGCTGAGCGTCGGACGTGTCGCGCCGACGCCGGCGGAGGCAAGCCGTGATGTCGACATCGTCATCAGTAGCCTGACGAACGCGGCTGCCGTACGAGATGTCTACCTCGGGCCGCAGGGCGCCTTCGAGTCTTCGGCCGGCATGAAGAACCTCTTCATCGAGATGAGCACCGCCGGTCCGGAAAGCATCGAGGAGCTCAGCCGGGAGGCGGGTAAGCGCGGGCTGCGAATTCTCGAGGCGCCGGTGCTCGGCAGCGTCCCCGCGGTCGAGAGCGGAACCCTTGCCGTGCTCGTCGGCGGCTCGCCGCAAGATCTCGCTCAGGCGCGGCCGATCCTCGAGCATCTCGGCGAGATCCACCAGGTCGGCGGTTTCGGGAGCGCCGCCCGGTTGAAGCTTGTCGCGAACGCGATGCTCGGCATCACCAGCGCTGCCGCCGCCGAGCTGCTCGCGGCCGGAACGGCCGCGGGTCTGGATCGCGAGCAGGTGTTCTGGGCGCTCGTCCGTCTCGCGCCCGCCCTGAAAGCGCGCGAAGCGGGATTCATGCGGGACCAGCACGAGCCGACGATGTTCGCGGTCCACGATCTGGTGAAAGACCTCGGTCTCGCGCTCGACCTCTACGAGCGCGCGAACGCCGCCGTGCCGCTGACGCGCGAGGCACGCGCGCTCTTTGCCGAGACGGCGTCCGAGTCGGGCGACCTC
>VBFI01000156.1 GCA_005889275.1 Chloroflexota bacterium | reverse complement strand
CGGCGTGCCCGCTGGACGCCCGACGAGGTCGGGCTCGCGATCTTCGGCGGCACCGCGATCGTCATCTCGTTCCTGACCCTGGTGTTCTCGCTCGTCGTATGGCGCACGCGCATCGTCGTCGCGGCGCGCGAGCTCCTCGCGCTCGGACCGGTGGGCGTCCTCATCCTCGGGCTCATCGCGCTCGTCTTCGTCGGGCCCCTCGCCATCGCGCTCGCCGCGCGCGCGGTAGGCGCGACGCGTACGGCGGTCAGGCTGTCGGCCGCACGCCGCGCGCGCGTCGCGGAGCGCGAGCTCGCGGAGCGCATCGGCCTGCTTGCACGGGTCCGGTTCCTGGCCGGGATGAGCCGCGCGGGGCTCGCCGCGCTCGCCTCGCACCTGGTGATCGAGCGCTTCGGCCCCGAGGACGTCGTCTTCGCCGCCGGAAGCGTCGGCGACCGGTTCTATCTCGTGCGGTCCGGCCGGCTCCGGGCGATCGCGCCCGACGGTGCCGACTTCGGGACCATCGTCCCCGGCGAGGGCTTCGGCGAGCTCGCCCTCCTCGACCGCGCGGAGCGGTCGGCAACGGTCCAGGCGATCGAGGCGACCGAGCTCTGGTCCCTCGGGCGGGGCCACTTCAACCGCTGGGTGAAGGACCGGTACGAGGTCGCCGCCCGGATCCGCGCCTCGCGGACCGAGCGGACGGCGCTCGCGGGCTTGCCCTTCTTCAAGGGGCTCAGCGGCCAGGAGCTCGACCGGATCGCCGCCCGGATGCGGACCCAGCGGTTCGCCGACGGCGAGGCCGTCTTCTACGCCGGCGAGGCCGGTGACCGGTATTACGTCATCCGTGAGGGAGCCGCCCAGGTCACCCTGCCGGACGGGAGCGACGTGTCGAAACTCGGTCCCGGCGACGGCTTTGGGGAGCTGGCGCTCCTCTTTGGCCGTCCCCGGACGGCGACCGTGACCGCGCTCGGGACGCTTGTCGCGGCCAGCATCGAACGGAAGGACTTCGCCGCCCTGGTCAAGGCTTCCGGCGAGAAATCAGATGAATTTCGCGCCCGAACGGCCCATTATGTCGGCGCGGGTCTGGGGGGGACGGTGGCGTCGGGCTAATGGACTGCTGGGTCTGCGAACGAACGGCCCTCGCCGCCTGCCGGTTTTGCGGGCGGGGGACCTGTCGCGAACACGCGAGGAACCATCCGTTCGTGCTCGAGCTCTACCGAGGCGACAGCCACAAGGTCCTACGCGCGCTCATCGTCGAGGACGCGATCCACTGCGGACAGTGCCGACCCAGAGGCGAGCCGGTCGAGATGCCAGAGCTGGAATAGCGAGCGAGGGAGGGGAACGTTAGAGAGATCACAGAGAGCGGGTTAGCCAGCCTGTCGAGCCGCGTGGTCATGCGGCGCAGATTCACCGCAGAAAGCGGTGAAAGGAGCACCAAGTGTCGAGTAAGAACTTAGAAAAGGTCATCCAGCGTGCGATCAGCGACGCGGCGTTCCGACGCCAGCTCCAGTCGAACCCGGCGGCGGCGCTTCGTGGCTTCAAGCTGACCGACGACGAGGTGGCTGCGCTCCGCAGTGGCGACGCGGGCAAGCTGATGTCGCTCGGGATCGACCAGCGAATGAGCAAGACATTCTCGGCGGGAGACGCGATGGCCCTGAACACGGCGAGCCGGGCGGGAGCCCTGGACGTCTCCGTTGCCGGGCTGAGCGTGGCCGAGCAGGACATGCCTCGGGCCGCCTCGGACATCGACGCCGGAGCGTTCCGCTCCAGCAACGCGGTCATCGACCCGGGCAACGTCTCCAGCAACGCGGTCATCGACCCAGGGAACGTCGGTGGGCGCGACGCCCTCGTGGGCGACCCGACCGGACACGCCAGGGTCATCCGCGACATCGACCCCAACGACATCCGCGGCGACGCGAACGACAACCTCGCCGCCTCAGCGGCCGGACGCGCCGGCTCGCTCGGGACCGGCGGCGATTCCTTCCGCAGCGCCGTCCGCGACGTGGCGCCGGCGGACCTCGGCGGCTCGCAGGCCGCGACCGATGAGGGACAGTCCACCATGGGCGACCGCGTGATCACGCAGGCGGCGGGCGGTGAGACCGTCCGTGCCGTCCGCGACATCGCGCCGAACGAGCTGCGAAGCGCGACCTACAGCGGCGACGACGCCTCTGGCCCCGGCTACCTCGCGTCGGACAACGACGCCGGTAGCGTCTCGCGGATCCGCGACGCCGAGCCCTACGACTCACGCGGCGCCGCCGACCCGACCTCGGAGCTCACGGCGCGGCATCTCCAGGGTGCCGATCCGACATCCGAGCTCACCGCGCGGCACCTTGCGGACGCGGACGCCAGCAGCGTCTCGCGGATCCGCGACATGGAGCCCTTCGACTCACGCAGCGCCGCCGACCCGACCTCGGAGCTCACGGCGCGTCACATGGCGGACACGGACGCCGGGAGCGTCTCGCGCATCCGCGACGCGGAACCCTTCGACTCACGCAGCGCCGCCGACCCGACCTCGGAGCTCACGGCGCGTCACATGGCGAACACGGACGCGGGCAGCCTCGCGCGGACGCAGGACGCCCCGTTCGGTCCGGACCCCGACTCGGCGGAGGCGTACTCGCCTTCGTTCCACAGCGGCGGGCAGCAGGACGCGTTCCTGTCGTCCGGCGAAGCGGCCTCCTACGCGGGCGGCGCGTCGGTCACCGAGGACCAGGTGTCCGACTCCGTTCAGGCCCTCACACCGCCACTCGACGTGACGAACGTCATCCAGACGCACGACGCCGGCGGCGACGCGATCGGCAACACGCCATCGGACCCCGAGATCACCGCGTAACCCGACGCTCGCAATCGATCAAGAGGGCGGCCTCCGCAGGGAGGCCGCCCTTGCGTTAGTAGCGGATCTCGCGCTTCAGCAGCTCGCGATCGGCGATGTCGAGATGGCGCCGCCCGATCACGATCGCGTGACGGCCCTCGAATTCGGCAAGCACGCGGTTCACCGAGACTCGCGCGGCCCCGACGAACGCGGCGAGATCCTCCTGCGTGAGCTCGACCCGGTCCGTGCCCGACGCGTCGGAGATATCGAGCAGGCACTTCGCGACGCGGCCGGCCAGATCCAGGAACACGAGATCCTCGACGTGCCCCGTGCTGCGCCGCACCGTCTTCGCCAGCAGCCCGAGCATGCGTCGCATCGCGTCGGGATTCGCCTCGAGCACACTCATGAAGTCCGCGCGACCGAGCGCGAGCGCCGACGTGTCGGTGATCGCCGTGACCGTCGCCGAGCGCGTCGCCTCGTCGAACAGCGCGAGCTCGCCGAAAACATCCCCGCCGCGCTCGAGCGCGATGACCACCTCGCGCCCGGTCTCATCGGGCACCGAGACTTTGACCGTCCCGGCGACGATGAGAAAGACCTGGCCCGCCTCATCGTCGCGGTGAAAGACAATCTCGTCGCGCGCGAAGTGGCGCGGGCGCATCTTCCCCGCGATCGCCAGGCGGTCGGAGACGGTGAGGCAGGCGAAGAGCGGGCTCTCCGCGAGGAAGTCGGCGATCCGTGTCGCATCCACCCCGCGTGATAGTGCGGCGGCGCGTCAAGCACCTAGCATCAGCCGGCCCGTGACGCAGTCCGTCGACCGCGAGGCGAACCTCGAGGGCCTTCTGCGCGGTGTTCCGTATCTGCGCGATCTCGACCGCGTGAGCTTCGCCCGACTGCTCGGAGCCCTCGAGGAGGTGTCGTTCCCGGCCGGCGCGCTCATCGCCGAGGAGGGCGAGTCCGCGGACGCGCTCTATCTCCTGGAGGAGGGCGGCGTCCGTGTAACGGTCCACTCCGACGCCGGCGAGGTCGAGGTCGCCGACATGACCGCCCCGGCGTACTTCGGCGAGCTCGGCCTCTTGCTGTCGCGGCGGACCGGCTCGATCCGGGCGACGACCGACGTCCGCCTCTGGCGGATGCCCCGCGAGCGTTTCGAGGCGCTCGTCCGCGAGCGCCCCCAGATCGGCCTGTCGGTCGCGAAGACGCTCGCGCAGCTTCTCGATCGGCGCCAGCGATCGCTCGTCGGCGCACCGCTCGTCGAGACGGAGCTGCCCCCGACGCCGGTCGAGCAGGCGGGCGCCGGACGCCGCGGCCTCCGATCGACTTATGGGCTCGCGATCGCGCTCGCCGTCCCGCTGGCGCTCTGGTGGTTACCGCCGCCCGCGGGGCTCGACCAATCCGGGTGGCGCGTCGTCGCGATCCTCCTCGGTGCTGCGGTGGCCTGGCTCTTCGAGCCCGTCCCCGATTTTCTCGTCGCCCTCGGGATGGCGGCGGCCTGGGGGATGACCGGGCTTTCGCCGCTCGCCGCGGTCCTCAGCGGATTCGCGTCATCGTCCTGGCTTCTCGCGCTCGGCGCGCTCGGTCTCGCGGCCGCCATGGTCCGCTCGGGCCTCCTCTTTCGCGCGGCGATCCTGGCGCTGCGGCGTTTCCCGCCCACACACACCGGTCAGCTGCTCGCGCTCGTCGTCGGCGGCGCGCTCATCACGCCGATCGTGCCGCTCTCGGTCGCTCGTGTCGCGGCGGTCGCGCCGCTCTCGCTCGAGATCGCGCGCTCGCTGCACTATCCGCCGCGAAGCCGCGGAAGCGCGGCGCTTTCGTTCGCGGCCCTCTCGGGCTACTGGTATTTCAGCAACGTGTTCCTCACCGGCTTCGCGACGAACTTCTTCGTCCTCGCGCTCTTGCCCGCGTCCGACCAGCAGCGCTTCGGTTGGGTCGGCTGGCTCGCGGCCGCGGCGCCGGCGGGAGTGGTGTGTCTCGTCGGCGCGATCGTCGCTCTCGGTTGGCTCTTTCGACCCGAAGAGGAAGCGCGCGTCTCCCGTGCGGCCCTCCGTCGGCAGCACCGCGTGCTCGGGCCGCTCTCACGAAGCGAGTGGATTGCCCTTGCCGGGCTCGCCGTGCTCGTTGCGGGTCTTGTCGTCCAGCCGTTCCTCGGGATCGAGCCGGCCTGGTTCGCGCTCGTCTCGCTCATTCTGGTGACGGCGACGATCCTCGGTCGCGAGCAGTTCCGCGCCTCACTCGACTGGGGCTTTCTCGTGTTCCTCGGGATCCTCCTCGGCTCGAGCACCGTGCTGCAGCGCGCCGGCGTCGACCGGTGGGTCGCGGGCGGACTCCTCTCACTGTCGGCGACCCTCGGCTCACCGCAGCTGATGCTCGTGCTCATCGCCGTGCTGACGATGGCCCTCCGCTTCGTGCTCCCGAGCCGCCCCACGATGATCCTGCTCGCGCTCGCCCTCGTTCCCGCTGCG
>VBFI01000155.1 GCA_005889275.1 Chloroflexota bacterium | reverse complement strand
GTCTTGCCCCCGCCCTCGAGCCTCCGCTTCGGGTCGACGAGGACGTCGGGCGGCGCGAAGATGTTGATGCCGACGTACTCCTTGAACGAGGCGAGCGCGCAGATGTTCTTTCCGTTTCGCTGATAGAAGGGCACACCCCATTTGATCGACGTCGTCGCGTCCGGCACAGCCTTGTCGACGAGCGCGCGAAGTCTCTCGAGGAGCGCGCGCTTGTCCGGTGTCT
>VBFI01000154.1 GCA_005889275.1 Chloroflexota bacterium | reverse complement strand
CCTACGTCGACATGCGTCTGCTTGAACGCGGACGCGCCTACCAATGCGGATCGCGTTTGTATGCGCTCCAGAACGGCCGGTTCCACATGCTCCCGTCCACCCATACCTTCTGCGAGACGACCGCCTGCGCCGACCACCAGACCCATCCTGCCTGTGCGGTCGCGATGTACTTGCCGGCGGCGTAGAGATAGGGGCCATCGATCTCGACGTGGAACGGCTTGAGCTCGGGGGGAGCCCATACCTCGATCGTCAGTGTCTGCGCTTTCGTATCGACGCGGGCGAAGAGGCGCACCGGATGGTCGTACAGGTTGCGGATCACGAGGTCGGGTCCCCATGGCGGCGCGACCGTCGCATCGAACCCGAACCCCTCGGGGTAGCCCCAATAGAAGTAGGGAAAGTACGCGTGCGAGGTGCGCTGGACGATGTCGAGGCCGGCCTTCGCCGCGGCCGGGAAAACCGTTGACGGCAGCTGGCAGATGCCGCCGCCGATCGCTGGGATGTCGACCAGCTCGCCGTTCTCGAAGCCGATCGCCTTGCCCCACGTGTAGCCGGCGCGGGTGGAGATCTCACCCAGCACGTAAATCAGTGAGAGGCTGTCGCGCGGCGCGATGTACGGGTGCGCCGCATTGTCGAAGAAGTTGTTGAGGGAGTTGGCCGACACGATGATGTTGGTTACGCGCTCCCAGGGAGAGCCAACAAATCGACTCGTGTGGCTGCCGATGATCTTCCACTTCGAGTAATCAGTCTCGAAGGCTGGGAAGGCCGGGCGCGGCCCGAGGCCGGGAACGCGCAGGCGTGTGCCCGGGCCGAGCGCGTAGATGTTGTGCAGCTGCGGGTTCCAGAGGAGCATTTCCCGGAACGCATCAGGTCCGCCGATCCCCAGGTGCGCCAACAGCTGGTTCGGCTCGCGATCATCCTCGACGAGGGTGTAGAAGACGGGAGAGCCAGTCGTGCCGCTCCCCTCCTCGGCGCCGGCCGGCGCTGGAACAAGCGTGAGCGCGAAAGCAATCAGGAGCGCGCTACCGGAGCGCGCGAGGCGCGAACGTGGCGGCTTCATCGTTCTGGGCCCCCACGCGGTCGACATTCGCGCCGAGATTCCGTGATGACCGACTCACGAAGCAGTAGGCGTGCCGGTGCCTGCTCTCTCGGCTCCGACGCGGGTGCGTTACACGATCGTGATGTTGGGAGAGGGCACTAGGGGAACGGGCCCGTTGATTCGCGACGCTGTGAGAAACCTTGTGGTCAACGGCCTCGTCGCTTTTGGAATGATTGACTCTCGGCTCTCAGGACTCCGCGATGAGCTCGTTCACGCACTCGAACACGCGGAAGCGGATCGCGCCAAGGCCGGCGATGACTCCCTCGACAACGCACATCGCGTCGTTGAGCCACTTGTAGCGCTCGTCATCGGCCTCGAACCACATCACGATGTTCTGTCCTCCCACGCGCTCCCCTTTCGCGTTCTGGCCGAAGACCGTCCGCCCCTGCATGAGAAAGGTGACCTTTGCCCCGTCCTGCGTCGTTACAAGACCCCCGGCGTTGGGCAACATGCGTCCGTCGCTCCGTCTTCGCGGATGGTTCGCCCACTGGACGGCGCCCGAAAGCCTGGGGCCTTCGGCGCGTCCATCCCCGTGTCCGTAACCAGATCCCTCTTCCCCGCCGTATGGCTTTACGAGCGAGAAGCCACCCTGATAACTGAGCTGCATGTCGCAGATGGGCTCGAGGCGCACCTCATGCCTCCCTTGCCAGCATTCGTCGCGGATGAGCGGAACGCTCTGCTGTCGCACGTGTCTTCTCGTGAGACCCTACCGCTCGGCCGGCTCGCGCCGACCGCTCGAGACCGTGGCGAGGATCTCTACGATGAGCTCGGCGCGCGTGGCGGATGCCGCCGTCTTCGGCGGCACGAGCTCGTACGCTAGCGCGATCTCGCGTATGCGATCCAGATCGAGCGCCCCTAACTGAGCCGCGAGGAGGCCCTCGCCCTGCGCGTCGACCTCGAAGGGATCGAGAACCGCGCGCTGCGGCAAGGGCGAGAGCGGCGGGGCGAGTCTCGCTGATCGGTCCGTCACGCGCGACCTGGCGCGCGTGAAGGCCCCCTCAAGATATGCCGGGCCGACGCCGGCGGCCCAGTACCGGAACGCTCGCTCATTGGACTGCATCGTCTCGATGCCCGTCTTTAGTCGCTCGTCCTCGGCGAGATCGACGAACTCGATCCAGCCCTCCCACATCCCGTCCGAACGGCTGTGTCCGACGGCCAACGCGCGATAGCGCTTCGCGACAAGCCTCTCGAGCACATCCGCGTACTCGTGCGTGACTGTCCTATCGGTCATGGCGTGCGGATCGTGCCGCCCGAACGAGGGCCGTGTTGACGGCGCGCATCGCGCCGCAGCGGTCACGAAAGAGCGGTAAGGCCCAGCCACACTCGCGGCAGAACCACTCCGGCCCCCGCTCGGTCGCTCGAACACCGACATCGTGTGCACAGATGGCTGATCTCCAGTCCATGCCCAGGAGCCTGCGCGTCAGGAAGTGTCAGCGGTATCCGTAAAATCACTGGCAACCCAGGAAATTGCGGGGATTTCCAATGGCAGTCCTTCTGCACCACCCCGGTCCGTGCATCTCACACCCCGCGAGAGGGAGATCCTCCGCTACGTCGCGGCAGGACACACGACGAAAGAGCTGGCCGCCGCCCTGAACGTCAGGGAGAGCACCATCGAGTGGCACGTCTCGAACATCCTTGTGAAGCTCGGAGCCGCAAGCCGAGCGGAAGCAGTCGCTATCGGATTACGTGAGGGCCTCCTCGAGCCGGAGGAACAACCCCTCACGGGGAGATCCGCGCCCGATCTGGCGACCAGGCGTGCGCATCGTGCTCGCGCCTGGCGGGACGACCGGGTCATCCAATTCGATCTGCTCGGACTGCATTTCGGGGAGATCAGGATCGGGCGCGGCCGCCGAGATGTTGCCAAGACAGAAGCAAAGAAACGAGAGCGATGAAGAAGGCGCGGTCCGATCGTGCGCGGCCGCTGCCCATCCAAGAACTACGCTGGCACTGCGACCCGGCCACCCTTGGCTTCGAAACGACGGAAGCCGTGAGCCCCCTCGACGGAGTCGCGGGCCAGGAGCGGGGGGTGGATGCGATCAAGCTCGCCCTTCGCGTCACCGCGCCTGATTACAACGTCTTCGTCGCTGGACCCCCTGGCACCGGCCGCCTCTCGGTCACGCTGGACCTGCTACGGGCGGCCGCGGCGGCGCGCCCCGCACCCTCGGATTGGTGCTACCTGGAAAACTTCCGCGAGCCCGACCGGCCGATCGCGATCGAGCTGCCGGCCGGCAAGGGCCGCGAGCTGAAGGCTGATCTCGATGAGCTGATCGACCAATGTCGAGCTGACCTCCCAAGGCTCATCGGCGATGCCCGGGAGCACGGTCCCGGTCCGAACATCGCGCGGTCCGCGGTCGAAGGGAGGCTTGAGGCTCTGCGGAGAAAGTACGCTCCGGTTCCGGGCGTCATTCGCCATGTCGACGCCATCCAAGCGCAGCTCACCGAGTGGGTCGACTCCTCCGGTGTGGCCGATGCGCGCAGCGGCTCGGCCGCGATACCACCGATCTGGACCCGCTTTCAAGCCAACGTGTTCATCACGCGCGACCTTGCGACTGGCGCTCCCGTTGTCTATGAGCCGAACCCGACGTTCCCGAACCTCGTCGGTCGGATCGACCACCGCCCTTCGGCTGCCGGGATGGACCCGGACTTTATGTCCCTCCGCGCGGGGTCCATTCACCGGGCGAACGGCGGCTACCTGGTCATGTACGCGCGCGATCTACTCGCAGACCGATCGGCGTACCGCGCCGTAGAGCGTGCCCTGCGCGAGTGCGCGCTGGCGATCGAGAATCCGCCCGACCAGGACGCCGCACTTCCCGTCGCCACGCTCGAACCCGAGCCGATCCCGCTGAGCGTACGCGTCGTGCTCATCGGCGATCCCAGGCTGTACGCGCTTCTTCGCAACCGTGACGAAGATTTCGCGCGACTGTTCAAGGTGAAGGCCGAGTTCACCACATTCATGGACCGGACGCCTGCGGCAATCCAGGCATACGCCTCCTTCATCGCGAGGAGCGTCCGAACGCACGGTCTCTTGCGCTTCTCGGCCGACGCCGTGGCGCGCGTCATCGAAGAAGGAGCACGCCTGGCTGAGGATCGCAATCGCCTCACCGCCCAGTTCGGCGTTGTGGAAGGGCTCCTCATCGAAGCCGACGCGGCAGCGCGCGCACGTGCGAAGAAGACCGTCCGCGCGGTCGACGTGACCGCGGCGCTCGAAGCGCGCGGCCGGCGCAGCAACCTCGTCGAAGAGGAGATGCAGCGGCTGATCGACGAAGGGGTAATCGCGATCGAGACGGACTCGAAGGTCGTCGGGCAAGTGAATGGTCTGGCGGTTCGCGAGCTGGGCGACTACGCCTTCGCTCGTCCGACGCGGATCACCGCGCGTACCGGACCTGGTTTCGAGGAAGTCGTTGACATCGAGCGCCAGATCCACCTCTCGGGCCCAAGCCATACCAAGGGTGTGCTCACGCTCGAGGGCTACCTTCTGGGGAAGTACGGGCAGCGACAGCCACTTGGGCTCACCGCACGTCTGACGTTCGAGCAGAGCTACGGGGGCGTTGATGGCGACAGCGCCTCCAGTCCCGAGCTGTACGCGGTGCTCTCGAGCCTCGCGGACCTTCCCATCGATCAGGGCATCGCGGTAACGGGTTCCGTCGATCAGCGCGGCGATGTTCAGGCGATCGGTGGCGTGAACGAGAAGATCGAAGGTCACTTCGCCGTGTGCAAGGTCCGGGGACTGACCGGACGGCAGGGAGTGATCATCCCGAAGACGAAC
>VBFI01000078.1 GCA_005889275.1 Chloroflexota bacterium | reverse complement strand
GCCTTCACGGTCGCGGCGTGTAGCGAGTCCACCGCACCCGCGAGAGCGCGCAGCTGCTCGCGCGGGAGACCGTCCGGAAAGCTCGTCCTCCCTTCCACATATTCCGTGACCACAACCGGGCGGCCACCGACCGAGTTGACGACATGTCCGCTGCGACCGCGCACGGGCGCCGCGACGAACTCGTACCCGGCGTCGCGCAGCTCGCGCGCCGCCTCGTACGCGGCCGGAGCGTGGCCCTGGCGGTCGCGCCGCACGCTGACCCACCACGGTCCAGCTCGGTACGACCAGCTGTCGCCGCCGACGGGCATGAAGGTGAGCTCGGCATCCGCGGCGCCAAACTCTCGTGCGACGAAGGCGCCGAGGAGATGAACGTCGATTGAAGGATCGGGAAGAAGCACGCCGCGACCCTAGCGGGCGTCGCCGAGATTTGCGACCATCGCGTTGGAGGTCCGCATGAACAAGAAGACCCCGCGGAACGAGAAGGGCCAGGCGCCCACCCACGGCGGCAACGAAACCGCGAAGCGCCTCGGCGAGAAGGCCCGCGACCAGCGCGGTGGCTCGAACAAGAAGCGAACCGAAGAGCGCGCGCGGCAGGCCCGCGGAGGTCGCGGCTAGCACCCGTCGTCGCGCACGCCGCGTTCTGTACGATGCCGCGACGTGATGCGCTGGACGGCCCGGGACATCCGCTCGCTCGGCGAGGGCCTGGTGTATCTCGCCCCCTCACTCGTGCTCTTCGCCGTCTTCGTCTTCATCCCGCTCGGACGGACCTTCTACCTGAGCCTCTTCAACACGCGAGTCACCGGACAGGCGACGACCTTCAACGGCATCGATCACTACATCGGTCTCATGACCTCGCCGACCTTCCAGTCCGGCCTCGTGGCAACGGGACTCTTCGCGCTCTACACCGTCCCGGTCGGCATCGCGCTCGGTCTCGTGCTCGCGGTTCTGCTCAACCAGCGCCTCCGCGGAATCAACCTCTTCCGCACGATGATGGCGAGCACGATCGCGATCTCGGCCGCGGTCGGCGCGCTCATCTGGAACCTGCTCTTCAACCCAAGCCTCGGTCTGCTGAACTACGTGCTGTCGCTCGTCGGCATTCGCGGGCCGGAGTGGCTTATCCAGCCGGGGATCGCGGTCGTCGCGGTCTCAGTGACGACGATCTGGCTCACGCTCGGCACGAACATCATCGTTCTGCTCGCCGGGCTTCAGGGAATTCCCGAAGAGATCTACGAGGCCGCGCGACTCGACGGCGCGCGCGGTCTACGGATGTTCTCCCGGATCACCGTGCCGATGGTCTCCCCCTCGCTCTTCTTCCTGCTGGTGGTCGACACCGTCGGCGTGCTCCAGGTCTTCACGCAGATCCATCTCCTGACGCGCGGAGGGCCAGTCGACGCGACGCGCACGCTCGTGTACAGCATCTACCTCGACGCGTTCCAGAACTTCCAGTTCGGTTACGCCAGCGCCGAGTCGGTCGTGCTCTTCGTGCTCGTGCTGTGCCTCACGGTGATCCAGTTCCGCTTCATCGAGCGACGGGTGCATTACCAGTGAGGCGTCCGCTGCGCCCGCGTACGGCCGGCGCGTACGCGCTCCTCGGCGTAACGGCGGTGCTCATCGCGTTCCCGCTCTTGCTCGCGCTCTCCTACTCGTTCATGGGCGCGTCCGAGATCGCGACATTCCCGCCGCCGCTTTTCCCAAAAGCACCGAACCTCGACAACTACGCGGCGGTGCTCGCGAGCATCCCAATCGGCCGATACCTCCTCAACAGCTTCATCGTCTCGACGGCCGTGGTGATCGGCCAGCTGCTCACCGCGAGCTTCGCCGCGTACGCCTTTGCGTTCCTCGTCTTTCGAGGACGGAACCTCCTCTTCTTCGTCTTCCTGAGCACGCTGATGATCCCGTGGGAGGCCACGATCATCCCGAACTACATGACCATCCGGTCGCTCGGATGGCTCGACTCGTATCAGGGACTCGCGGTCCCGTTCATGGCGACGGCATTCGGGACGTTCCTGCTGCGACAGGCGTTCCTGCAGATCCCGCGGGAGCTGTGGGATTCGGCGCGCATCGACGGCGCGTCGTCGCTTCGCTTCCTCAGAACGATGGTGATCCCGCTCGCGCGTCCCGCGCTCGGGACCGTCGCGATCTACGGTTTTCTCTCGACGTACAACCAGTACTTCTGGCCGCTGCTCATTACGAACCAGACGCTCATGCGCACGACCCAGGTCGGGATCGCGCAGCTCCGTGATGAGGAGACGCTCAGGTGGGGCCTCATCATGGCGGGTGTCATCATGGTCGCGGTACCGACGCTGGCGCTCCTCGTCCTGGGCCAGCGTCAGCTCATTCGCGGGCTGACCGCCGGTGCGGTCAAGGGGTAGGAAAGGCATGGAGGGCACGATGCGGAAGTTCGCAGCATTCGCGCTCGCACTCTCGGTCGTCGCGGCCTGCGGTGGCGGGGGCACGGGCGGCGGCGGTGGCACCACCGACGAGAGCGCGCAGGCGCCCGGCAAGGACGTCAAGCCCGCCGCGAAGATCGTGTGGTGGCACGCGATGTCCGGCGTCAACGGCGACGCCCTCAACAAGATCGTCGACGGCTTCAACAAGAGCCAGAGCAACACCAAGGTCGAAGCGGTCTTTCAGGGAACCTATGACGACCTGCTGGCGAAGCTGAACACCGCGCTCGCGTCGAACGCGGCACCAGCGCTCGTGCAGGTCTACGACATCGGCCAGCGGTACATGTACGACAGCGGCCAGGTCGTTCCGATGCAGGCGTTCATCGACCGGGACAAGTTCGACACCGCGGACTTCGAGCCCGCGGTCATCAACTACTACAAGTACCAGGACAAGCTCCAGAGCATGCCCTTCAACGCGTCGTCGGCGATCCTCTACTTCAACAAGGACGCCTTCAAAGAGGTCGGCCTCGACCCGACGAAGCCTCCGCAGACCTTCACCGAGGTCGCGGACGCGGCCAAGAAGCTCACGAAGAAGGACGCGAGCGGACAGACCGTGCGATTCGGGTTCGGTCCGTCGATCTACGGCTGGCTCTTCGAGCAGCTGCTCGCGACCTCCGCCTCGCCCTACGCCGACAATGGCAACGGCCGCGACAACCGCGCGACGAAGGTCGTCTATAACAACGCGCAGGGCAAGGCGATCCTCGACTGGTGGAAGGCCGGCCTCGACGGCGGCTACTTCTACAACCCGGGCATCGACAACAACGGCGCGGCGAACGCATTCGATGCCGGGAAGAGCGCCATGTACATCGAGAGCACCGCCCGCCTGCGGGGGCACATCAACACCGCGAAGTTCGAGGTCGGCACGGGCCTTTATCCGCGCCCCGACGCCAAGCCGAAGGACGGTGGGAACATCATCGGCGGCGCGTCGCTTTACATCATGAAAAGCCGGCCCGTCGACGAGCAGCAGGCCGCGTGGGAATTCGTGAAATACGCGATGACCCCGGCGGTGCAGGCCCAGTGGCAGGCGGACACCGGCTACTACCCGATCCGCAAGTCCGCGTACAACGAAGGTCCGAGCAAGGACTGGTCGACGAAATACCCGCAGTTCCTCACGGCCATCAACGAGATCCGCGACTCGCCGCAGAACCGCTTCACCAACGGCGCGGTCCTCGGCGTGATGCCACAGGCCCGCGCGCGAACGCAGAAGATGATCGAGTCGGTCCTCCTGGGCAAGGAGACCTCGCAGGCCGCTCTCGACTCGGCCGTGACCGAGATGAACACGCAGATCGACAGCTACAACAAGGCCAACAAGCCTTAAGCACACGAGACGAGGCGGTGCGGTCGCTCGCCGGCCGCACCGCCGATCTCCTCGTCATCGGGGGCGGGATCATCGGCGCGGGGATCGCGCGCGACGCCGCTCTCCGCGGCCTCAGCGTCGCGCTGGTCGAACAGAACGACTTCGCGTCCGGCACGAGCTCGCGTCCCACCCGACTGATCCACGGGGGCCTCCGTTACCTCGAGCTCTTCGACTTCGGCCTCGTCCGCAGCGACATGCGCGAGCGAGAGATCCTGCTCGGCATCGCGCCGCATCTGGTGTTCCCACTCCCGTTCCTCCTGCCGCTGTATCGCCCGAGCCTTTGGTACCAATTCAAGCTGCGCATCGGGATGCAGCTCTACGACGCGCTCTCGCTCGACAAGAGCCTCCCGAAGCGCAAGTACCTCGACCGCGATGCGACGCTCGCCGCCGAGCCCAACCTCGCACCGGAGGGGCTCGCCGGCGCGTGGCGCTTCTACGACGCCCAGGTCCCATTCGTCGAGCGGCTCGTCATCGAGAACGTCATCGACGCGGCCGAGCACGGCGCGGTCGTGCTCAACCATGCCGAAGCGGTGGCGTACCTCCGCGACGGCGACGCGGTGACCGGGGCGGTGGTGCGCGACCGTCTGAGCGGGCAAGGCATCGAGATCCGCGCTCGCTTCACCGTGAACGCGACCGGTCCCTGGCTCGATCGCACGCTCGAGCCGCTCCGCGATGGCGCGAAGCCGCTGCTGCGGCTCACCAAAGGCATCCACCTCGTGACGCCGCACGCGACCCAGCAGGCGCATGTGCTCTTCGCGCAGCAGGACGGCCGGCTGTTCTTCGTCCTGCCGTGGCTCGACGGGACGATCGTCGGCACGACCGACACCGACTACGTCGGCGATCCTGGGGATGCCGCCGCGACCGAGGACGACGTTCGCTACCTGCGCGAGGCGGCGCACCGCGCTTTTCCGAACGCGCCCTTCGACGAGATCCACTTCACCTGGGCAGGCGTGCGCGCGCTCGTGCGCGAGGAAGGCGTTCGCGAGAGCGAGGTCTCGCGCAAGCACGCGCTCTACGACCACGAGAAGCGCGACGGGACGCGCGGCGTGCTCTCGGTCGTGGGCGGAAAGATCACCGCCTACCGCGACATCGCCGAGGAGACGACCGACGCCGTATTGCGCCGGCTCGGACGGAGCGCGGCCAGCACCACCGCCACGACGCTCCTTCCGGGTGCGCGGCCACGGCCGGGCGAAGGCCCAGTGGCGGCGCCCGACGAGGCGCTCGCCGAGCTCTGGCCGGTGTACGGCACCCGGGCGGCCGATGTGTTGGCGCTCGCCGGGAGCGATCCGGCGCTCCGCGCGCCGCTCTGCCCGCATCACCGCGGCGTTACCGCGGAGATCGCTCATGCCGTCACCGTGGAATGGGCCCAGACGCTCGGCGACGTGCTGCTCCGCCGGACGACGCTCGGGCTGACCGCCTGTCAGGGTTTGGACTGCATCGACGACGTCGCCGCGCGGATGGGCGGGCTCCTCGGCTGGGACGCGGGCCGGCAGAAGGCCGAGGTCGAGCGCTACCGGGCGGAGATCGAGCCGATGCGTCGCTTCAGCACGCGCGAGCCGTGAGCTTCGTCCTCGCGCTCGATCAGGGCACCACCGGATCCACCGCGCTCGTCTTCGACGAGACCGCCCGGGTGTGCGGCAGCGGCGACCGCGAGATCGCGCAGCACTATCCAGCGTCGGGCCACGTCGAACACGATCCCGAGGAGATCTTCGCGACGACGGTAGCTGTGGCGCGTGAGGCGATGGCCGCGGCGCACGTGATCGCGCGGGACATCGCCGCGATCGGCATCACTAATCAGCGTGAGACCACCGTGGTGTGGGAGCGCGCGACGGGGCGACCGATCCATCCCGCGGTGGTGTGGCAGAGCCGCGCGAGCGCCGCGATCTGCGACGGCCTGCGGGCGCGCGGCCTCGAGCGGCTCGTCCGCGAGCGGACCGGTCTCGTGATCGACCCGTACTTCTCCGCCACGAAGATCCGCTGGATCCTCGACCGCGTGCCCGGCGCGCAAAAACGCGCGGAGGCGGGCGAGCTGCTCTTTGGAACGGTCGACACGTGGCTCGTATGGAAGCTGACGCACGGGGCAACGCACGTGACCGACGTCTCGAACGCGTCGCGCACGCTCGTCTTCGACATCCACCGCCGCCGCTGGGACGACGAGCTCCTCGCGTCGCTCGACATCCCCCGCCCCATGCTTCCCGGGGTCGTCGGCTCGAGCGCCCGTGTCGCCGAGACGGATCCGGTCCACTTCGGCGCGGCGGTCGCGATCGCCGGGATCGCCGGAGACCAGCAGGCCGCGCTGTTCGGGCAGGCGTGCTTCGCCCCCGGCGAAGCGAAGAACACCTACGGGACGGGATGCTTTCTCCTCGCGAACACCGGGCCGCGCCCTGCGCCCGCCGCGGGCGGACTCCTGACGACGCTCGCCTGGGACATCGGCGACGGCACGCGGTACGCGCTCGAGGGAAGTGCCTTCGTCACCGGAGCCGCGGTGCAATGGCTCCGCGACGGACTCGGGATCATCGCGAACGCGGACGAGACCGAAGCGCTCGCGGCGACCCTGCGCGGCAACGACAACGTCTATCTCGTCCCCGCGTTCACCGGCCTCGGCGCGCCGCTCTGGGATCCCTACGCGCGCGGGCTGCTCATCGGGATCGAGCGGGCGACGACGCGCGCCCACCTCGTGCGCGCGACCCTCGAGAGCATCGCGTACCAGACGCGCGATCTCGTCGAAGCCATGCGCGCGGCGGGCCAGCCGATCGAGGTGCTCCGGGTCGACGGCGGCGGCACGGTGAACCGGTTCCTCATGCAGTTCCAGGCGGACGTCCTCGGAGTCCCCGTCGAGGTGGCAGCGGTCCGTGAGACCACCGCGCTCGGCGTGGCATTCCTCGCGGGGCTCGGCGCGGGCGTCTGGCGCTCGCTCGACGACCTTCGCGCCCGCCGCGCGGTCGCGACACGGTACGAGCCGGCGATGCCGGCCGACCAGCGCGAGACGCTTTACGGCGGCTGGCTCCGCGCGGTGGAGCGCTCGCGCGGATGGGCCGCGCCTATTCCTTCGGGACGCGCTCCGGGTAATCGGACATGACCCCGTCGACGCCCCACTCGCGAAGGCGGGTCGCCTCCGCCGGGTCGTTCACGGTCCAGACGTTGACCCGGAGCCCCGCCGCATGAGCGTCGCGAACGAGCTCGGGCGTCACGTACGCGCGGTTCGGGTGCAACGCCCAGAGACGTAATCCGCGCGCGCTCTGGATGAGCGCCTCGCGTTCCGGCGCGTCGGAGAAGAGGAATGCGCGCCGCACCGGCGGCACCGCGTTGCGCGCGGCCTCGAGCGCTGACCACCAGAAGCTCGAGACGTAGGCGTCCTTCTCGTCGCGCAGCGCCGCCGCGACCCGCGCGCCGGTGTCGCGTGCCCGGCTCTCGCTGGCCTCCGCCTTGAGCTCGACGTTCACGGCCATCTTGCCGCGGCAGAAGTCGAGCACTTCCGAAAGCGTGAGCTTCGCGTCAGCCGGCGGCGCGTCGTGTGAGATGACGAGGCGCCCCTCCGGAGTGAGCCACACATCGGTCTCGACCTCATCGCAGCCAAGCTCGAAGGCCTTCTGGAAGGAGGCGATCGTGTTCTCGGCCACGTGCCCCTTCGCGCCGCGGTGGCCGATCCGTCGCATCTACTCCCCGCCCACGTAGCGCTCGGTGCGTTCCCATGCGATCCGGCCGCTCGGGCCGACCCGAACGGTGACGAAGGTGCCGCCGCCGAGCACGCGCTCGTCGAAGAGCTTCATCCGGTTGGTCCGCAACCGGTAGAAACGATACGCATCGAGATCCGCGTCGTACGAACGAAAGCGCGCCGCGTAGAGACGCTCAGCATCGAGCGCGTCGCGACCGCGGAGCTCGCGAGCACGCCCGAAGAGCTGGATCCCGCGATCGCTCCCGCCCCACGTCTGCGTCGAGCGGAACACGGCGATCGCAGCCGCGCCCGCCGCCCTGACGTTCCGCGAGTGCCTCGCCTCGGGCGCCGAGAGCCAGACGATCTCGTAGCCGGGGCCCCACGCGAAATAGGCGGTGTTGATGTGCGGCCTACCGTCCGGGGAGACCGTCGCGATGGCGCAGAGCGTCGAGGCCTCCAGCAATCGGCGCGCGATCGCGCCGAGCCGAGAGGCGGTCGGGTGTTTCGACGGGCGCGTGACGGGCATCCGCGCAAATGATGCCGCGCGCGAGAATGGGCGGGATGATCGCCCTGCGCCGGCACCCACGGCTCGCCGCGACCGCGCTCGCGGCCCTCGTCGCCGCGGCCGCGGTGCCGGTGGTCGCGTACGTCATCGTTCCGCAGCTCGTCCGCTCGACGCTCGTCGAGGATCTCCCGACGGCGACACCGGTATCGGCGGCGGCGAGCGGCCCGGCCGCGAGCGCCGGCACGGCGTCGGTGGCCGCGGAGACGCTGCTCCAGGGCAGGCTCGTTCGGATCAGCGTCGCCGACTATGGCAGCGGCGCGATCCGTATTGTGAGGGTCGGGAGCGAGCGCTTCGTCCGCTTCGAGGACGTGGACATCGCCGGCGCGCCCGACATGTACGTCTACCTCTCCGACCGCACGGATGGAAAGCCCGGCGCGTTCGTCGACCTCGGCAAGCTGAGAGCCACGAACGGCTCGTTCAACTACGCGATCCCGGCGAGCGTTGACCTCGCTTCGGTCCGGAGCCTCGTCGTGTGGTGCCGGCAGTTCAACGTGACGGTGACGTACGCGGCGCTCGGTTCGGGCTAGGCTCCGCCTACCGTGGCCGACCGCTTCGTGACGCGCGGCTTCGTCGGCAAGCGCCAGGACGCAGGGTCCGCGGCCGATCGAGTCCCGCCCGGGCAGCACCTGGTGAGCGACTTCCCCGTCCTCTCCGCCGGGCCGACGCCACGAACCGACCTACGGAAGTGGTCGTTCCGCATCGAAGGCCTGGTGAAGGAGCCCGCGCAGTGGACCTGGGACGAGTTCCAGGCTCTTCCCGCGCAAGAGTTCCTGAAGGACATCAGCTGCGTCACGAAATGGACGAAGCTCGACACCCACTGGCGCGGAGTCTCCGCGGACGTGCTGCTCGAGCACGTCGAGCTCGACCCGCGGGCGCGCTTCGTCGTCGCGTTCTCCGACGGCGGCTACACCACGAACCTGCCGATCCCGGATCTGATCAACGGGCAGGCGTTCGTCGCGTACGCGTATGAGGGGAAGCCACTCGCTCCGGAGCACGGTGGCCCGGCTCGGCTCGTCGTCCCGCACCTGTACTTCTGGAAGAGCGCGAAGTGGGTCCGCGGGCTGCGCTTCCTCGCCGACGACCGGCCGGGATTCTGGGAGTCGCTCGGCTACAACAACCACGGCGATCCATGGAAGGAGGAGCGCTACTCGGGTGACTGATGGCCGCGGCCGGCGATCGTGACGCGCACCCTCGACTGGCAGATCGCCACGGTCAAGGCGACGCGGCAGGAGACGCCGAATGTGAAGACGCTCACGCTCGCGCTGCCGAGCTGGACGCCCCACCGCGCGGGGCAGCACTACGACATCCGGCTCACCGCCGAGGACGGCTACTCAGCCCAGCGCAGCTACTCGGTCGCGTCGGAGCCTGAGCGCGCCGGGGTGATCGACATCACCGTTGAGCGCATTGGCGAGGGCGAGGTCTCGCCCTTTCTCGATGACATCGCCGTGGTCGGCGACCGATTCGAGGTGCGCGGACCCATCGGCGGCTACTTCGTATGGGACGCGGCGAGCGGCGGCCCGCTCCTCCTCGTCGCCGGCGGATCCGGCGTCGTCCCGCTGATGGCGATGCTCCGACACCGCGCCGCCTCGCGCGCGAACGTCCCCGCGCGGCTGCTCTACAGCTCGCGCACGTTCGACGACGTCATCTACCGTGACGAGCTGGAGGTCCTCGCGAAGGACGGCGTCGGCGTGTTCCACACGCTCACGCGGTCGCAGCCGGCGGGATGGACCGGGTACACGCGGCGAATCGACGACCGTATGCTCGCCGAGGTGGCGAAGCCGCTCGGTCGGAACGTCCTTGCGTTCGTCTGCGGCCCGACCGCGCTCGTCGAGACGGCCGCGGACGGACTCGAGCGGGCCGGGCTCAGTGCAGACCGCATCCGGACAGAGCGATTCGGACCGTCGGGGCCGTGACCGACGACCCGCTGCAGGACCTCGTGCTCGACGGCAACGCGGTCGCCGGCTCGCTCGTCGACGCCTTCGGCGAGGAGATGACCGCGACACCCGGCGAGTGCGCGAGCTGCGGGAATGTCGCCCCGCTCGCAGGACTGGTCGCGTACACGCGTGGGCCAGGGATCGTCCTCCGGTGCCCGGCCTGCACCGCCGTCATGATCCGCATCGCGCGCACGCGACAGGGGATCTTCGTCGACGTGCAGGGCGCGCGTGGGGTCGCCATGCCGCCGGCCGCGCTCCGTCCGATCGCGTAGCGCGGCACGCCCCGCGCGGGGTTAGTCGGCCGCTGCCAAGATGACCCGCTCTGCCGCCGGCGCGGGCCGCCGACTCGTCACGATGAACGCGCAGCCCGCCGCGGCCACGAGAAGCACGACGATCGCGACCACGGCCGAGGGACGCATCGCGTCGACGAAACCTCGCTCGAACACGGCGCGGGCGATCGCCTGAATCTGCGCGGCCACCTGAGCGGGTAGGTTCGGCGGAAGCTGCGCGCCGCCCGTCTGGCCGACTCCGACCTGGAAGCCGCCACGCGCAGCTTGCGCGAACCCGCTCACGAACTGATCGCGGAACTGCGCCGGCAAACCAGACGCGGCCGACGACGCCTCCGCCGGGAGATCGATGGCGAGCTGCGCCTGCAGCACGGCGCCGATGACGGCGCTGCCGACGACCGCGCCGAGCTGGCGCATCGTGTTGAAGACGCCGGACGCGGCGCCGGTCTCGCGCGGGGTGACGTCGCGCATCGCGATCGTCGTCATCGGGGCGAAGACGCAGCCCATCCCGAGGCCGGCGAGCATCAGTGGCGGCACGAATGTCTGCCAGCTCGAGTCAGGCGACGCCAGCCAGAAGAGGAGGCCGGTGCCGGTCGCGAAGAGGACCAGACCGGTCATGAGGAAGTACTTGCCGCCGAATCGGTCGACGAGCCGCCCCGAGAAGGGCGCGACCACCATCGAGACGAGCGACAGCGGAGCAACCGTCAAGCCGGCGGAGAGCGCCGACATCCCGAGCACCGACTGCAGGTAGATCGTGAACGGCAGGAAGATCCCCTGCATCGCGAACGCGACCGCGAGGGCAGTCCAGTTCATGAGCGTGTAGTTGCGGTGCTGGAACAGCCGAAGCGGAACGAGTGGCTCGTCCTGGCGACGCTCCCACAGCACGAAGAGGGCGAGGAGCACGAAGCCCACGACGAGCAGCAGCGGGATCGAGACGAAGCCGGTGATCGTCCCCCATTCGTAGCGCTGCCCCTCGATGAGCGCGTACACGATCGCGAGGAGCGCGAGACCCGAGAGCACCACGCCGACCACGTCGAAGCGGTGCGCACGGCCCGGTCGGACGTCCGGCACGATCAGGAACGCGCCGAGAAGGGCGACGATCCCGATCGGCACGTTCACGAAGAAGATCCAGCGCCAGTCGAAGTTCGTCACGATGAATCCGCCGAGGGTCGGCCCGGCGACCGTCGAAACGCCGATGACCGCGCCCCATACACCGAGCGCGGCGCCCATGCGCTCGCGCGGGAAGATCGAGGTGAGCACGGCGAGCGACTGCGGCGCGATGAGCGCGCCGCCGATCCCCTGTAGCACCCGCCAGGCGATGAGCTGGTTCGCGTCGGCGGACAGGCCACAGAGCGCGGACGCGGCGGTGAACACGACGAGTCCCGCCGCGAAGAGATTGCGCGGCCCGAAGAGATCGCCGAGGCGGCCGGCGGTGATGAGCAAGACGGCGTACGCGAGGAGATATCCGTTGAATACCCAGAGGACCGAATCGAGAGACGTTTGAAGACTGGTGAGGATGCTCGGCGTCGCCACGTACACGATCGTGGTGTCGAGCATGATCATGAAGAAGCCAAGGCAGATCACGAGCAGCGCGGGCCAGGGATTGCGCGGGGGCTGGTTCATCGAACCTCCGTTTTGGCGGTAACGTTGAGGATGCGGCCGCTATTTCCGGCGCGTCAATGGCGAAGGCCACTCTGTCGCGAAGGTCACAGAGGCCGAGGAAGGCCTCGCTAGGCGAAGCGCAAGCGCAGAACGGCGCGTATGCCGAGCGCAGTGAGGAACCAGCGCTCCACCGGGTTGAACATGCGAGCTCCGGCCTCGCCCTCCACGACCTCGGGCTCGCGCATCTCGCGCTCGGCTCCTCTCCACCGGACGACGCAGCCGCCGGCGGCGAGCACGTTTCTGCACCAATCGGCGCCACTGCCGAAGGGCAACGGGATGGCGAGGAACTCATCGGTCCAGGCGACCGCGACCGGCGTTGCGAAGGCGCGCCCTGAGCGGCGGCCGCGATGACGAACGACGGCCCAGAGCGGGATGAAGCGGCTTCCCGCGACACGCGCAACCAATGGATTCAGGATCTTCGCCAGGGGACCGAACACGTTCGCCACGGGAGCGCGCTGGGTGCGGACGGGACGCGATATGTTCTGGGTCATCTGTGGACCTCCAGAGGAACTTGTGCGAGTATTCCATCATCTGATTGATGGAAAGTCAAGCGAGAGCGCCGAAGGCTGAGCCTCGCCGCGAAGCGCTCGTGCTGGCGGCGTACCGCCTGCTCGCGGAGCGTGGCTTCGAGGGACTGCGGACGCGCGATATCGCGGGAGCGGTGAAGATCAACGTGGCGACGCTCCACTACTACTTCCCCACGAAAGAGGCGCTGGTGCGGGCCGTCGTCGGCCATGCGTTCAGTCGGTTCCGGACGACGCTCGTTCCAAGCGGACGCACCACGACGTTGCTCAAGGCGCATTTCGATGGACTTCGTCGGCTCGGCCGTGAGGAGCCCGAGCTCTTCGCGGTGATGGGCGAGCTCGCGCTTCGCGCCGCGCGCGACGAGACGATGGCCGCGATCGTTCGGGAGACCGACCAGCAGTGGCACGCGACGATCCGAGGGCTGATCCGGCGCGCACAGCAGGATGGATCGATCGATCGCGACCTCGATCCGAACGATGCGGCCGCGCTCATCGTCGCGACGCTGAAAGGCGTGTACCTCTTGCCCGTCGAAGCCTCTCGTCAGGAGCGACTCGGGCAGGCCCTCCGGCAGCTGGAGCGCTGGCTCGGCCTCACCAAACGCGCGTGAGCGATGCCGTGCGACCGTGGCGTCGCACGTCCGCCTCTATGAGAACACGAGCGACATCGCTAGAGTTGCCACCGAATGCGGAAGGGTGAGTCGGCCGTTCGTTGGTGCGCGCTCGCCGCGGTCCTCGCTCTCCTCGCGGCATGTTCGGCACCCGCGGCCACGCCCTCGTCCTCGAGCGAGCCTCTCGCCGTCGCGACGTACACCCCGGTGCCGAAGCCCGCGGCCACGCTCGATCCCGCCGCGCCGTGCCAGGAGTGCTGGCCGTTGACCGGGAAGCCGGCGAAGGTCGGCGCCGTCGACAAGCGGCCGCTCGTGGTGAAGATCGACAACGTCCCGGATGCGCGCCCGCACTACGGCATCACCCAGGCCGACATGGTCTTCGAGATCCTGGTCGAGGGTTACGTCACGCGGCTCGCGGCTGTGTTCCAGTCACAGGACGCCTCGACGATCGGGAACATCCGAAGCGCGCGGCTCGCCGACCGGTCGCTCACGCCGATGGTGCGCGGCGCCCTCGTGTACTCCGGCACCTCGGCCTACGAGATGCCGCTCATCCAGGGTGACGCGTCCGCGGGCAAGTACGTCGATCTCTCGGCGGACTACACGGGCGGTTATTACCGCGTGAACTTCCGGCCGGGCCCGTACAACATGTTCACGAGCGCCACGGCGATGCGGCAGGCGATCGCCGCGAAGGGCGCCGATGACCCGCAGGCCGTTCCCGGGTGGGGTTTCTTTGCGGATCCCGATCACGCACCGACGATCGGCGGGATGATCGGGGCGCTGCCCGCGACGGAGCTCACGATCCCGTACCGCGAGGACAGCTCGCGCGTCCAGTACAAGTTCGACGAGAAATCGCGAACGTATGCGCGTTGGCAAAACGCCGGGAGTAAGGCCGTGCGCGATGTCGACGCCGCGAACAGTCAGCCGGTCGCGGCCGCGAACGTCGTCATCGTTCAGACAGAGATCTGGGAGGTGGCGCAAATCGTCGATGCGGCCGGGTCCCACGCCCACGATATGCGCCTCACCGGCACGGGCGCGGCGAGCGTCTTCCGCGACGGCCTACGCCAGGACGGCACCTGGTCCCGCGCGACCGAGACCGATCCATTCGTCTTCAAGAATCAGTCCGGCGAGCGCATCGTCCTGGACCCCGGACAAACGTGGGTGCACGTGATCCCGAACGACTGGACCGTCACGAGCCAGTAGCGGTCGCGCGGGTCCTCTGGGGGCGCCTGCCGAGCTAGCCGCGCAGCCGGCGGCGGAACTCGAGGTGGGCCGCGCGGACACGGGTGTGCCACCTCTCGAACTTCGCGCGGTCGTCCTCCGGCACCCAGGCGACGAAGTCGCAGTCCTCCGGGTCGGGGATGCCGGCTTCGCCCATCGCGGTCAGCGTCTGGTAATAGGTCTCGCCCGACGCGACGATGTCACCACCTTGCACGGCGATCCAATCGCCCGCATGCGCGCGCCAGGTCGTTTCGTCGAGCGGCATCCGCGGTGTCGTCGCCTTCACGTGCGGAATCTCAGGTTCGGCCACGCGGCCACTCTAATCACCGACCCAAACCCGCTGTTCCTCGTTTGACACGCCGCCTCGAAGAGCCGCCCGGTCCACTCCGTACACTGATGTTGAGTTGGCAACTCCCCAGACGGTCACCCCTCCCGCCTACGACGAACCCATCGGGGAACCGCCTTTTTCGTGGCGCGCGATTCTCGAGATCGTCCAGGCGCTCGCGCTCGCGGTCGTCATTTCCGTCGTCCTCAACCTGTTCGTCGTTCAGGTGACCGAGGTACGGCAACGCTCTATGGAAACGACGCTGCTGCAGAACGACCGCGTTCTGGTGAGCAAGCTCGACTACCGCTTCGGGACGCCGCAGCGCGGCGACATCATCGTGTTCAACCCGCCGACCGACGCGACCATCCCATACGTCAAGCGCGTCGTCGCCCTGGGGGGAGAGACCATCGATCTTCGGAACGGGAGCGTGTTCGTGAACGGAAAGCTCGTCGACTTCCCTGGGCTGGCCCACGGCGAGACGCAGCCGCAGGCCCCGCGGATCACGTACCCGTTCACGGTCCCGCCGGGCGAGATCTTCGTCCTCGGTGACAACCGCCTCTTCTCGTCTGATTCGCGCACGTTCGGGCCGGTCCCCGACGCGAACATCATCGGCAAGGTCATCCTGCGGTTCTGGCCGCCGGACCGGCTCATCTTCTTCGCCTGGTGATCACGGCGCGCTAGTCAGCCGATCGGGCTCCCGACCTCGGCGTCCCGATCCGGCTCCAGCAGGACCACGCGGCCGTCCGCCTGTATCGCGCCGAGCGTGAGCACCTCGCTGTCAAAGGTCGCGATCCGTCGCGGCGGGAAGTTCGTCACGCAGACGACCAGCCGGCCGCGGAGCGCGTCCTTGTCATACCAGCGTCGCACCGCCGCGGAAGACTTCCGTTTGCCATGCGGCCCGAAATCGATGAGCAGCTTGTAGGACGGATTCCGCGCCTCGGGGAACTCCTCGACCTCCACGATGCGCCCGACGCGCATCTCGATCCTTCGGAAGTCATCCAGCGTGGCGCTCACGTCCCTATCATCGAGGGAGTGGCGGATGTCTTCCATCGGCCGAGCGAGTGGGCGATCTCGCCCGCCGAGCGCGTGTTCCGCATCACTTGGGACGACGGCAAGGTCACCGAGTACGAGTGGGACCCGCTTCGGCGAGCGTGCCCGTGCGCGTATTGCTCGGGCGAAGGCGCCTTCGCGGGCAACGTGAACGCCAACACGAAGTTCAGCGAGGCACAGACCACTCTGAACGAGGTGTACGCGGTGGGCCGGTACGGGCTGACTCCCGAGTGGGGGGACGGCCACGACACGGGCATCTACACGTTCAAGATGCTCCGCCGCGCCGCGGGATTGGACTGAGGTGAGGAGCTTCACGAAAAAGAGCGAGCTTCCAGCGGAGAAGGCCGCGCGAGTCCCGCCCGGCCAGTACCTGACCGAGAAGTGGCCGGTCCTCCACTACGGTTCGATCCCGAGGTTCGATCCCGCGCGGTGGGACTTCCGCGTCTTCGGCAAAGTCCTGAACGAGTTCAAGCTGAGCTGGGTGGACTTTCAAAAGCTCGACAAGGCCGCGGTCACGGCGGACATGCACTGCGTCACGACCTGGTCACGGCTCGATCAGCACTGGGAAGGCATACCCTTCTCGAAGATCGTCGAGCTCGCCAAGCCTCTCCCCGAAGCGAAGTTCGTGATCGCGCACAGCGAGCAGGGCTTCACCGCGAACATCCCGATCGAGTACTGCCTTCGCGACGATTGCCTCATCGCGCTCCGCGCGAACGGCGAGCCGCTCACGGCGGAGCACGGCGCGCCGGCTCGGCTCGTGGTCCCGCCGCTTTACGCCTGGAAGAGCGCGAAGTGGCTTCGGGGGATCGAGTTTTCCGCGACCGACAAGCCCGGGTTCTGGGAGCGCAATGGCTATCACAACCGCGGGGACCCTTGGAAAGAGGAGCGGTACTGGGGCGACTAGCCCCTTACTGGGCCTGAGCCTCGGGGGCGTAGTTGGGGTCCGAGTAGTGCACGCGAACGAACTGGACGACCTGGATGTCGTCCACGCTCTGCAGCTTCAGGAGCCAGCGCCACGAGGTGAGCGCGACCTTCGAGTCGGTGAGGCTCGGGTATGGCTCCAGGATGATCTTGCGGTACGCCCCGTTCGACAGGGCGCGGACGATGCTCTTCAGCTGATCGACCTCGGCCGGCGAGAGGTTGTTGTACCCGATGACGATCCCGCCGTGCTCGAGGTTGTGGGTCGTGACCTCACGCGGCAGCCAGGCGTCCTTGATCCCCCACGGCGCCGGCGCGGCCGGCGCGCTCGAGAGCCAGTGCTCTCCGGAGGTCGGGGGCTCGGTGTTGTAGTGGCCGGGCTGACCCACCGGGATATGCGGGTTTCCCATGTCGGGCTCGAGCGTCCCGATGGTCTGCCCCGAGGTGACCTGGAAACGGGAGTCGCTCAGGTCGAGGGCCGCGGGCGGTGGCTCGAACACGCCGGCCGCGCGAAGCCCCAGGATCGCCAGCAGGAACGCGCCGACCGCGACGACGCCGATCACGAGCTGGTTCATCCGGCTCGACGGTGCCTGACGCTGCCGTTGCTTCTGCCGTTGCTTCTGTTTCTCGCGCCGGTCGCGGCGCGTCTGAAGAGCCATGCACTACAAGAATACCGACCTAAACTGACCTCGCGGTGAGCGTTCGGCTGCGCTTCGCGCCCTCCCCCACCGGTGAGCTCCACATCGGCAGCGTGCGCACGATCCTTTACAACGACCTTTTCGCCCTGCAGCGCGCCGGCACGCTCATCCTGCGGATCGAGGACACCGATCAGGAGCGCCTTGTCGCCGGGGCGATCGACTCGATCTACGACGGGCTGCACTGGCTCGGCATCACCTGGAACGAGGGCCCTCGCGAAGGCGGGCCTCACGCGCCGTACATCCAATCGGAGCGCCTGCCCCTCTACCAGGAGCACGCGGCCGAGCTCATCGCCAAGGGCGCCGCGTACTTCTGCTTCTGCTCCAAGGAGCGCCTCGCCGAGGTCCGGCGGCAGCAGGAAGCACGGCACGAGCTCACCCGGTACGACCGGCATTGCCGCAACATCCCGCCGGCCGAGGCGGCCGCGCGCGCGAAGACCGAGTCCCACGTCGTGCGCCTCAAGGTGCCGGACGAAGGCACGCTTGCGATCGACGACCTCGTGCACGGCCGCATCGAGTGGCAGGCGAGCACGATCGAAGACCAGGTCCTCCTGAAGTCGGACGGCTTCCCGACCTACCACCTCGCGGTGGTCGTCGACGACCACGCGATGTCGATCAGCCACATCATGCGCGGCGAGGAGTGGCTCGCCTCGGTGCCGAAACATCTCCTCATCTATCGGGCGTTCGGCTGGCCCGTCCCGCCGATGGCCCACGTGCCGGCGGTGCTCGGCGCCGACGGCAAGAAATTGTCCAAGCGGCACGGGTCGACCGCGGTCGCCGAGTTCAAGCGTGAGGGCTACCTGCCGGAGGCGCTCCTCAACTACCTCGCGCTGGTCGGTTGGTCTCCGGGGACGGAGGACGAGATCTTCTCGACCGACGACCTGGTCCGCATCTGGAAGATCGAGCAGGTCCAAAGCGCCGGCGGCAAGTGGGACAAGGACCGGCTCGACTACTTCAACGGCGTCTGGATCCGAAAGCTCTCCGTCGATGAGCTGGTCCGGCGGCTCGAGCCGTTCGTGCCCTCCGGCTGGGACCGCGCGATGCTCCGCAAGGTCGCGCCACTCATCCAGGAGCGGATGAAGACGCTCCGCGAGGCCGAGGAGCAAATAGCCTTCCTCTTCGTGGACGAGCTCGTCTACGACGCTGCGCTCCTCGTGCCGAACAAGATGGATCGAGCGGCGACGATCGAGGCGCTCGCACGGACGACCGTGATCCTCCGTTTCGCCGAGCCGTTCACCGCCGCGGCTCTCAAGCCGGCGTTCGAGGCGCTCGCGGCCGACCTCGAC
>VBFI01000077.1 GCA_005889275.1 Chloroflexota bacterium | reverse complement strand
GAGAGTGCATGGGAGTCGAACCCACCACGGAACGTGCTACGCCCCGTCAACGGTTTTGAAGACCGCGGCCTGCACCGGCAAACGCGCACTCTCTCGCGAGCCCGCGGAAAAACCCAATACCTCAGTCTACGGAGGTCAGCGCGCGCGGACCTCGATCCGTCCCTCCGCCGCACGCACCTCGAAGCGCACCTCCGAGAACGTCGCCGGGCCGCCGTGCACCTTCGCGTCCTTCACACAGAAACGAGAGGCGTGCCACGGGCACTCGATCTCGCACCGATCGCCGCCCACCCATTTGCCCTCGTTCAACGGCCCGCCGGCGTGCGTACAGGTGTTGCCCATCGCGTAGACGGTGCCGTCGAGCTTGACCACGAAGACGGGGTACCCCGACTTCGCCTTCACGACCACCGGTTTGCGGTCGTCGAGGCTCGACTCGCTCAGGTCGAGACGTTCCCACTTCGTCGGCGGCGTTGCCCACGCCTGTCGGTTCACTTCGGTGCCGTAGCCGAAGACCATCTCCCCTCCGAAGTAGCTGGACACGATGAGGACGAGCCACGCGACGATGCCGACGGCGATCGCGAGGTCCCGCTGCTCCGCGCCGGCGACGCGCAGCCAGATCGAGGCGATGAAGCCGAGCGAGGCGACGACCATGAGCAGACCGTGGAGCATGCCGGTCCGCCGCTCCTCGCTGTAGGTCGAGTTCCAGTCGGTCAGGCCGGACACGATCGAGAGGAGCGAGGTGAGAAAAGACGCGACGATGAGGACGTCGGCGGCGTGGCCTACACCCGGTTCGCGAGTGATCAGATAAAGGACGTCAACGGCGACGGTCGCCGTGTAGCCGCCGATGGTGAGGTCGGTGATCATCGGGTGGAGCGGGTGGCCGAGCGGCCACGTGCCGTGAAGGAGCGTCTTGATCGGACGGGTGCCGGGGATCTTGTAGAAGCCACCGACGACCGCCCCAAAGAAGCTGGCGAAGCCGTCGAGCCACTTCCAACCGTGGACGAGGGCGTGGCCCGCGGTGTTGCGAGGCGCGCTCACGGGGTCGCGAGACAGCAATCGGCACGCCAGCGCTTCGGCGCGCTAGTGCAGGCGAGTCTCCACGAGCAGGATCTCCGCGCCATCAGGACCGGCTTCGATCACGAGCTCGCGCTCCTCCACGATCTTCGCGGCGCCGCCCTCGTCGAGCTTCGGGCGCGCGAGCGATCCATGGACGACGAAGAGGTAGCCGCCGAAGCCCGCGCGGAAGGCGTGGGTGACCGAGCGCCCCGCCTCGAGAAGCCCTGCGTAGACCGCCGCGTCCTGGTGGACGGTGACCGCGTCGGCCGCCCCTGGCGCGCCGTCGCGTCCGTACCCCTCGGCCGGGACGAGCACGGGCTTCAGCACGTTGCGACGTGACTCGGCCGTGAACGAGCGCTGCTCGATCGAAGGCTCGAGCGCGCGGCGTGCGGGCATGATCCACATCTGGATGAAGCGCATCGGCTCGGTCTTCGAGCCATTGCGCTCGCTGTGCTGCATGCCCGATCCGAGTGTCGCCCGCTGGACCGAGCCCGGCGGCAAGACCCCGCCGTTCCCGCGCGAGTCGGCGTGCTCGAACGTGCCCTCGGCGACGTAGGTGATGCCCTCGATGTCGCGATGCGGATGCATCGGCCACGCTGCCCCGGGTACCAGACGATCGTCGTTGAAGACGCGGAGGTCACCGATCCCCATGTTCGCCTCGTCCGAGTACTGGTCGAAGCTGAAATGCCAGTTCGCGCTGAACCAGCCGCCTTCGGCGTGGAACAGCGATGCGCGCGGCCGCAGGACGATCAGCTTTGGACGGTCGCCCCGATGTGCGGCTGGAGCTGCTGGAGCAGCTTCTCCTTCGGCACGTAGCCGACGACGCGCTGAGCCTCGCGGCCGTTCTTGAAGAGGATCATCGTGGGGATCGCGCGGACGCCGAACCGACCGGCCGTGATCGGATTCGCGTCGACGTCGAGCTTGGCGATCTTTACCCGATCACCCTGCTCGTTCGCGATCTCTTCGAGCACCGGCGCGACCATGCGGCAGGGCCCGCACCATGTCGCCCAGAAGTCCACGAGCACGGGCGTATCAGATTTGATCACGTCCGCCTCGAAGCTCTGGTCACTGGTCACTTGCGGCTTTGCCATCTGTATCGCTCCTAACTCTTTCGGCCGCCGGCTTGCGGTCTCACCATTTGAACGCAAGCTGCTGGCCCATTTGTTCCACTGCAGGTTCGAGGCCCAGGACGGGCTCCAGGCCGTCAAGCGAGCTCTCCGGCCGGGCCGCCCAGGCCCGTAGCGGGGCCCACTTTACGAAGCGCCAGCCCCGGCGTCGAACGAGGTCCGCGATGTCGTACCAGACGACGTCGACGTACTCGACCGCGTCGGCGTGCAGGCGGGCGACACGCGAGACGGGCGCCGAACGCTCCGCATCGGTGGCGAGATCGGCGAGGACCGCCCCGCGGTCGGCGGCGCTCGCCGGAAGCGCGCGGCGCTCGAGGTCGCGTCCGACGTGGACTTTGAATCCGAACCGGTGTCCCGCGTCGACGAGCTGCAGCGCGAGCAAGGTCTGATCGGCCTGTCTCCGAACGAGCGAGTCCTCCTCGCGTAAGCGCCAGCGGCCATCGTCGCCCTGACGTCCGTACGCGGCGATGCACCGCTCCACGAGCTCCCGGTCGGGGGTCTCGACGTCACGGAAGAGTCCGTACGCGCGCCGCAGCAGGGTGCGCGTCTCCACCTCGCGCGACGCGGCGAGCAATCCCCACATCCCCCATTCGAGCCGGTCGTCGAGCGGCGTCGCGTCGGTTCCCTCGGCGAGCGCGTAGAGCGTGGTGTCGTGCGCGTGCTCGGCGGCGGCCCCATCGAGATCGACGGTCACGATCCCGGAGCGGCGCGCGTCGGCGAGGGCGGAGCGGAAATGATCCAGGAAGGTCTCGAGCTCGGACACGCCCCCCGCGCGGGAGAGCGTGAGCGGCACCAGGAGCCTCCGCGCGGCGAGCGCCTCCAGGGCGGCGACGCCGGCCCGATCCGTTCCGATCGCCTCACCCCGCGCGGTTATCGCGTCGCGCACGCCCGCGCGGATCGCCTCCTCGATCGCGGTCGCGTCCGCGCCGGGCTGGTCGCGGAGCAGCGGGACGTCGCGGTCGAAGTCGCACGTCGCCGCGGCACCCGAGGCGCCGGCGACCGCCGTCGGGAGGGCGTCGCGCTGGTAGGTGATCCCGCGCAGGCGATAGCCCGCGCCGGCCCCCGCGAGCGTCACCGCGGCGACCGTCTCGAGATCGGCATGCGGCACGTACACGACCGCGGGCGCCTCGGGGCGCGAGCTGCGGTGCCCGTCGAGCAGGGCGGCGCGCATCGTCCGCAGCAGCCGCTCGCGCGCGACCACCCGTCCCTCTCCGGCGTCAACGGGCTTCGCCTTGCGGAGGCCGAGGACGACGATCGCGGCGATGGCCGACCACCCGCCGAGCCCGTCCTCGAGGGGCGCCTGGCACAGGACCAGGTCCGCGTCGCCGGTATCGAGCGCGAGCGTCGTGGCTCGGCCGCGCGCCGGCGACGGGTGGACGGCGAGCCACGAGACGAGATCGCGCGCGGCGCGGTCGAACTCGAGCCAGACGTTTACCTCGCGCGTCTGCGCGGCGTGCGAACGGCGCGCGCGCCCCTTCTCGATACGCAGCGGCGCGCCCCGACCGGCGAGCGCGTTCATCCGGCTTCCCGACACGAGGACCTCGACGAGGCACAGGCGCAAGACGTCGCGGGCCGCGGACTCGGGGAGGGCGGTCTCGATCGCGCGAAGGGTCGCCATGAGGGCGACGAGGTTCCGCGGCGTGTACAGCGACGCGGTGCTCTCGCCGAGCGCCTGCGCCGCCGGATCGCCGCCGAACCGCTCGACGAACTGCCAGTACGCCATCCCGCGCTGCTCGAGCCGTTGCCCGGATCGCTCGTCCTCCTCGTTCACCGCCTCGATGAGCAGCGCGCGCCCCTCGCGCGCGCAGATGCCGCAGCGGAAGGCTTTCTTCGTCGGCACCGGAGCGTCCCGCTCCCACAGGAACGCCTCGACGACCACCGGGCCGCGGCAGGTCGCGCAGGTCGATCCGTAGAGCTCGCGCATCGCGACGCGGTGCGGCGTGCCGACGAGCGCGCTCTCGCCGACCCGGTCGAGCGCCGCGAGGACCTCTTCGCCCGCGGGCGCGTGCGCGATCACGCCGCGCGCCCATTCACCGAGCGGCTCGCGCGAGCGCGCGACGCCGCGCCGGTCCGCGCGCTCCGCGGCGTCGGCCGCGGACCAGGGATACGCGAGCGGATCGAGGACGACGCCGCGACGCGGCGTGTATGCGCCGGTGTAGATCTCCGCGAGTGCGGCGGGAAACGCGGGGCCGAAACGGTCGAGGGGACGGGGAAGTGGGAACGTCTCGAGCGGGACCATCGCGCGGACACGCTCAGGCTGGCTCAAGGCAGAGTGAAGAGTACGGCCCTCCTCGCGTCCACGATGACCCCGACGACGCGGCCGTCGCGAGACATGGTCAGGTCCTGGATGGTCCCGCCGGCGCCGAGCTCCTCGGCGGCGCCGTCAGCCGGGGCGAAGGCCAGGAGGCGATCGGTCCCGTCGAGCACCACGGCACGCGTCGCGCCGACGAGGCGGCGCCCGTCGACGAGCGGGGCGGTCCACCGCACCGTGCCGTCCTGGGCGATGGCGGTCAGCGCGGCCTGGTCCATGAGGTAGAGCGTCCCATCCGGCGCGAACGCGAAGTCCCGGACCGGCGCGCCGACGCGCGCGAGCGTCTTCGCGTCGCCCAGCGCGAACCGGAAGGTGCCCTGGTCCGTGATCGCCGCCCCGAACTTGCCGGCGCGGTCCACCACGAGCGCGCGGCCCACGCCGGGGACGCGCGCGACCGAACGCAGGTCGGCGTCCTTTCCCGGCCGGAAGACCTCGACGTCGTAGCCGCCGCCGCTCGTGGTGCCGACGAACACGTCCCCGAGGTCGCTCGCCGCGAGCTGGGAGCCGGCCGCGGGCGTGGGGATCGGGAACGGCGCGCCGATCGTCGCGCCGTCGGGCGCGCGGCCCCCGATGACGCCGGCCCCACCGGACGGCTCGCCCGTCGGGCCCTTCGCCCCGGCGACGAAGAGCCGGCTCGTGGGAACGAACAGGAGCTGCGTCGCGGCGCTGGTGAAGCGCATGCCCGAGCCGACGACCTGCCCGGAGGGGACCGCGAGGAAGTTCACGACCTGGCCGCCGACGGCGAAGAAGCTCGCGTCGTCCGAGAACCCGAGCACGCTCAGGCCGGCGAACGACTGCGGCAGCGCGCGGAGCACGCCTTTTTGGTCGAAGAGGGCGGCGTACCCGTCGTCGCCCCCGGTCACGATCCAGTTCGCGTCCGGGCTGAGCGCGAGGCGCCGCGAGGCGCCGTGCGCATCCTGCACGCGCGACGGCTCGCGCCAGAGCTCGACGTCGGGGACCGGACCGCTTCGCGAGAAGGAGAACGACTGCTCGTCGGTGACGACGGAGGTGATCTGCTGCTTCGCGATGGCCGCCGAGAGCTCGTCGGCCGCGGCGCGGTCGGCGTACGGGCCGATCCGGATCACGAACGGGGCCGCTTGGGTGATCGTCCCGTTCCGCGGTGACCCCATCGCGCGGAAGGCCTGCTGCGCCTCGGCCGCCGTGCCGAACGGACCGGCCGTCACGAGCGAGCGCTTCTCGGCCTTCGCGGCGACGACGAACGACAGACCCCGGGCGATGGCCGTCTGGAGCGCGTCGTCCCTCGGGAGGGACACCGAGAGGTCGCGCACGCGTTGCCATCCGGCGCTCACGTCGGTGATCACGCGCGCGAAGGCGGCAGGGTCTCCACCGTCGGCGTACGCGCCGCTGTCCTTGGACAGATCGGCGAGGCCGTCCGCGAGCGGCACGAGCCGGTCGCGGATCGGGCCGGTGCGGTCAAGGGCGGTCGCCAGGACGCTGCTCGTGAAGCCCGAGATCGACTTCGCGGCGTCCCGCGCGACGGTCGCGTAGCGCGCCGGCGTGACCGTGCGCGTCTTCTCGCCCGCGAGCGCGCCCGCGAGACCGTAGTCGTAGGCCGAGTACTGGAGCAGGATCGCGCCGGCGTCGCGGGCGAGCTTCGCGCCGGTCTCCACGTCACGCGCGGAAGGCGCGTTCGGGACGGACACCGGCTGCGTGCACGACATGGCCCACGCGAGGGCGAGGACGGATCCGAGAAGACGGCGCGTCGAAGCGCCGCTCACTCCTCTGCTTCGTCCTCCCCGTCATCGTCGTCCTCGGTGTCGACGGCAAGGGGTTCATCGGTGGCCTCAGTCTCCTCGAGGGCCTCGTCGGCGGCGGGAGACTCCTCCTCGGCCTCTTCGGCGCCCTCGACTTCGAGCTCGTCGTCGGCATCCTGCCCGTAGCGGAAGAACGTGCCACGCACGTATGCGCGTTCCTTCGTCTCCGCCGCACGGTGGTGTCCGGGGAAGGAGATGCGGCTCGCGTTCTCGGGACTCTGCGAAATCTCCCGGATCGCGACGCGCGCGTTCTGCGGATCGGTGCTCACGATCGCGGCGACGTAATGGTTGCCCGTGCGGATGAGGTCGATGAGGCGCCGGCCAACCTTCGGCTCGAGGAATCCGACCAGCTCGCCGTCGCGCGCGTGCACCGCCAGGAGCCCCTCCTGCTCGCGCAGCTCGCACTCCGCCCCGGGGCTGTACTTCGCGAGCACGTGCGTCGGCGCCGGGTTGATGAGCCGGAGGATCCCGGTCTTGCCCATGTCCTCGATGAAGAGCCGCGGCTGTGTCTTCGTCGTGGTCGTGTAGGCCTTGCCCTTGTGCTCGAGGAGCGCCGCGACGCGGTTCTGGTTCCGGAGGGCGATCGAGTTGTAGGGCTCGTTCTTCAGGACGTCGGCGAAGGCCGCCCGGGCCTCCTCGAGCCTGCCCTGCTCGATGAACGCCCGGCCGAGCCGGTTACGCGCCTCGATGTCGTCGGGCGCCGCCTCGATGATCTTCTGGTTCAGCTCGACCGCGCGCGGCCAGTCCGCTTCGAGGGCGGCCGCGGTGGCCTGATCGGCGAGAGCGCGCGCGCGAACGCCAATTTCGGTCTTCGGTGGCACGGACTTCCTCCAGCACGCGAGGGTACGCCCGGAGTGGGCGGTCTGGGATGTAGGAATTGTACCGGTTACCCTTGCCGCTCGTGCCGTACCTGTCGGAAATCCAGCACCGCAGGGTGATCGAGCCGAACGGCAACGAGGTGGGAAAGCTCGCCGACGTCGCACTGGTGCCACAGGGTCAGTTCCCGGCGGCTCAGTGGGCCATCCTCGCGACGCCGCGCGGCGAGAAGGTCGTCAAATGGAGCGATCTCGCCATGGAGATCGGGCACCTCCGCCTCCGGAGCAGGCTGGACGCCACCCCCGAGGCGACGCTCCCACCCGATGCCCTCCGCCTCGCGCGCGACCTTCTCGACAAGCAGATCGTCGACACGCACGGCGCGAAGGTCGTCCGCGTGAACGACCTCCAGCTCTCTGACACCGACGGGCAGCTCCGGCTCGTGGGGGCGGACGTGGGCCTGCGCGGGCTGCTGCGGCGGGTCGGCGCCGAGAGCGTCGCCGAGCGCGTGGCCGGGCTGGCCGGACGCAAGCTTCCGCGCGGCATCATCCCGTGGCATCTCGTCGAGCCGCTCGAGGCGACCGAGACCGCGACCCACCCGCCGGCCGTCCGGCTGACGATCCCGCACCAGAAGCTCGCGCTGCTGCATCCAGCGGACATCGCCGATGTCGTCGAGGAGATGACCGCCGACGAGCGGGTCGCCGTCTTCCAGCAGCTGGACATCGAGACCGCGGCGGACACGCTGCAGGAGGTCGAGCCCGAGATGCAGGCGGCGATCGTCTCCGACCTTCCCGAGGAGCGCGCGGCGGACATCCTCGAGGAGATGGACCCCGACGAGGCGGCGGACCTTCTGCAGGACCTGCCCGAGGAGCGGCGCGAGGAGCTCGTCGACCTCATGCAGAAGGAAGAGGCGCAGGACGTCGAGGAGCTCCTCACCTACCCCGAAGATTCCGCCGGCGGCATCATGACGAGCGACTTCCTCGCGCTCCCCGCCGAGATGACCGCGGCACAGGCGATCGATCTGCTGCGCGAGAAGAAGCCGGATCCGGCGCTGACGTACTACCTCTACGTCGTCGATCCGCAGGAGAAGCTCGAGGGCGTGCTCTCCCTGCGTGACCTCGTGGTGGCACCGCCCGAGACAAAGGTCACCGCGATCATGGATCCAAACATCTTGAAGGTCTCCGCGGAAACGCCGAAGGAAGACGTGGCCTCGCTCATCGCGAAGTACGACCTGCTCGCGCTCCCGGTCGTCGACGCACGCGGCCGCCTGCGCGGCACGGTCACCGTCGACGACGTTGTCGAGCTCATGCTCGCGCGGGTGGAAGAAGAGGTCAGGCCGGACCCTCGCCCGGTGACCGTCGCCATCGGTTCGGCGCCGGTGCGCCTTCGCAGACAGCTCCGCATCTTCCTGCTCGTTCTCGGTCCGGGTCTGGTGACGGCGTTCGCCGACAACGACGCCGGTGGCATCACGACGTACTCCCTCGCCGGCGCGCAGTTCGGGTACGGGCTCATGTGGGTGCTCCTCGTCACCGCCATCGCGCTCGTCATCACGCAGGAGGTCGGGGCGCGTCTGGCCCTAGCCACCGGTCAGGGGCTGGCCGGCCTCATTCGCGAACGGTTCGGCGTGCGCTGGACCGCGTTCGCCGTCCTCACGATGCTCGTCGCGAACATCGGGACCACGGTCGCCGAATTCGCCGGCGTCGCTGCCGCGCTCGGGCTCTTCGGTGTATCGGCCGATCTCGCCGCGGTCATGGCCGCTGCGATCGTCGTCATCCTCCTTGCGCGCGGCAGCTTCAGCCGCATCCAGTACGCCTTCGTGGCGATCGGCGCGGGCGTCTCCATCGCCTACGCCGTGTCGGCGTCCCTGGCGAATCCCGACTGGGGTCATGCCGCGAGGGCCGTGGTCATCCCCGAGATCACCTGGACGGGCGCCTACTTCCTGACGCTCGTCGGCGTCGTCGGCACCACGATCACGCCCTGGGGACAGGCGCTCATCCAGTCGTATGTCGCCGACAAAGGCCTCGGCGCACGCGACCTGGGTCCGGTTCGCGCGGACATCGCGCTCGGCTCGGGTCTGTTCACCAACCTCGTCGCCGCGTTCATCATCGTCGCCTGCGCCGCGACGATCTGGGTGGCCGGCGGAACGATCCGCGACGCCGCCGACGCGGCGCGCGCTCTCGGGCCGCTCGTCGGTCCATCCGCCACCACGCTGTTCGCGATCGGATTGTTCGCGGCCGCGCTGCTCGGCCTGGGGACTGTGCCGCTCTCCAGCGCCTATTTCGCGTGCGAGGCGTTCGGCTGGGAGGCCGGTCTGCACTGGCGGGTGCGCGAGGCGCCCGTCTTCTACGGTTTGCTCACGCTCTTCGTCGCGGGGGGCGCGGTCTTCGTCGTGCTTCCGGGCTTGCCGCTGATCCAGGTGATGTTCCTCGCGCAGGTGCTCAACGGGCTGCTGCTGCCGATCATCCTGATCTTCGTGATGCGCCTGTCGCGCGAGCAGCGGCTCGGCGGCCTGAGGAGTGGACGGGTGCTCTATCCCCTCGGCTGGGCGATCACGGGCCTGGCAAGCCTGATGTCGATCGCGTTCGTGGTCTCGCAGATCTTCGCGCGGGGAGCGAACTAGGTACAGGGATTCGGCGGCGGTCCGCCGCCGCGCAGGCAGAAGACCACGACGCCCCTGCCCGTGAGAATGTCGACGATCACGCCCGTCGCGTCGTCGGCGCCCTGGCGCTCGAAGAGCTGGGTGCCGTCCCGCGACCACCAGAGATCGCCGGCGAACGGGCCGGCGTCGCCGATCTTGCGCGCCGATCCGTCGCGAGCGCGGATCCACGCCGTGCGCGTCGGACTCGCGCCGCAGCACATCGGCTGCTCGATGGTCGCGTACTCGTCCTTGCCGGGCCGCCAGGCCGCCGCCGCGATCTGGACGTCTTCGGTCGCGGGCCGGTAGAGCGTCGCGAGCTGCTTCGTCGCGACGTCGTAGGCGAAGGTCGAGGTGACGCCGCCAAAGGCGGTGCGGCTGTTCCACGCGAAGAGCTGCGTCGGCGAGATGAACTCTGCCGCCGCGGCGCCGTTCAACAGCGATACCTCGCCCCCCACCACGCGGATCGTCCCACTCGCGGAGCGCTCCACGCGAAGCTCAGGCGTGCTCACGGGCACGAGTCCGGCCTGGTAGCCGGGGTCCCCGAGCGGCAGCCCGAATGCGAGCTGCCCGCCATCGAACGAGAACGCGAGCGGCACCGGTGGCGAGCCGGCGAAGAGCGGATCGTCGGCGATGAGCCGGTGTGGAGACGGCGGTCGATCTCCGAGCGATCCGACCCAGAGGCCGGTGAGCGACGGGTCCTGGTCGTTCCGCCCGATGGCGAAAGTCGATCCGTCGCGCGAGACGACGGCGGACACGATCTCGCCCTGGAGCACGGGCTGCGATTCGCCGGTCGTCGGACGGAGGACGAAGAGCGTTGCCGGACGCTCCGGGATGCGGACCGCGAGCAGGACGACGCGGCCATCGGCGGACGCGCTAATCGAAAGGGATGGCTGCGCGGCGGTCGACGGCGCCGTCGCGAGCCGGACCGACGCGACATCGGTCGAGGTGCGCGCGCCGAGGTCGAGGAGCACGACGCGGAAGGCGTTGCCGGTTCCGAGCACCAGGTAGTGGAACTCCGCGGGGACCGCGGTCTTCGTCACGTCGACCGTCGCGTCGGGTGTGGGCGTGGGGCTCGGCGAGGGCGTCGGCGACGCGGTGGGCGTGACCGTCCCGCTCGGCGACGCCGCGATGCTCGGCACCGGCGTGCCCGTCGCACGGGGGAAGCGGGCGGCGAGCGCACCGTACGTCGTCGCGCCCGAGACGATCGCGACGGCGACAAGGACGGCGAGCCAGACCAGTCGTAGCCCCATCGGGGGAGCACCGTACCAGCGTTCGGTGTCCGTTAGGTCGCGGCGGTCAGTTGGCTCACCCGTTCAGGGGTCGGCGGCTCGGGTCCGTCGCGCGAGATTGCGCGTATGGCAGCGGCACTCGATCTCGCGGTTCCGGTGATCGACCCCTACGGCAGCGTGTTCCGGCTGCTCCGCGGTGTGGAGCTCCCGTTCTCGCTCTTCCGGGTCGAGGATCCATCCGAGGTCGCGGCCGATGCGCCCTTCGCGATCCTGGGCTCCTACGGGAAGCCCGACGCAGACGCGGTCGGGGAGCTCTCATCGCGCGTACCGACGGTCGTATATGCGGTGCAGGTTCGCGCGAGCGATCCTGCGCCGCTTATGCGTGCCCTCGCCTATGTGAGCGACCGCATGCCGGCCGGCCTGATCCGCGCCACGATCATGGCCGCCCTCGCGCGCGCGGCCCTCTAGACCTACTTCCCGCCCCAGCGCAGCAATCGCCTGATCAACCACCCGTAGGCGGACGCGCCACCGGCGTCCTCGCCCGCGGGCGCGCCACCGCGTCGGCCCGCGGTGAGCGCCCAGATCACCGGCCCGAAGATGATGAGCGCGACCACGAGGACGAAGAGCCATTCCATCTAACGGGGCTCCGGCAGCACGCCACCGAACGCGTCGAGATACCGGTCGGGGTTCTCCTGGAAGATGCGCTTGCAGCGCTCCGCATCGAACGCGTAGACCTTCCCCTCGTACCGCAGGCGAAGCGGATGGTCGCCAAGCGGCCCGTTGCACACGACGCAGAGCTGCTCGCTCATACGGGCTCGAGCTCGACGAGCGGCTGGTGCGCACGTACGAGCTGTCCGTTCTCGATGAAGATGCGCGAGACGCGACCGCTCGCCGTCGCGTGGATCTCGTTGAAGAGCTTCATCGCTTCGATGAGCCCGATCACCTCGCCGACGCCGACCGTCGAGCCGACCTGCACGTACGCCTGCGCCTGTGGCGACGGTGAGCGGTAGAAGATCCCGGTGAGCGGGGCGTTGATCGTCGGCGCCTGCGTCGTCTTCGCGGCCACGGCGCCTGCGGCGGGCTGCTGCGCGCTCGCGCGAGCCCCGGTCGGCACCACCGCCGCTGGTATCGCCGCGTCCAGCTTCGCGACGCGCACGCGCACGCCGCCGCGTCGTGTCTCGAGCTCGTGGACCTCGTCGCGGGCGAGCCGCTCGAGGAGCTCCGGGACGATCGCGTTCGCGTCGGCGCGGACCTTCCGCGGATCCGGCATCTACGCCACGTCCCGACGCAGCACGAGCGCGACGTTGTGGCCGCCGAACCCCATCGAGTTCGAGAGCGCGACGCGCACCTCCGCCGGGCGCGAGCGATTCGGGATGTAGTCGAGGTCGCACTCCGGGTCGGGGACCTCCTGATTGATCGTCGGCGGAAGGCAGCCGTCGCGCATCGCGAGGATGCAGATGGCGGCCTCGATCGCGCCGGCGGCGCCGAGCGTGTGGCCGGTCATCGACTTCGTCGACGAGATCGGGACGCTCTTCGCGTGAGTGCCGAACACGGTCTTGAGCGCGGCCGTCTCCGCGCCGTCGTTCGCCTGCGTCGACGTGCCGTGAGCGTTCACGTACCCGATCTCGTCCGGTCGAACGCGCGCGTCGGCGAGGGCCATGCGCATCGCGCGCACGGCGCCCTCCGCGCCGGGCGGCGGCGCGGTCACGTGGTACGCGTCAGCCGATAAGCCGTACCCCGCGAACTCGCCGAGGATTCGCGCCCCGCGAGCGCGCGCGAACTCGAGCGCCTCGAGGACGAGGCAGCCCGCGCCTTCGCTGAAGACGAACCCGTCGCGCTCCTTGTCGAACGGGCGCGACGCCTTCTCGGGGGCGTCGTTGCGCGTCGAAAGCGCGCGCGCCTGATTGAAGGCGCCGATCGCGACCTTGATGAGCCCGGCCTCCGCGCCGCCGGCGAGCATGGCATCGGCCTCGCCGCGGCGGATCATCTCGGCCGCCTCCCCGATCGAATTCGCGCTCGACGCGCAGGCGGAGACGTGCCCCATGTTCGGTCCCTTCGCCCCGTACTTCATGGCGATCTCTCCCGCCGCCATGTCGATGATCATCATCGGGATCATGAACGGAGAGACCTTCCGCGGATCGCTCGCGTGCGAAAGGATGTTGTCGACGAGCGTTTCGACGCCGCCGATGCCCGAGCCAAACGCCGCGCCGATCCGCGGCGCGAGGTCGGGAGTGATCTGGAGCTTCGCGTCCTGGAGCGCCTGACCGGCCGCCGCGACGGCGAATTGCGCGAAGCGGTCGGCTCGGCGGATCTCCTTGCGGTCCATGTAGACGAGCGGATCGAAGTCCCGGACCTCGCCCGCGATCGTCGTCTCGAGACCCATGGCGTCGAACCGGGTGATCGGTCCGATCCCGCTCTTCCCCGCGAGGAGACCGTCCCAGGTCTTCTGGACCGACGCGCCGAGGGGGGTGATGAGCCCGATGCCCGTCACGACGACCCGGCGGCGTTCGCCGCTCTGCATGCCGTCGAGTCTAGTGAGTAGTGCGGGCTAGAGAGACTGGAGCGAGGCGATCTGCGAGGTCTCGATGAGGGCCGCGCCGGCGAGGAGCGCGAACGCGACGCAGACGAGCGAGAGCTCGAGGCGCGTCAGCCGGATGTCGCGCAAACGGCGGATGCGCACGAGATGACGATCCGAAATTCGCCGCTGCCGCCAGAGCGAAGCATTCGCGAGCACCGTCGCGAGCACGATGTAGGCGATGAGCTCGGGGATCCCCGCGTGCGAGAAGATCACGCGTAGGTCGAGCGGTGGTACGCGCGCCCCCGGAACGAAGAGCGCGAACGAGTTCGTTCCGAGCGCGACGCCGAACCGCACGAGCCACGTCCACGGAGCGAGGTACGCGAGCGAGATCGGTCCGACGCTGTAAAGGCTCGCGAGACCGATGACCCCGAAGCCGAACCCGACGTTCCAGACGAAGAGGGTGGTCGCCACGTTCGCTCCGTTCGCGCGCGCGTCGAGAGCGGGCAGGAGGCCGAGCGTGAACCGGGTCGCGCCCTCGGGGAGGATCGCGTAAGCGATCGTCCAGGCGGCGGTGAACACCACGAGCCCGACGACCGCGGCGGTCGTCAGGCGGACCAGCGCACTGCGATGCGCGAGCGCCCGGGAGAAAAACGACCACACCACCAAGCCATAGCAACGCTACCGACGCAGAGACCGTACGACCATGGCCCGTTCGAGTGACTACCAGGCGAGCGCCCGTGTTGCGGCGCGCTAGGCGGTGCCCGCCAGGAGCCGCGCGCGACCGTGAAAGCGCCGGTACATCCGGTCGAAGTTGCGACGGCTTCGTTTGAGCCGCTCGTCTTCCGAGAGCGACTCCCAAAGGCGGTGGGCGTGACGGCGCACGTGCTCGCTGCCGAGCGCGCGCGCCCGATAGCCGCGCTCGCCGATCGCCAGGGACACCGCGATGTCGAGGTTGCGGTAGAAGCGGTACCGCTCGTCGAAGCCGCCGATCTCGAGCAGCACGTCGCGCCGCGCCGCGAGGCAGTACCCCTGGACCGCGTCGACGTCGCCGGTCGTGACCTCCGCGAACTGCTTGAGGTCGTTGCTACGGAGTCCCCACGGCCCGGCCAGGCCCACGCGCGGCTCGGCAAGCGCGCGGGCGAGCGGCCCAAGGAGGTCGCCGACAAGCTCGATCGAGGTGTCGAGCTCGAGGATGAAGCGGCCGCGGGCGATCCGGAGGAGCGCGTTGCGCGCGGCTCCGTCGCCGAGGTCGCGGTCGGCGAACACCGCGTGGACGCGCTCGTCCGACGCCGCGATCGCGTCGAGCCGCGCCTGCGCGTCGGCTCCCGAGCCGGAATCGAGCACCAGAAGCTCGGCATCGGCGGGAAGGAAACGGAGCAGCGAAGCGCAGCAGCGCGCGAGGTCCGCCGGATACTCGGAGGTGACCACCGCGATCGACCACGACAGCGAGGCGGGGTCCGCGCGGCGGTCCGGGAGCTCCTTCGCCGACGAGATCGTCCGCCGCTCGCGCGCCGCCACCCGGCGGTCGCCTCGCGAGACCACGGCCCCGCCACCGGACACGTCGTCGACGCGGTAGCCGTCGAACGACGCGCGGAGCAGATCCGCCCGCGCGTAGTCCACCGCCGCCCGCGCGGCGCGGTGCTGCTCGACCGAGGCGAGGACTTCACGCGGCGCGTGCACGTGCTCGCTCGCGACCGACGCGAGGTCGAGCCCGAGCACCGTGTCCGCGGCGAGCGCGACCGCGAGCCGGGTGCGGTCGCCCGTCGCCGGATCGACCGCGCATCGCTGCAGGATCGCGAGGGCGCTCGGCAGGTTCAGGTCATCGGCCACGGCCTCGCGGAAGAGAGCGAGCCAACGCTCGCGAGCCGCCTCGTCAGGCTCGGCGTCGTCCGCGAGCTGCGCCCAGTGGCGGATGCGCTGGCGGAGGTGCGCGAGTCCTTCCGCGGACTGCCGGAGCGCGCCGAGCGAGAAGTGCATCGGCGCGCGGTAATGGGTCAGGAGGCACTCGTACCGGAACGCGAGCGGATCGATGCCCAGCTCGACGAGATCGTCGACGGTCACCGCGTTGCGGGCCGACTTCGCCATCTTGAGACCGCCCGCGAGCAGATGCTGCCCGTGCACCCAGTGGCGCACCGACGCGTGCCCGAAGGCGGCCTCGGATTGCGCGATCTCGTCCTCGTGGTGCGGAAAAACGTTGTCGACCCCGCCGGTGTGCAGGTCGAAGCGCTCGCCGAGGTAGCGCGTGCTCATCGCCGAACACTCGATGTGCCATCCCGGGAAACCCGGTCCCCACGGCGATTCCCAGACGAGCGGCCGATCGGGCTCAGCGCGCTTCCAAAGCGCGAAGTCGGCCTCGTCGCGCTTGCGCGGATCGAGCTCCGCGCGAACACCGTGTTTGAGGGCCGTGCCGACGTTCCCCGAGAGCTTGCCGTAGCCCGGGAAGCGCCTCACCGCGAAGTACACGGTGCCCTCGACTTCGTACGCGAAGCCGCGCGCGATCAGCGTGCGGATGATCGCGACCATTTCCGGCACGTGATCGGTCGCGCGCGGAAAGTGCGTCGCCCGAAGGATGCCCAGGCGTCGCTCGTCCACGTGGAAGGCGGCCTCGTAGGACTCGGCGATCTCTTTCGGCGTCTTGCCGGCCGCGAGCGCCGCCGCGATCACCTTGTCCTCGCCGCGCTCCACGGCCTCCTGGCGCATGTGGCCGACGTCGGTGATGTTCTTTACGGCGGTGACCCGGTTCCCGAAGAGCTCGAGCGCCCGCCGCAGCCAGTCCGCGAGCAGATACGAGCGCAGGTTTCCAAGATGGACGGGGCGGTACACCGTGGGTCCGCACGTGTACATGCGCACCTCGCCGGGGCGCTCCGTCGTGAACGGGACGACCCGGCGCTGGAGCGTGTCGTAGATCCGAAGCTGCACCGGTCTCCCCGCTGAAGAGGGTACGTCGGCTCAGCGGCGAGCGGATGACGTCTTCGCGTCGCGTCGCGCTGTCCACGGGGCGGCGCGCGCGCCGAGCATCTCCTCGATGAGATCCACGGCGCGGTCGAGCGCACGGGTATCGGCCGCCGACCGCGTGGCGATGAGTCGCTCGATCGCGTCGATACGCATCGCCCGGCCCCGCCGCAGGGCGCGCAAGCCTTTCGGCGTCGCATCGACCCGTACGACTCGCCCATCGTGGCGGTCAGCGACCTTCCGGGCCACGCCCACACGTTGCATCTCGCTCACGAGGCGGCTCATCGTGGGCGCACGGACCTGCTCGGCGGTGGCGAGCTCGCCGAGCGTCTTCGGTCCGCTCATCAGCACGGAGAGGGCCGAGAGCTGCGCCGCGGAGACGCCGGTGAGTGGATCGGTCCGGCGCGCGCGGCGGAGCAGGTGGATGGCCGCCGAGTGCAGGCGGTCGGCGAGCCGCCACGTCTGACCCTCCGTTGCGCGAGCGTTCACAAGGTGATATTAGTTAGCAACGCTAACTAATGGTAGCGGGGGGAGGCACCATGGCCACTGAGCTCTTCGCGGCGATCAGGAGTGGCGACGATGTGACCGTCGAGCGACTCCTCGAGGACGACCGGTCGCTCGTCGACTCGCGCGACGTGGACGGGATGTCCCCGCTCCTGTCGGCGCTCTACCGGGGCCGGAGCGCGATCGCGTCGGCGATCCTGCGGCGCCGGCCGAGGCTCACGGTCTTCGAAGCCGCCGCCGCCGGCGACCTCCCGCGGGTGCGCGCCCTCGTGGATCGCGAGGGGTCGGCGGCAAACGCGGTTTCGCCCGATGGGTACTCGCCTCTCGGGCTCGCCGCCTTCTTCAAGCGCCGCGACGTGGTGGCCTACCTGCTCGAGCGCGGCGCGGATCCCAGGGCGGCCTCGCGTCAGGGTGGCTTCACGCCGCTCCACTCCGCGGTCGCGACCGACGCCGGGCCGAGCGACGACGACATCGTCCGGTTGCTCCTCGCGAGCGGCGCCGACCCGAACGCGAGGAGCGCCTCCGGCGGAACACCGCTGCACACGGTCGCCTTCACCGGAGACCGTGCCGGTGTGGACGCGCTTCTTGCGCACGGCGCCGACGCGTCGATCGAGAACGCGAAGGGGGAAACGGCGGCGGACGTCGCGCGGCAGCGAGGCAACGCGGAGATCGCGACGATCCTTGCGACCCGGCGGAGCCGAGACCACCCGCGCTAGAGGATCGTCTGACCCAGCGCCGACGCCACGAGTTCGACGGCGAGCGCCGCGGTGCGGTTCTCGCGGTCGAGGATCGGGTTCACCTCGGCGATCTCGAGCGAGCGCAGCTTTCCCGAGGCGGCGAGCATCTCCATCGCCAGCTGCGCCTCGCGATACGTGAGGCCGCCGCGCACCGGCGTGCCGACGCCGGGAGCCTCGTCGGGATCGATCGCGTCCATGTCCAGCGACAGGTGGATGCCGTCGCCTTTTGACGCGACCGCGATCGCTTTCTCCATGGCCGCGCTCATCCCCATCCGGTCGATGTCGGCCATCGTGATCGGCGTCACGCCCGCGGCCTTGATGTTCTCCTTCTCGCCGGCGTCGACGCTGCGGAGCGCCATGAGCACCGCGTGCCGCCCGTCGACCGACCCGCGCAGCGCCTTCGGGAAGGGCTCGTCCGCGAGACCGAGCGCGACCGCGAAGGGCATCCCGTGCACGTTGCCCGACGGCGATGTGCGCGCGGTGTTGCTGTCCCCGTGCGCGTCCATCCAGATGACGCCCGGCCGGCGGCCGCCGCGCGCGATCCCGGCGAGCGTGCCCATCGACATCGAGTGGTCGCCGCCGAGCACCAGCGTGACCGCCCCCGAGCGCTCGATGTCGGCGACGACGCCGGCGAGCTCCTCGGCGACGCGGATGATCTCCTCCACGTGGTGCGCCGGTTTGCCGCCCATCTTTGCGAGCTCGCGTTTGTCCACCTCGCGGAAGCTCCGCGTCGCGCCCTCGTCACGGTCGGCCACACGCACGTTGCCGCGATCGCGGACCGCGTAGCCGAGCCCGGCGAGGCGGTCGCGAAGACCGGCGTAGCGGATCGCGGATGGTCCCATGTCCACGCCACGGCGGTTCCCGCCCAGGTCCATGGGCACGCCGACGATCTCGACGGCCTTGCTCATGTCTTCGCGCTCGCTTGGAAGACCGCGAGGATGACGCCCTCGGCGGCAAGCTCGTCGCCGACGAAGGTCCGCACGTTCACGCGCGCGAAGCCGCGGCGCATCTTGTCGACGGTCGCCTCGAAGCGCGCGGTGTCGCCGGGTTTGACCATGCGCTTGAAACGCATCTCCTCGATGCCCGCGAAGAGCCCGAGCCCGTCGCGGTACTCCGGGAGCGCCATGGCCATGACCGTAGCGGTTTGCGCCATCGACTCCACGAGGATGACTCCAGGAACGATTGGATTCCCGGGGAAGTGCCCCGCCTGGTACCACTCCTTACCGGTGAAGGTGTGCTCGGCGACCGCGCGGACGCCGGGCTCGAGCGCGGTGACGCGATCGATGAGCAGGAACGGGTCGCGATGCGGGATGAGATTCTCGATCGCGGCCTTGTCGAGCGTGCTCACGTGCGCGGAGTCTAGAGATAGCGAAGGGGACCACCCCTTGGTGGTCCCCTTCACGTTCAGCGAGGTCGCGCTGGTTACGGAGTGAGCTTGCTGATGCGCGTGGACCAGTTGGCGAGGGCCGTGCGCTTGCCGGGCCCGTGCGACGCCCCGCCACACGTACCGAGAAGGTTGTCGCCAGTTCCGCCTGCGAAGAAGGGGCCGCCCCAGTCCGTGTAGTTGCAGGACTGAGCGATGTACTCGCTCGCGATCCAGATGGAGTTGCCGTCGACCGCGGCCGAGCCGTAGTCGCCCCACCGTGGACGTAGCGACGCGCCCGGGTTGAGCTGCTGCTTGTAGCTCGTAAACCCATCTTCGGTCGCCGCGCCGTCGGCGACGATGGTCACGGCGCCCATACCCACTTGCGCGTCGATGGCCGCATAGGCGGCACTTGGGAAGTTGTCCGGACCGCTCAGCGTGAGCGCGACGACACCGCGGCCGCTCGCCGTAACGCCGATCGCGGGATAGATGATGTTCTTCCCGGGGACGCCGCTAATCCCCTGCAGTCCGATCGTCGCGGCGATCGTGCCGGTTGTGACGTCCGGCTTCACGATGTACCAAGCGACCCCGGCTTTGTTGTTCGCCGGGGTGGTGTCGAAGCTGACCGCCGTGTCGAGGGCGCCCCAGATCTTGCCGTTCGCGAAGGTGACCTGCTGCATGCGTGTGTCGTTGGAGTCGAGCTTGGAGACGACTTCGGCACCACGGGCGTGCGCGCTGGCGCCGACGAGCAGCTTCCAGCAACCAGTGCCGGCAATCGTCACGGTCGTCTCGTTGTTGAGGCAGTAGCCCTGGGGACTGTCAGCGGCAGTGGGCGCGCTGCCCGATCCTTGCTGGTCCGCTTTCGGTGGCAGGGCGTACTGGCTGACGCCGAGAACAGAGTTCGAGAGCGCGATGGACGGCGTCGCAGTATCGAGCGACGCCGTGTTGGTCAGGGCCCAGGCGACGATCTGGCTCGAGGTGTAGTTGCCGCCGGTTCCCGCGACCGGATGCGTAGCCTCATCGGCGGCGTTCGAGCTCAGGAAGTACTCGGTGCCGTTCGCGCCGAGCTCGTAGGACAAGATCCCCGGCGACTGCGCCGGCCAGACCGTGAAGCCGGGCTGGTTCGTGCTCGGCGTCTCACCCGTCGGGACGTTCACCGCGCCGAACGTGTCGATGTGAGTCGCGGTCACGGTCGTCGCACCGGACGCGAGCTGGCGCTTCGAGAATGCGTAGATCTGCGCCCCGTCGAAGCCGTTGCAGCACCACGGGTACGAGTTCGTCGTCACGTAGAACCCGTAGGCGTCCGCGCCGATGTGCGGGTAGTCGCCCAGGCAAGGGCACGGGTTCGAACCACCAGCGTTCGTTCCGTCGTTCGTCACGTTGACGCGGTAGATATTCCACAGCCCCGTCGGATTCGACGTCTGGCTCACCGCAATGTCGAGGTGGTTGACGTGTGTGAATGCCCCTGTGGCGGGATTAACCTCGAGCGTGAGCACGACCATGTAGAAGCGCTGCGTCTGCGCGTCGTAGTAGCAGCTCGGGTCGGTGACGAACTGCCCGCGGACGCCGGTCGTTCTGTTGACCGCCGGCGGGTACCCATAGAACGAGTTGAGGTCGACGGCGTGGTTCACGTTCCTCGGGAAGCCGGCGACGATGTTCGTGCTCGTGTTGTCCGGGAGCTGCGAAGTGCCCGATTGGTCGAAGACATTCATCACGTCGTTCACGGCCTCCACGATGTAGCCGTTGCCGACGCACAGCCCCTGGTCCGGCGGCTCGACCGAGAACTGGTTCCCGCCGCGGGAGTAGCGCTGCTGGTAGTGGTTCAGGCCCTCGAAGCTCGGGCCAAGCTGCGGATTCGACTTCGCCTTCTTCGGCGTCGCCTGAGACGCGCCGCTCCCGCTTCCGCGCGAAAGCGAGCGGTCGATGATGCCGTTGAAATCGGGCGTCTCCGGCTCGTTCTCGATGGCCGGGAACTCCTGACCGAGGCCGCCGTCAGGCGGGGCGTCCGCGCTGACAGGCGAGCCGGTGCCGGCGAGTTCGATCTGGCGCGTGACGCCGGAGTCCGCTGTCGCGGGGACCGACGGGGTCGCACCGATGAGCGACACGAGCAGCGCGATGGCAGCGAGATGCGCGAGGAATCGTGCCTTCAAGAATGTTCCCTCCTACCCTGATGCTCCGCAGATCTGGAGGGACGCACCACCGAACGCCCGGCCTCCCCTCGCCCCTGCGAACGGTTGACGAAGCTATCAAGGTGCATGGAGTTCGGCAAGCGAACGAACGACCCTAGGCACGATTCGCGCGGCGACGAAGCGCCCGTGTGTCGCGCCTCGCGACGACAGTCACGGGTCCGCGCAATGAGCGCGCGGCTGAACCGGAGATCACGAGGTCGAACGGATGCGACACCGCGACTGAACGCGGCGCCGCCGCGCGGGCGCTACTCCCGACCGGGCGGTGGCGAGTAGCCGGGTGCGCCGGGCTCAGGTGCGATCGCGTGCACGTCGTTCGACGGCACAGCGGTGGTCGCGGGCCCCGGTGGGACACTCGCTCGAGGCACAACTGTCGCGATCG
>VBFI01000076.1 GCA_005889275.1 Chloroflexota bacterium | reverse complement strand
TCGCGGCGAGCCGGTATTCGAGTCAGCCCCGGCACCGGAGCTCGCATTCACGGCGGGACGTCCGTGAGCGTCACTGTGTGCCTCGCTCCTGCGCAAACGATCGAGTACCCGGAAGGTGGCGGGCATCTCTGGGTCTACCTCAACTGGGCGCTCGGCCTGCGCGCCAGCGGATGCCGCGTCATCTGGCTCGAGGGGATCGACCTCGGCGACAAAGCGACCGCGCGGCGACGGCGACACGGCACCGACGCGCAGGAGTGCCTCGCCACGTTGAAGAGACGACTCGAGCCCTACGGTTTTGCGGACGCGATCGCGCTCTTTCCGTTGAACGGAAAGCCGCTTCCGCGCGACCTGACCGAGGGCTGCATGGACCTGGATGCCGCCGCGAGTGCTGACCTACTACTCAACCTCTGGCATTCGCTCCCGGCGAGCGCCGTGGGCCGATTCCGGCGATCCGCCTTCGTCGACACCGATCCCGGACTGCTGCAGATCTGGATGACCACGGGCGAGCTGCGCGTGGCGCCGCACGACGTGTACTTCAGTGTGGGAGAAACGGTCGGCACACCGGCGGCGGCGTTCCCGGACTGTGGCCTCAGATGGGAGCACACGCTCCCGCCCGTGTTCCTTCCGGAGTGGCCGACGACACGAGCGGAGCCAGGCGCGCCGTACACGACCGTCGCGCACTGGTGGGGCGGGACGGTTCGCTTCGGCGAGAAGGAGCTGAGCAACGACAAGCTGACCGGATTTCTCGAGTTCGCGCGGCTGCCGGCGCACACCGCGGTCCCGCTCGAGCAGGCGATCAGCCTCGGGCGCCGATATGAGGAGTGGCGCGCGCGGCTGGCGCCCCTCGGCTGGAGGCTCCGGGAGGCCTGGGACGTGAGCGCGACACCCGAGCAGTACCGTGCGTACATCCAGCGATCGCGGGGCGAGTTCAGCTACGCGAAGCCGGTATACGTCGAGCTCGTGACCGGCTGGATCAGCGATCGCACCGCCTGCTACCTGGCGAGCGGAAAGCCCGCGGTCGTGCAGGACACGGGTCCGAGTCGCTTCCTACTCGACGCAGAGGCTGTCTTCCGCTTCAGGACTGTTGACGAAGCCGCGCGTGCGCTCGCGCGCGTCGAGTCCGATTACGACCGACAGTGCCGCCTGGCCCGTGCGCTGGCTGAGGAGCATTTCGACGCGCGTCGCGTCGTCGGGCGGGTCCTCGAGCGCGCGCTCGCGGAGCCGATCAGTCAGCGTGCGCGAACGGCCGGAATCGCATGAGCGCGGCAGCCAGCGTCGACGAGCTTCGCTCGACCCTCGAGGCGCGCGAGGAACCAGGGGTGGCCGAGCTGCTCGAGGCCATGCGCCCGATCTTGCCCGACGCAGGTGCGGCGGAATGGGCGTCCGCCGAGCTCGCACCGCTCAAGCGCCGGGTATACCGGCTGCGAGTGGAGGGAAGTCACGGGGCGCGCTCGGTCATTCTCAAACGCACCGAACCCCCAATCGCTCATCTCAACCGGCTGGTCGCCGAGCGGTGGCTTCCCGCATTGCGGCTCGGCGATCACTGTGCCGCTCTGATCGCCACTGCGGCGGATCGGGATGGCCGCTGGGTTTGGCAAATCTACGAGGATCTCGGCGACGACACGCTGGAACGGAGGTCCGATCGGCCGCGCGTCGGCGCGACGACCGACGTGATCGCCGAGCTGCATGGGCGCGGCGCCGGACACGCCCTGCTGCCCGAGGTCCGCCAATACGGCAAGGACCTTGGCCTCGCCTTCTTCGCGGCGAACGTCGGCGATGCCATTCGCGGCCTCGAACTGCTCAGCGGCGGACATGCGCCAAGAGAGCTTCGGTCTCTCGGCGATCGTCTGCTCCGGCGGATCTATCCACTGTCGGTCGACATGCCCAGGAGGGCGCAGGTCCTGAGGGACGTCGGCGGACCGGATACGCTTCTTCACGGCGATCTCTGGCGCAACAACGCATTCGCGACGGTTTCCGCGGGAGCCGTACGCGTCCAGCTCATCGACTGGGATCACGTCGGCATAGGACCGCTCGCGTACGATCTCTCGACCTTCCTGATGAGGTTTCCGTCGGCCGAGCGGCCGTGGATCCTCGACCGCTACCGCGGCACGTTGTCCCTGGCCGGTTTGCGGCTCCCTTCGGAAGACGTCCTCAACGAGCTATTCGAGACCGCGGAATACGCACGCTTCGCCAATCGCGTGTCCTGGGCCGCGATGGCCTGGCTGCACGAGGATGCGGAGTGGGTCCCCATCGAGCTCGCCGAGATCGAACGCTGGTTCGATGCATTGCGCCCGATCCTTGCTGAGTAAGACGTCCTCGCAGGCGATCGGCGCTTCCGGATCGACGAGCAGAGCTAGCGCATCGCCTCGAGCAACGGCGTGACGTCGCGGTGGAAGACGTCCTGCTCGACGAGCGGCTTCTCGGCAAGGGCCGGGATGCGCTGACCGACCGCGTCCTCGTACGTCGGGAGCTCGATCTGGTAGTAGATGCCGATCGGGATCGGGTCCGTCTCGTAGCTGCGCGCGACAGCCGCCGCCTTCTTCGCGACGATCTCCTGCGCGTCGGTCACGTCCTGCACTTTCCCGTCGTAGCCCTTCTCCTCGAGCTTGTAGAGCCGCGAGCGCTTCTCGGGCAGATCGGCGCCCTCGTACCACTCCTTCGTGTACAGGTCGTTGTACGTCGGGCACGTTTGCAGGACGTCGACGAGCGCGGAGCCCTTGTGCTCGACCGCCTTCACGATGATCGAGGCGAGGTATTTCGGCTCGAGCGCGTACGCGCGCGCGATGAAGGTGTAGCCAGAGGCGACGGCCATGGCCACGGGGTTGATGCCGTCCTGGATCGCCTGCTCGGGCATGGACTTGGTCTTCTTGCCCTTCGATAGGGTGGGTGAGGCCTGACCCTTGGTGAGCCCATAGACGTTGTTGTTGTGGACGATGTACGCGAAGTCCAGGTTGCGCCGGCCCGCGCCGACGAAGTACCCCGCGCCGATTCCGTACCCGTCGCCGTCGCCGCCGAGCGCGAGAACGGTGAGCCCGGTGTTCGCGAGGCGTCCGCCGGTGGCGACCGTCAGCACGCGGCCGTGCAGCGTGTGGAAGCCGTACCCGTTGATGTAGTGCGGCGTCTTCCCGCTGCAGCCGATGCCGCTGAAGACCGCGAGCTTGTCGGGGTCGATCTGCATCTGCTGGAGGGCCATCTGGATGCCGGTGAGGATGCCAAAATCGCCACACCCTGGACACCAGTCGTTGTGCAGATCGCTCTTGTAGTCCTTGAGCGTGAGCTTCACCGGCGCGTCAACGGACATGGGTCACCACCGCCTCCGCCTTGGCGCCGTCGTAGACCTTCGCGAGGGCGTTGGTCATCTCGTCCTCGCTGAAGGGACGGCCGTCGAACTTGTTGATGCGCTCGCTGATCATCACGCCGGTCTGCTCCTGCACGAGCTGGGCGAGCTGGCCCGAGTAGTTCTCCTCGACCGAGACGATCCGCTTGGCCGCGCGCAGGATCGCGGCGACGGCGTCCGCCGGGAACGGCTTCATGAGCCGGCACTGGAGGAAGTTCACTTTCTTCCCCTGCGCGTCGAGGGTTTTGAGCGCGTCGAGGATCGTGCCCTTCGTCGACCCCCACGCGACGACCGTGAGATCCGCATCCTTCGGCCCGTGGAGGAAGTACTGCTGCTCCTGCGGGATCGCCTTCTGCGCGAGTCTGAGCTTGCCCATGCGCTTTTCCATCATCGCGACGCGCATCTCGACCCCTTCGGTGATGTGCCCGTCGGGGTCGTGCTCGTCGCTCGTCACCCAGTGCCGCCCGCCCACGGTTCCCGGACGCGAGCGCGGTGAGACCCCGTCCTTCGTGAACGCGTACCGCAGGTATTCCTTCACGTTCGCGAGGTCCATGTCGCCGTGGCCGTTGCCACCCTTGCCGTTGTGGCCCGTCTGGCTGCCGGCGTCGTTCGGACCCTTGGCGTCCACCGCGGTCCACTCGCTTCCTGTGAACATCTCACCGCGATCGATCTGGTCCCATTTCAGCTCGAGCTTGTCGATCGTCGTGTAGACGGACGCGAGCTTCTTGTCCGAGAGCACGATGATCGGCATCTGGTAGCGCTCGGCCCAGTTGAACGCCGAGAAGGTGTCCTGGTAGCACTCGCGCAGGTCGCCCGGCGCGATGACGATGTGCGGGAAATCGCCCTGCGCCGGATGGAGCGCGAACTGCAGGTCGCCCTGCTCCTGCCGCGTGGGCATGCCGGTCGAGGGGCCACCCCGCTGGTACATGACCAGCACGGGACCGGGGCACTCCGTGATCGAGGCGAACCCGATGCCCTCGACCATGAGCGCGAACCCCGGACCGCTCGTCGCCGTGGAAGCGCGCACGCCCATGTGCGCGGCACCCACGGCCATGTTGATCGAGCTGATCTCGTCCTCGCACTGCACCACGAGCAGCTTGTAGTCGCGCTGCTGGCGCTCGAGGAAGACGCTCTCGTCGGTCGCGGGCGAGATCGGGTAGTAGGTCTGGAACGCGCAGCCGGCCTTGAGCTTGGCGATCGCGTGGATCTCGTAGCCCTTCGCGAGGATCCGCGCCTTGGGCTCGCGGCCGGGCTTGAGGGTGTACGGGAACTCCTTCGCGTCGCCGGTTTCTCTCACGTGCTCGAACGCGAGCTTCGCCGCGCGGACGTTGAGCTCGCCGACCTCCGAGCGCTTTCCCTTGAACTGGGAGCGGATCACCTCGGCGACGAGATCGAACGGATAGTCGCAGAGCGCGAGCGACGCGCCGAGCCCGACCGTGTTCTTCATGACCTCGTAACGGCGCGCCTGGTCGCCCTTGCCGACCTCTTCCAGCGCCTTCTTGATGATCTCCATGAACGGGACCGGATAGAAGCGCAGGTCCGGGCGGCCGCTCGCCTTCGGGTCGAACCCGATCTCCGCGTCGAAGATGACGCCGCCGCCCTCGTTGATCTCCGCGAGATGGCCGTAGTGGGTCGCCCAGCGGCGGTGGTCGCCGTCGCCGGTGAGGGTCTCCTGATCGAGCGCGACCAGGATGTCGGCCTTGTCCTTGTAGGAGCGCACGTCGTCGTCATCGACGCGGACGCGATAGAAGGAGTGCTTTCCCATGATGTTGGAGTGGTATTCGATGTTCGCGTAGACGCGGAGACCGGCTCGGGAGCAGGCCTTCGCGAACACTTCGGCGGATGCGTTGATCCCGCTTCCCTGGGGGCCGCCGATCATCCAGGTGAGCCGGTTCTTCTGCACTTCGGAACTCCTATTGTACGGATTGACTGTGACGTCTCGGCGCGAGCGCGACACGCTGGGCGAGGTCGAAGTTCCCGCGAACGCGCTCTGGGGCGCGCAGACCCAGCGGGCGATCGAGAACTACCCGATCAGCGGTTATCGGGCCTTTCCGGCGTTCATCCGGGCGTTCGTCCGGGTGAAGCGCGCCGCCGCTCTCGCCAACACCGAAGCAGGCAGGCTCGACGATCGCCGCAAGGACGCGATCGTCAAAGCATGCGACGAGATCCTCGAAGGCAGGCATCTCGATCAGTTTGTCGTCGACGTCTTCCATTCGGGCGCAGGCGTGTCGTTCCACATGAACGTGAACGAGGTCATCGCCAACCGCGCGAACCAGCTGCTCGGCGGAGGCCTCGGCACCTACGAGCACGTGAACCCGAACGATCACGTGAACATGGCGCAGTCGACCAACGACACGACACCTACCGCGATGCGCCTCGCCGCGCTCGAGCTCACGAAGCCGCTCTGCGAAGAGCTCGACAGGCTCGCCGCGGCCATCGACGAGAAGGCCGCGCGCTACGCCGGCTGCGTGAAGCCTGGTCGGACACATCTCCAGGACGCGGTGCCGATCACGTTCGGGCAGGAGTTCTCCGGCTGGGCCGATCGGATCCGCGGTGCCGCCGCGCGCCTTCGTGCGGGCCGGGCGGAGCTCTGCGAGCTCGGCATCGGCGGGAGCGCCGTCGGCACCGCCCTCAACGTCGATCCGAAGTTCCGCGAACGGGTCTGCGGGCTGCTCGCCGAGTGGTACGGCGAGCCGATCAAGCCGGCGAAGAACCTCTTCTCGGCGATGCAGTCGATGGCGCCGTTCGTCCGCATCTCGAGCGGCATGCGGACGGCTGCTATCGAGGTGTCGAGCATCTGCAATGACCTCCGCCTGCTCGTGTCCGGTCCGCGCACCGGTTTCGGCGAGATCTCGATCCCGGCCGTGCAGCCGGGATCGTCGATCATGCCGGGAAAGGTGAATCCCGCGATCGCCGAGATGGTGAATCAGGTCTGCTTTCAGGTGATCGGGAACGACACGGCGGTCGCGTGGGGCGCACAGGCCGGGCAGCTCGAGCTCAACGTGATGATGCCCGGGATCAACTTCGCGAACTGCTTCTCCGCGACGATCCTCACGAACGCGGTCCGCGTGCTCCGCGAGAAGACCATCGACGGCCTCACCGTGGATGAGGAGCGCGCGAGCGAGCTCATGGACATGAGCCCGTCGCTCATCGTGACCGCGCTCTCGCCGCACATCGGTTACGCGAAGGCGGCCGCGCTCGTGAAACGCGCGCTCGCCGAACGACGCTCGTTGATCGACGTCGCGCTCGATGAGAAGGTCATGAAGGAAGCCGACCTGCGCCGCATCCTCGATCCGCTCCCCATGACCCGGGGCGGCGTGCAAAAGTGATCGTCGCCTAACGACCTGGTGGAAACCGCCGAGCTTCTTCTCGTCCTGCTCATCGTCGTCTCCGCGGTGGTCACGCTGTCGCGCCGGCTGCGCGTTCCGTATCCGGTCCTCCTGCTCGTCGCGGGGCTCGCGATCGGCGCGATCCCCGGCGTGCCGCGGATCGAGCTGGCGCCGGATGTCGTCCTCGTCCTCGTGCTCCCGCCGATCGTCTACGTCACCGCGTTCCTGACGCCGATCCGCAGCTTTCGGGCTGAGATCGGCAACATCGCCTCCCTCGCGGTGGGCCTCGTCCTCGCGAGCATCGCGGTCGCCGCCGGAGTCGCCCTCGTCCTCGTCCCGGGGATGACCGTGCCGATCGCGATCGCGCTCGGCGCGATCGTCTCGCCGCCCGACGAGATCGCCGCGACCGCGGTCCTGGAGCGTCTGGCGGTTCCGCGCCGGATCGTCGCCCTCCTCGACGGCGAGGCCCTGCTCAACGACGCGACCGCGCTGACCGTGTATCGCGTCGCGCTACTCACGGCGGCGGCCGCGGCCTCGGCGTTCACCGTGGCGCCGGCCGGCCGCTTCGTCGTCATGATCGTCGGCGGCGTCGCGATCGGCCTCGTGGTCGGCTGGGCGGTCGCGGAGATCCGCGCGCGTCTCTCCGACGTGCCGGTCGAGACCACGATCTCGCTGTTGACCCCGTACGCGGCCTACGTTCCGGCGGAGCTCTTCGGCGTGTCGGGCGTGCTCGCCGCGGTCACGGCCGGTCTCTACATCGGCCGTCGCTCGTCGCGCATCATGGGGTCGGACGTGCGGATCGCCGGCCGTGCCTTCTGGGACATGCTCGTCTTCCTCTTGAACGGTGTCGTCTTCATCCTTATCGGCCTCGAGCTTTCGGCGCTCGCGCGCGACACCGACCGTGCGACGTTGCTCGCTCTCGGGGCCGCCGGCCTGGCGGTGAGCGTCGCGCTCATCGCGGTGCGAGCCGCGTGGCTCGCCGGGATCGGGGCTTGGCAGCGGCTCGTCCTGCGGGAGCGCCATCCGCTGACCGCGAGCGAGGTCGCCGTCCTTTCGTGGTCGGGGATGCGCGGCGTCGTCTCGCTCGCCGCCGCGCTCGCGATCCCGATCGCCCTCCCGAGTGGGTCACCGGTGCCCGCGCGCGACGCGGTCATCGCGATCACGTTCACGGTGATTCTCGTGACGCTCGCCGGCCAGGGCTTGACCCTGCCGCTCGTGATCAAGGCCGTGCGGCTCGGGGGCGGCGACGACGATAGGGACGCGGAAGAGACCCAGGCGCGCCGCGAGCTCATCGGCGAGGCGATGAAGCGGATCGACGACCTCTACGAGCGTTGGCCGGGGCACCGCCCGCTCCTCGATCAGCTGCGCACCGCGTACCAGCACCGCGCCGATCACGAGGACCAGCTCGACCAGGCGCCCGGCAACGAGGCCGAGCAGGAGCTCGTGGAGCACCGGCAGATCCGCCGCGACGTCATCGACGCGCAGCGCGAGGCTCTCGCGGACATGCGCGACCGGAGCGCGATCGACGACGATGTGCTGCGGAAGATCGAACGCGACCTCGACCTCGAAGAGCTGCGCATGGAGGCGTGATGGCGACGACGGACCTGACGGGGGAGACCACCGAAATCCTGCAGCAACTGATCCGCAACGAGTGCGTGAACGACGGCACGGTCGGATCGGGGCACGAGGTCCGCAGCGTCGACCTTCTCGAGAGCTACCTTCGTCTTCCCGGGGTCGAGATCAAGCGCTACGAGCCGCAGCCGGGGCGCGCGAGCCTCGTCCTCCGCATCGAGGGCAGCGACCCGAAGGCGCGGTCCCTCCACCTCATGGGCCACACCGACGTGGTTCCGGTAACCGCGTCCGGGTGGAAGCACGACCCCTTCGGGGGCGAGCTCATCGATGGCGAGGTGTGGGGTCGGGGCGCGGTCGACATGCTCGACGTGACCGGCTCGATGGCCGTCGCGGTGAAGCGGTTGCTCCAGCAGGGCTTCCGCCCGAAAGGCACGCTCATCTTTTCCGCCGTCGCCGACGAGGAGGCGCTCGGCACGTACGGCGCGCAGTGGCTGACCGAGAACGCCTGGGACGACGTCAAGGCGGACTTCCTCGTCACCGAGTTCGGCGGCACGCGCCTGCCGATCGACGGCGCGCCGAAGCTCCCGATCATGACCGCGGAGAAGGGTTCGCAATGGACCCGCCTGCGTGTGAAGGGGACGCCCGGCCACGGCTCGATGCCGTATCAGGCCGACAACGCGTTGATCAAGGCGAGCGAAGTCATCACGAAGATCGGCCGCTACAAGGCGCCACTGCGGCTGCACGACCTGTGGAAACGCTTCATCGAGGGTCTGGACCTCCCTGCGGCCTCACGCGTGGCGCTCATGAACGCGGCCACGTTCGACGTCGAGCTCGATCGCGGGCCGGCGGGGACCGCCCCGATGTTCTACGCCGCGACGCGGACGACGTTCTCGCCGAACATGGCACGCTCCGGGGTCAAGCTCAACGTCATCCCCGACAGCGCCGAGATCGACATCGACATCCGGACCATCGCCGGAGACGATCGGGAGGGCGTGCGGAAGATGCTCCGCGACGCGATCGGGGAGGAGCTCTGGAAGGACATCGAGATCGTCGCGGAAGGCGACAACCCGGCGAGCGAGTCGCCGCTTCGCTCACCGCTCTGGGACACGCTCACGAAGGTCTCGCGGAAGCTCGTCCCCGGGTCCGAGACGGTACCGTTCCTCATCGTCGGCGCGACCGACGCGCGGTTCTTCCGGCGCAGGGGTGTGGTCGCATACGGGTACGGGCTGCTGAGCGACCGCATCCCGTTCCGCGAGTTCGCGAAGCTCTTCCATGGGAACAACGAGCGCGTCGACCAAGAGTCGCTGCGGCTCACGACCGAGCTATGGGAGCAGACGGCGCGAGAATTCCTCGCGTGAGAGGCGGCGCCACATTCAGCGCGGATCGTCGTTACCGGTACCGCCTGTGGCGGGAATGGGATCGCTCGCGAGCCGTCGTCGCCTTCGTGATGCTCAATCCCTCGACCGCCGACGCCTCGCGCGACGATCCGACGATCCGCCGCTGCATCGGCTTCGCGCGCGCCTGGGGGTTCGGAGGGGTCGAGGTCGCGAACCTCTTCGCTCTTCGTGCGACGGATCCGCGCGGTCTCCGCGGTGTCCCGGACCCCGTCGGACCGCGGAACGCGCGCTCCCTGAAGGCAGTGCTCGCCCGCGCCTCGCTCGTGGTGGTCGCCTGGGGCGCGGATCCGTTCGCACGGCACGTCCGCCTGCCGCGCGCGCTCAGCTCGCACCGCCGGCTGCGGTGTCTGGGACGGACGGGTGCGGGAGCGCCGCGACATCCGCTGTACCTGCGCGCCGGCGCGCGGCTCGTCCCCTTTCGATCCTCGCGACGATCCGCCGCGTGAGCGCGTCCATCGCGGCATAGCCGGCGCCGATGCCCGTCGGCGGATTGCCCGCCGGAAGCATCAGCGCCGGGAGGACGGGTGACCAGCGCCAGATGCCGAGCGACGTCCCGTACAGCTCGAGCGCGGTGGTCATCGCGAAGCTCACGGCATAGAGCAGCGGGTAACGGCCCCGAACGATGAAGCGGACGAAGATCGCCCAGGTGACGAAGCCGAGCAGGTCCGGCAGCGGACCGGCGACGAGTCCGTAGAGCATCCACGCGGTCGCCCCGGCGGCCACCGCGATGACGACCGCGCGGGCGTACCGCTGGAGCACGGGAAGCGACGCCGCGCGGAGGGCCGACAGGTAGAACAGGCCGTGACCCGCCGGAACGTACAGCGGGAGGTTCGCCAGGCGATACGTGTACGCGCCCCAGACGAGGGACCCGATGCACTCCAGCACCGTGGCCACGCCGACGAGGGCCACGACCTGTACGCGCACCGCGGGCGACTGCAACGTGAGGACGACGGCGAGGAACGCCCACGCGATCGCCGACACCGCGAGCTGCTCGGTCGCGGTCGTCGTCCGGTCGATCTGGAGCGCGACGGCGGCGAAGGACACGAACGCGACGAGGAGCGCGAGTGAGGCTCGGGAGCTCACTCGATCTTGATCGTCTTGATCTTGTCGCCGATCTTGATCGCTTGGACGACGTCCATCCCCGTCGTCACGAGACCGAAGTTCGTGTACTGGCGGTCAAGGAACGTGGAGTCCTTCTTCACAATGAACCATTGCGAGCCGTTGTTGATCGCCGGGTCCTGACCGCGCGCGATGCCCACGGACCCGAGCTTGAAGGAAAGGTCGTTGTACTCGGACGGCACCTTCTCGCCGCCGGTCCCGTTGCCGGAGGGGTCGCCGCCCTGGACGACCCAGTCCTCGACCCGATGGAAGATCTTGTCGTTGTAGAAGCCGCTCCGCGACTTGTCGGCGAAACGCGCGACCGTTTGCGGCGCCTTGTCCGGGCGGAGCGCGATCGTGAACGAGCCGCCGTTGGCGAGCTCGACGGTCGCCTTGCTCGGAGCGGAGGTGGGCGTTGGGCTCGGTGTCGGTGACTTCGTGGCGGTCCCTCCTTGCGTCGATGCGCTCGAGCCACACGCCGATACCACCGCGGACGCGGCGATCGCGCGCAAGAGCGAGCGACGATTCATCGCCAACGACGATATCGTGAGCGTCCCATGCCCACGTTTCAGGCTCCTCGCGGGATGCGGGACCTGCTTCCCGAGGAGGCCGCCGGGTTCGACAGCTTGCAGGCGGTCGTGCTCGCGCGCGCCGCGCGCTACGGGTATCCGCGTATCGATACGCCGGTCGTCGAGGACCGCAAGGTCTTCGTGAAAGCGTCGGGCGAGGCGAGCGACATCGCCAGTCACGAGATGTACGACGTCGCCCACGGCGGCGAGGGCGGGCTGGCGCTCCGTCCCGAGGGCACGGCCGCGGTCACCCGCGCGTTCATCCAGCACGGGCTGCACAAGGCTCCGGCCCCGGTCCGGTTGTCGTATTGGGAGCCGATGTTTCGCGGCCAGCGCACCCAGCTGCTCCGCTACCGCCAGTTCTGGCAGTGGGGCCTGGAGTGTTTCGGCGCCGCCGAGCCCTGGCCGGATCTCGAGGTCATCGAGTTCAGCGCCGGTCTCTTCGCGGAGGTCGGGCTGACCGAGCTCGAGCTCGTCGTGAACACGGTGGGCGACACGAAGTGCCAGCCGAAGATCCGCGAGGCGCTCGTCGCCTTCTTCAGCGCGCACCGCTCGGAGCTCAGCGCCGAGTCGCAGCGACGGATCGAGACGAACGTGCTCCGTGTCCTCGACTCGAAGGATCCGAAGGATCAAGCCATCGCGAGGGCCGCCCCGAAGCCGCTCGATCTCGTCTGCGACGAGGACAAACGGCACTTCACCGCGATCACCGAAGGGCTGGACCGGCTTGGTGTCGCGTACCGTGTGGAGCCGACGCTGGTACGCGGGCTCGACTACTACACCCGGACCGTGTGCGAGTTCTGGCTCACGAACCCCGAGTTCACCCGGGCGGGGCACATCGCGGTGGCCGCGGGAGGGCGCTATGACGATCTCGTCGAGACGATGGGCGGTCCGTCCACGCCCGGCGTGGGCATCGCGGGCGGGGTCGACGTCCTCTATTACGCGCTGAAACAGGAGGGTGCGAGCGTGGGGCGCGACACGAACGCCGACGTCTACATCCTCTCCGCCGAGCAAGGCGACGGGCCCGACCGCCTGCAGCTCGCGGGGCCGCTCCGCGCCGCCGGGTTCACCGTCGCCGTCGAGTACTCGGACCGGCCGCTCGACCGTCAGCTCGAAAGCGCGGTGAAGCACGGCGCGAGGGTCGCCGTGATCCGCGGGACGCCCGAGGCGCGAGGGGGTCACGTCATCGTCCGCGATCTCGTAAAGAAGGAGCAGCGTGTGACGAAGCTCTCCGCGGTGGTCACCGAGGTCGGCCGCCACGTGCGCAAGCGCTCGGCGCCGCGGGTCTACGAGGGACCAGGAAATCCCGACGAGCACGAGCCGGGCACCGCTGGTGAGGCTCCCTACCTGCGGGACGATCGCGACTGATGCTGCGGACGCATACCTGCGGCGAGGTGCGCGGGTCGCACGTGGGCAGCGAGGTCACCCTCGCCGGATGGGTGCACCGCCGGCGCGACCACGGCGAGCTCACGTTCATCGACCTGCGCGACCGCTACGGGATCACCCAGGTCGTCGCCCACGCGAAGGAGAACGCGGCCGCGCACGCCGCGCTCAGCGACGCGCGGAACGAATGGGTGCTCCGCGTCCGAGGTGCCGTGCGCTCGCGCCCCGAGGGGACCAGGAACGCGAAGCTGCCCACGGGCGACGTCGAGGTGGTCGCGAGCGAGGTCGAGGTCCTCAATGAGTCGAAGACTCCGCCGTTCTACGTGAACGAGGAGACCGAGGTGGAGGAGACCCTCCGCTGGAAGTACCGCTACGTCGATCTCAGGCGGGAGCGGTCGCGCGATCTCATCCGGCTGCGCCACGAGGTGGTCGATTTCATCCGCAATTTCATGGTCGAGCGGGGGTTCTGGGAGATCGAGACGACGAGCCTCATCAGATCCGATCCGACGGGGGCGCGCGACCTGCTCGTGCCGTCGCGCTACTTCCCAGGGAAGTTCTGGGCGCTCCCGCAGTCGCCGCAGCAGCTGAAGCAGATCCTCATGGTCGGCGGGGTCGACCGCTATTTCCAGATCGCGCGGTGTTTCCGCGACGAGGACCCGCGGGCCGACCGGACGCTCGAGCACACGCAGCTCGACATCGAGATGAGCTTCGTCGAGCCGAAGGACGTCATGGCGCTGGGCGAGGAGCTGTACACGACGATCTTCCAGAAATTCGCGCGCAAGCCACTCCGAGCGGTCCCCTGGCCACGCCTTCGCTACGAGGAGGCGATGCGACGCTTCGGCAGCGACAAGCCGGACCTCCGTTTCGGGATGGAGCTCGTCGACCTCACCGAGGTCTTCACGGCGACGACCTTCAACGCGTTCCGCGAGGCGCTCGCGAGCGGCGGCGCGGTGCGCGGAATGGTCGTCCCGGGCAAGGCGAACGCGACACGGAAGGAGATCGACGACTGGACCGCCCTCGCGAAGCGCAAGGGTGCCAAGGGGCTCGCGCAGTTCGCGCTGACCGGCGAGGAGGTCCGCTCGCAGGTCGCGAAGTTCCTTACCCCTGCCGAGCTCGCCGGTCTCCGGCGCGCGACCGAGGCGAAGGACGGCGACCTCGTACTCGCGGTCGCGGACACGTACCGGATCGCGAGCGAGGCACTCGGGGTGGTGCGCGAGCACCTCGGCCAGGCGCTCCGGCTCGCCGATACGACGGCGCACTACGCCCTCTGGGTCTACGAGTTCCCGCTCGTGGATCGCACGCCGTCAGGTGGGTGGACCTTCGCGCACAACCCGTTCACGGCGCCGCTCAGCCAGCGCGATCTCGAGCTTCTCGACACCGAGCCCGAGAAGGCACGGAGCAAGCAGTACGACCTCGTGGTCGACGGACGCGAGCTGGGCGGTGGCAGCGTGCGGATCCACCACCGCGCGGTCCAGGAGCGGATCTTCGCGCAGATGGGCATCTCGAAGGACGAGGCGGCGGAGCGCTTCGGCGCGATCCTCGATGCTCTGGAGTACGGCGCTCCGCCGCACGGGGGCATCGCGCCGGGCGTCGATCGCCTCGTGATGACCCTCGCCGGCACCGAGAACATCCGCGAGGTCCAGGCGTTCCCCAAGACGCAGACCGGCTGGGATCCGATGCTCGAGGCGCCGGCCGCCGCCGACGCGGAGCTCCTCGAGGAGCTTGGCCTGCGCGTCGTCGCGAAACCGGAGCGGCGCTGACCGACGAAGCCGCCCGCCGCATCGAGGAGATCGGATCGGGCGTCGGTATCGTCGGGGTCGCCGCGACGCGGCTCTCCGACGGAAGGCACATCGGCATCCGCGAGGACGAGCTCTTCCCGACCGCCTCGGTCTTCAAGGTGCCGCTCCTGGTCGCGCTCTACGCCGAGGCTCTCGCCGGGCGGCTCGACCTCGGCGAGCGGGTCGGCTATCGCGCGGATACCCGCGTCGCCGGCTCCGGTGTGCTGCAGTTCCTCGACGACGGTCTCAATCCGACGCTGCGCGACCTCGCGGTGTTGATGATGACCGTGAGCGACAACACCGCGACCGACCTCGTCCTCGAACGTGTCACCAAGGATCGGGTGAACGCGACGATGCGCGAGTACGGTCTTCGGAGCATCGCCGTGCCGTTCGGCACGCGCGAGATGTTGATGGAGCTCGTCGACATGGATCCCGCGCAGCCCGGCGGGTACGACGAGCTGCGGCGGAGGTTACGCGCCTCGGCGGGAAGCGGCGGGCGGTCCATCGTCCCCGCCGAGACCGACCGCACGACCCCACGCGAGATGTGCCGCCTGCTCGAGCTCCTCGCGACGGATGCCATCCTCGACGCCGGCTCATGCCGGGCGATCCTCGAGATCATGGAGCGCATCCAGAGCGGCACGCGGCTTCCGGGACTCCTCCCGAAAGGTACGGTCGTGGCGCACAAGACCGGTTCCCTCCGTCGCACCCGCAACGACGTGGGGATCGTTCGCGCGCCGAACGGCGCCTACGCGGTCGCGATCTTCACGCGCGAGCTCGTCCGTGACAACGTGGACGACGAGCGGGCCATCGCGGCGATGTCCCTCGCGGTCTACGAAGCGCTAGCGGGGTAGGCGGCCGGCGTCCTCCGTCCGTTCCGCCGGAGGCAGCGCCGGCGTCCGACGACGCGGTCGCGGCAGGCGGCGTCCGCCCTCGAACGAGCGCTCCGCGATGAGCGCGAGCCCGAGGACGACGAAGACGACGAGGCCACCGAGCAGCGGCAACATGCGGATGAACTGTACGTCGCGGTCGGCCGAGGCTCGGACCTAGACTTTGCTCGTGGAGCGCGTCTATCTCGACCACGCCGCGACGACGCCCGTCGATCCCGAGGTCGCCGAGGCCGTCGCACGCGTCCTCCGGGATACGCCGGGGAACCCTTCGAGCATTTACGCCGAGGGCCGCGCGGCGCGGGCACTGGTTGACGGGGCGCGCGCGCAGGTCGCGGAGGCCATCGGGGCGCAGCCGGCCGAGATCGTGTTCACGAGCGGCGGCACCGAGGCCGACAACCTCGCGCTCCGGGGGGCCCTCAAGGTCGCCGACGGCCGCGATGGACTGGTCACGACGGCGATCGAGCATCACGCGGTCATCGACACGGCGCGCGACCTCGAGCGGCACGCGCAGGCCCGGGTCAGCGTGGTCGGCGTCGACGGTGACGGGGTGGTGGATCCGGTGGCGATCCGCGAGGCGATCGACGCGGGCACGTCGCTCGTGTCGGTGATGCACGCGAACAACGAGATCGGGACGATCGAGCCCATCGCCGAGATCGGGGCGATCTGCCGGGAGCGTGGCGTCACCTTCCACACCGACGCGGTGCAGAGCGTGGGGGCGCTGCCTTTCGACGTGCGCGTGCTGGCGGTCGACCTCGTCTCGATCAACGCGCACAAGTTCTACGGGCCGAAGGGGGTCGGCGCGCTTTACGTGCGCCGCGGCACCCGGCTCGCGACGATCCAGACCGGCGGCGGCCAGGAGAAAGGTCGCCGGACCGGGACCGAGAACGTGGCCGGCATCGTCGGGCTCGGCGTCGCGATGCGCATCGCGCGCTCCCGGCAGGCCACCGAGTCGCCGCGACAGGCGCGTCTCCGCGACCGGATCATCGCCGGGGTCCGCGCACGCCTGCCCGATGCGGTGCTCACCGGCCACCCGACGGACCGGCTGCCGAACAACGCGTCGTTCTGCATCCCCGGCACGGAGGGCGAGTCGCTCATCGTGGCGCTCGACCTGGAGGGGTTCGCGGTCTCGAGCGGCTCGGCGTGCACCTCCGGCGACACTGAGCCGTCGCACGTGCTGCAGGCACTCGGCCTCGACCGCGAGCTCGCGAAGGGATCGCTCCGGGTGACGGTCGGTCGCGCGACGACGGAGGCGCAGGTCGACGCGTTCGTCGACGCGCTTGCCCGGGTGGTCGCGCGCCTACGCGAGCCGGCCGCGGTGGGCGTGTGACGAAGGGGACGGGCAGCGACGCGAATCCGCGCGATGCCGACCGGGTCACCTTCGAGGTCGAGGTCCATCGCGGGACGGTGACCGTGACGCGCGCCGAGGCTACCGGGTGTGACTCGATCGGCCTCGTGGTGCGGACACTGGAGACGCTCGCCCACCAGAAGTCCGAGGATGAGGTCTGGCTGATCGACGTCGCGACGATCAAACGTTGGATGGGCGCGGTGTCGGAAGAGAACGAGCGCTGCGCGCTCACCGCGATCGGCGCGCTCCGCGCCGCGATCATCGACGCGCACGTCACCGCGCGGGCACGCGGCGAGGTCAAGACCTGAGCGGTCGCGTCTTTGTCGCGATGAGCGGCGGCGTCGACTCGTCCGTCGCGGCCGCGATCCTGAAGGAAGAGGGCGCCGACGTCGTCGGCGTGTGGATGCGCCTGGTCCCGGGCGGCGCCGACTCGGACGCGCCGCGCTGCTGCGGCACCGACGAGGCGGGGGAGGACGCGCGGCGCGCGGCCGCCGCGCTGGGGATCCCCTTCTACGCGCTGGACTACGCGGACGTGTTCGGCGAGCGGGTCGTCGTCCCGTTCGTGAACGCGTACGCGGCAGGCGAGACGCCGAACCCCTGCGTCGCGTGCAATCAGCACCTGAAGTTCGACGCGCTCCTCGCCGACGTGGTGCGCAAGTTCGGCGGAGAGCGCCTCGCGACGGGCCACTACGCTCGAACCCGGACGGACGCGGCGGGCGCCCGTCATCTGCTCCGCGCGCGTCACGCGGCAAAGGACCAGTCCTACGCGCTGTACATGCTCGGGCAGCGCGAGCTCGCACGGGCGGTGTTCCCGATCGGGGAGCTGCGCGACAAGGCTGAGACGCGCGAGATCGCGGAGCGTTTCGGACTCCCGACCGCGACGAAGGCCGAGAGCATGGATGTGTGCTTCGCGCCCGGTGACTACCGAGAGCTCGTGCGCGATCGCGCGCCCGGAGCGTTCGTCCCGGGTCCGGTGGAGCGTGTCGACGGCACCCTCGTCGGCGCGCACGCCGGCATCGGCGGCCTCACCGTCGGCCAGCGCTCCGGCGTGGGGGTCGCGACCGGCGAGCGCATGTACGTCCTCCGGCTGGTACCGGACCGCCGCGCGGCGGTCATCGGGACCAAGGAGCAGGTGACTCGCACGTCGTACGACCTCGGCGACGTCCGCTTCGTGGCGGGCGCGGCACCGTCAGACGAGTTCACGACGACGGCGGTCCTCCGTTACCGCGGCACCCCGCTTGCCGCGGCGGTGCGCGTGAGCGGCAACGACGCCACGCTCGAGCTCGCCTCGCCCGCGCTCGTGGCGCCGGGCCAGGCGGCCGTCTTCTACGACGGCGACGAGGTGATCGGCGGCGGCGTGGTAAAGCCCGCGCTCCGCTAGCGCGTGCGGGCGCTCGTCCGTCTCGCGGCGGTCATCGGGACCAAGGAGCAGGTGACTCGCACGTCGTACGACCTCGGCGACGTCCGCTTCGTGGCGGGCGCGGCACCGTCAGACGAGTTCACGACGACGGCGGTCCTCCGTTACCGCGGCACCCCGCTTGCCGCGGCGGTGCGCGTGAGCGGCAACGACGCCACGCTCGAGCTCGCCTCGCCCGCGCTCGTGGCGCCGGGCCAGGCGGCCGTCTTCTACGACGGCGACGAGGTGATCGGCGGCGGCGTGGTAAAGCCCGCGCTCCGCTAGCGCGTGCGGGCGCTCGTCCTCGCCGCGGCGATCGTCATGCTCGCCCTCGCCCTCCGCGGGACGGGTCGTGGCGACGCGGCGACGACGACCGGCCGGGTCTGGCCCCTCCGCGCGGTGTGGGCGTTCGTCTGCGTCATGGCCCTCGTGAGCTTCTCCTGGCTCATCGACATGCCGCGGAAGCACTCCTACGACTGGACGCCGTACCACAACGACGCGATCGCGCTCAACGAGTGCGCCGCCCGCCTCGTGGTCGAGGGCCGCGACCCCTATCGCGATCTCGATCTCTTCGCCTGCTACAGCGGCCTGCGGATCGGACCCGATCGTACGACGCCGCTTCGGCGCGGACTCTTCGCGAACGACGTGGTCTACCCGAGCGACGACGAGATGGACGCGGCCTGGGCGCTGCGTTCTCGCGGCGACGGCACGAACGATGAATTCGTCTGGCGGCCGAGCTACCCCGCGCTGTCGTTCCTGCTGCTCATCCCCTTCGTGACGGCGGGGATCGACACGAACTATCTCTATGTCGCCTGTCTTCTCGCGGCGATGGCGCTCATCCTGTGGCGCGCGCCCTCCGGACTCCGTCCCTTCTTCCTCACCGGTCTCCTCGGCGCGGCCAGCCTCGCCGCGTTCACCGTCGGCGGGAGCTCCGACCTGCTCTACGCGCTCCCGCTCGTGATCGCGTGGATCTGGCGTGACCGTTCGTGGGCGGCGATCCCCTTCGGCCTGGCGGTCGCGACGAAGCAGATCGCATGGTTCTTCGCGCCCTACTACCTGATCGCGGTCGCCACCGAGCGCGGCTGGCGCGCCGCGCTCCGGGACGGCGCCATCGCCGCCGGCGTCTTTGCGGTCACGAACGCCCCCTTCCTGCTGCACGACGCTGGGGCCTGGCTCCAGGGCGTCCTTACGCCCCTGGTCGAGCCGATGTTCCCTCGGGGCGCGGGCGTCGTCTTCCTCTCGACGAGCGGGGGCGTATTCTCCTACTTCTTCCTCCTGCCGCTCTTCGCCTTCGCCGCCGTCGCGCGGATGCCGCTCGGGGACCTCGTCGTGGAGCGGGCGCGCCGGTTCGGCGCGCTCACGATCTTCGCGGCGCCGCGGCGCTCGTCCTGAGTGCCGCCCGCGCTCATCGTCCTCGGCCTTGTCGCGATCGGCGTTCCGGCAGGCGTTCGCGCCGTATTTGGGCGGCCGCGCGCGCTCGGCAGCGCGATCCTGCTCGCGGCCGCCGCCGCGGCCAGCGCCCAGGCGCTCGGCGAGCTGGCCGGCGCTTCGGTCGGCGTAATGGGCGACGCGCAGCTGCTCCTCGCGGCGGTCGGCGCGCTCGTCGCGGCCGGGATCGTGGCCGTCGCGGAAGGTCCGGCGAAGCGGTAACGTTTTACGACGAACAGAGGGGAGTACCGAAAATGGGCTTCATCTTGGGATTGCTCACCGGCGCCGTCGCCGCGCTGCTCTACGCGCCGCGGACCGGCGACATGACGCGCGACGAGCTCCGGCAGCGAAGCGATGAGCTGAAGCGGCGTTACGACGATCTCCAGAAGATCGCCGCGAGGCTCGCCGACGACGCGGGCGTGAAGGGCCGCGAGCTCATCGACGAGGCTAAGCGGCAATGGGACCAGAGCGGTCGAGCATCGGGAGGCCCGTCCGCAGGAGGCTCCGCCAAGCAGTCCTGACGCTAGACTTTCAGGCAACGGGGAACGCGGGGAGCCGAGGGCGGCGCCCCGCGTTTTCGTTTAGGAGGGAAGACACATCGACTCGGCGAGCATCCGCGAGCGATTCATCAAGTTCTTCGAGGAGAAGGGCCATACCCGGATGCCCAGCTGGCCCCTGATCCTGAAGGACGACCCGAGCGTCCTCTTCACGAGCGCCGGGATGCAGCCGCTCGTGCCGTACTTCCTGGGGACCAAGCAGCCGCCGGCGAAGCGCATCGTCGCGGTCCAGAAGGTGTTCCGCGCGACCGACATCGAACAGGTCGGCGAGGACGGCTACCACCAGACGTTCTTCGAGATGCTCGGCAATTTCGGGATCGGCGACTACTGGAAGAAAGAAGCGATCACCTGGGGCTGGGACCTGCTCACGAAGGTCTTCGGCTTCGACGGCACGAAGCTCGTCGCGACCGTGCACACGAGCGACGACGAGGCCTACGAGATCTGGACGAAGACGCTCGCGCTCCTCCCGCCGGAGAAGGTCTTCCGGCTCGGCGACGAGAGCAACTTCTGGGCGCCGGGGCCGACCGGCCTCTGCGGACCGGACAGCGAGGTGTTCATCGACAAGGGTCCGCAGCCGGGCGTTCCCGAGCACGACTGCGATCCCGGGGAGAGCTGCGGACGCTACCTGGAGATCTGGAACTTCGTCTTCCAGCAGTACGACCGCAAGGCCGACGGCACGCTCGTGCCGCTCACGAAACGCAACATCGACACGGGAGCCGGGCTCGAGCGTATCGCGCAGGTGCTGCAGAACGTGCCCGGCGACACATACCGCACGGATCTCTTTCAGCCGTACGTGAAGAAGGTCGAGTCGCTCTCCGGGAAGCCGTACGGAGCCGACCCGCAGACCGACCGCTCCATCCGGATCGTCGTGGAGCACGCCCGCGCGGCCGCGTTCCTCATCGCCGACGGCATCCAGCCCTCGAACGAGTGGCGTGGTTATGTTCTCCGACGGCTCATCCGACGCGCCGCCCTCCACGCCCGACGCCTCGGGCTGAAGACGGGGGCCATCGCGATGCTCGGGACCGAGGTCGTCAAGCACATGCAGCAGCCGTATCCCGAGCTCACCCGCGCGCGCGATCGCATCCCCGAGATCCTCGGCGAAGAGGAGGCGAAGTTCGAGCGGACGCTGCAGAACGGCCTCGAGCAGATCAGCGCGGCCATCGAGGCGGCGAAGGGCGCCGGCTACGCGTGGATCGATGGCGACACGGCGTTCCGCCTCTTCGACACGTTCGGGTTCCCCCTCGAGATGACGCGGGAGATCGCCGCGACCGCCGGGCTCCAGATCGACGAAACGGGTTTCCGGCGGCTCCTCGAGGCTCAGCGGAGCCGCTCCCGCGCGACCGCCAAGTTCTCGCAGGACGTCATGCGCTTCGGCCAGTTCTACTCGAATCTGCGGGAGCGCGAGGGCCTGCGCAGCGAGTTCACCGGTTACGACGAGCTCGAGACCGAGGCGCGGATCGTCTCGCTCGCGGTCGGCGGGACCCGCGTGGACGTCGCGAACGAAGGAGACGACGTCGAGATCGTCCTCGACCGCACTCCTTTCTATCCGGAGGGCGGCGGCCAGGTCGGGGACCGCGGCGACATCACCAGCGATGAGGGTCGCGCGATGGTCGCCGACACCCAGACGGCCGCGCCGGGCGTCATCGTGATGAGCGCGAAGGTCGTCGACGGCGTGCTCCGCACCGGTGCCGCCGCGCACGCCCGGGTCGATCCCGAGCTCAGGCGCGACACGATGCGCAACCACACCGCGACACACCTGCTGCACGCGATCCTGCGGAGGATGTTCGGCGAGGACGTGCATCAGGCGGGCTCGCTCGTGCACGCGCCGAGCCTGCGATTCGACTTCACGTTCAACCGGGCCCTCTCCGCCGAAGAGCTGCAGGAGGTCGAGGACCAGGTGAACGCCGCGATCCTCGAGAACGCCGACGTGCACGCCCGCGTCATGCCGCTCCAGGAAGCCCTCGCCTCCGGCGCGATGCACCTCTTCGACGAGAAGTACACCGATCAGGTCCGCGTCGTGGAGGCCGGTCCGTCACGCGAGCTGTGCGGCGGGACGCACTGCCACTGCACCGGCGACATCGGGCTCTTCCTGATCACGAAGGAGGAGTCGATCGGCGCCGGCGTCCGGCGCATCGAGGCCGTGACCGGGCTCGGAGCGCTCCGCGAGGTGCGCGAGCTCCGCGATCGGACCGCCCGCGCCGCGGCCGCGCTGCGCGTCGCGCCGGCGCGGCTCCCCGAAGCGGTCGCGCAGCTCCAGGAGTCCCGCGAACGTCTCGAAAAGGAGCTCGTCACGATGCAGCGGACCGGCGTCGACGCGATCGCCCAGTCGCTGCTCGCGAAGGCTGAGCAGATCGGCGCCGCACGGATCATCGCGCAGAACGTGGGCGACGCCGATCTCGATCAGCTGAAGAAGCTCTCGGACCGCCTGAAGGAAGGTCTGACGAGCGGTGTGGTGATCCTCGGCGGGGCGCGCGGCGAACGGGCGACCCTCTTCATGACGGTCACGAAGGACCTTTCCGCGGCCGTGGACGCGAACGCGATCATCCACTCGGTGGAGGCGATCATCGAGGGGCGAGGCGGCGGCCGCCCGGAGAGCGCTTCGGCGGGCGGTCGCGCGCCCGCGCGGATCCCCGAGGCGGTGAGCGCAGCACGCGCGGCCGTCCGCGAGCGTTTGAATGGGAGTCGTGGCTAGGGAGCGCTCGCGCGAGGCTCCCGCGGGGCCCCGCGTGACGGGCGTCGAGCTGGCGGCCGGCGCGGCTCGTGTGGTGGTGGCGCGCGCGGAGTCGGGGCGGCTTCGGGTGATCGGTCGCGCGGAGACCGCCGTCCCCCGCGACGCCATCGTCGGCGGGCTGGTCGTGGACCCTCCGGCGGTAAGCGACGCGCTCGGCGCCGCCGTGGCGGCGGCCGAGCGCGGGACCGCCAGCGATCGGGCGGTCATCGCGATCGATGGCGACGACGTGCGGACCTATCACGTCAGCACGCCGTTCGAGCGGGAGGCTTCGGCCGCGCCGATCACCAGAGCCGAGATCGACCGTGCGCTCCGCGAAGCGCGCGACGACGCGGCCCGTCACGCGCAGACCGAAGTGGACGAGGATCCGGCGCTGCGTGGCGTCGCCACGGCGCGCCTCGCGGACGAGGTCTCTTCGCTGGTGCTGGACGGCCGCCCGCTCGAATCCCTCATCGGTTACCACGGCCGCTCGCTCGAGGTCCACACCGACGTCGCGGTCGCGCCGCTCGTGCTCTCGGGCGCGGCGCTCGCGACGATGGGCTCCTCGCGCCGCCGGGCGACCGCCGTCTCGGGCATCTACGCGCTCGCGCGTCTGGTGGCCGAATCCGGGATCGCCGAGGCGGGGATCGTCCGCCTCGGCGCGGACGTCACAGCCATCGCGGTGATCCGTGAGCGGCGGGTCCTCGGCACGCGAGTGTTCGGCCTCGGGCGCGACGTGCTCGCCGCCCGCGAGGCGACGCGCGACGAAGACGCCCGCGTGTGGGCGGAGTGCGTGGCGCTGCCCCTCCGGTCGCAGGACGCTCCGGCTCCCGAGCGATGGCTCTTCGTCGGGGTCCCGGAGACGCTACTCGCCCTCCCGAACGCGCTCCGCGAGATCGTGCAGACCGCTCGCGGCGCCGCGCCCCGCATCGGTCCGCTCAACCCCGGGATCACCGGCCGCGTCTTCTCCGACGTTCCGGTCCACGCCGAGGACCTCGTCGCGGTGGGCGCCGCCGCCCTGGCGTCCGAGGTGTACGCGTGACCGTCGCGGCGGCGCCGCCCGGCCGGGCGATCGTCGACCTGGGGGCCGACGCCACCGTGCTGGAGGCGGCTGCGCGCGTCGCCGTCACGCAGCCGGGCCAGGACGTCGCCCTCGTCGTGGCCACGGGCGCGCCGATCGCCCGGAACGCGGTCTTCCTCGACGTGCTGAAGCGGCGCGCGAAGGACCGCCGCCTCGTCTTCGTTTCGTCGGACGCGCGGGCCCGCTCGCTCGCGGCATCGGTGCATCTCCGGGCGTTCGCGAGCCTCGCGGCGCTGGAGCGACATGAGCTCGACTCGACGGAGCGGCTCGGCGAGGCCCGCCGTGCCGCTCTCGCGACGATCGCCGCCGTCGGCCCGCGCGGCGGGATGTCGTTCGGGCGAGGGCTCGCCGTCTTCGCGGCGCTCGTCGCCGCCGGCGCGATCCTCATGGCCGTGGTCGCGCCGCAGGCGACGGTCGTCGTCGCGCCGGCCACGTCGCCCGTCGGGCCGTACGAGTACGACCTGCGCGCCGGACCGAATGGGGACATCACCGACGCGCAGACCCAGCGTGGCGACGTGACGACGAAGTTCTCGGCGACGGCGACCGGCTCACGACTGAAGGAGGTCCGCGCGGTCGGGGTCGAGCAGTTCTCGAACACCACGACGAACGACATCCGCGTCCCCAAAGGGACCATCGTCCAGACCTCGGATGGGATCCGCTTCCAGACGACCGAGGAGAAGACGCTCCCGAGAAGCGGGCTCTTCCCGATCCTCTTCATCAGCCGGCTCACGATCAGCATCGAAGCGGTGGACACGGGCCCCCGCGGCAACGTCGCCGCGAACAAGATCACGCGGAGTCCGACCACCGACTACACCGTGACGAATCTCGTCGAGACCCTCGGCGGCGAGTCGAAGAAGATCTGGATGGTCACGCAGACCGACTACGACAACGCCGTGAAGAACGGCGACGCCGAATTGCAGAAGGCGGGCGACGCGCTCGTGCCGAACTGGCAGAAACAGGCGACGAACCGGACCGTCTACGGAACCGTCGTCAAGCGAACGACGATCACGCCCGCGTCGGACGTGGTCGGCAAGGATGCCGGCGAAGAGCCCGCGGTCGGCTCGTTCGAGCTCACGGTCAGCGGGACCGCGACCGCGTACAGCGTTCCCTCGGCCGAGCCTCGCGCGACCGCGCTGAACCGTCTCGGGAAGGAAGTGCCGGACAAGGCGATCGACATGGGAAGCGCGGCCAAGGTCGACCTCGTGATCGGTCCGACCGTCGCCGACGACGGCGTGCACTGGCGCGTCCGCGCGCGTTCCCTCCAGTACGCGCGTCCCGACGGAGCGCTCACCGCGGCGCTCGCGGGCAGATCGTTCGACGAGATCGCCAGGATCACCTCCGCTCGCGGCTTCGATTACCGCGGCGTCGAGACGTGGCCCGCCTGGTGGCCGCGCCTCCCCGTGCTCGACTCGCGGATCACGATCCGCGCGCAGCCGGCGGTCGACGCGTCAGGATCTCCCTGAACGGTGCGGTATCTTGCGCTCGATGTCGGCGATCGCCGGATCGGACTGGCGGTCGGCGATGATGCGCACGGGCTGGTCCGCCCGCTCCGCACGATCTCGCGCCGGAGCCTCGCGGCGGACGTCGCCGCGGTCGGAGCGGCGGGCCAGGATGAGGCCGTTGGAGCGTTGGTCATCGGACTCCCGCTGACGCTCCGGGGCGAGGAGGGCCACCAGGCTCGGCGCGTTCGCCGTTTTGCGGACGCCTGCGCCGAGCTGGGCCTGCCGATCGAGCTCTACGACGAGCGCCACACCTCGAGTGAGGCCGAGCTCCGCGGCGCACGCGACCTGGACGCGGGGGCGGCGACGATCCTCCTCGAGGACTTTCTGGCGCAGCGCGCCCGCTGATGCGGGGACGGGACCGAGCCCGCCCACGGCCCGAGCGTCGATCGGCGGCGGGTCCGCTCGCGTTCATCCTCGTGGTGGTCGTCCTGGTGATCGGCATCGCCGTCGTTGGAAGACCCCTCGCCGAGGACGTGATCGTCGGGCAGGTGGCCGAGCACGACACGCTCCTCAAACAGAGCTTCATCCGCACGCTCGTCGCCGACCGTGTCGGCGCCGAGCCCGATCTCGCGAAGGACCCGCGCGCGGAGTCGCGGAGCTTCGTGATCTCCAGGGGCGAGACCGCGGGCAGCATCGCGCGGCGCCTGCAGGCCGACGGCTTCATCCAGGACGCGCTCGCGTTCGAGCTCGTCCTCTACGACACCGGCCGCGAGAGCGCGCTCCAATCGGGCACCTACACGATCTCGGCGGGCCTGACGCCGCGCGAGCTCGCGCGCGTGTTCGAGAAGGCCCCGAGCGAGCAGGCCGTGCTCCGGATCATCGAGGGATGGCGGCTCGACGAGGTCGCGACCGCCGTGAGCAAGGCCTTCCCGAAGATCGCGAAGGACGAGTTCCTGAAGGCGGCCGTCGTCGGCACCCGGCGGAACACGGTGTTGAGCGGGCTTCCGCCTGAGGCGCCCCTCGTCGGCTACCTCTTTCCGGACACGTACTTCTTCAAACCCGACGCGAGCGCGGATCAGATCGTCGACGCGCTCCTCGATCAGTTCGAGCTGCGGGTCGGGCAGACCCTGCGCCAGGCGGCAGCCGATCGGAGGACGAACGTCTACGACATCGTGAAGCTCGCCTCGATCGTCGAGCGCGAGGCGCGCGATCGCAAGGAGAGCCCGACGATCGCCGGTGTGTACGCGAACCGGCTGCGCATCGGGATGAAGCTCGACGCGGACCCGACGATCCAGTACGCGCTCGGCGAATGGCGCGAGCTCACGCTCGACGATCTGAAGCTCGACTCGCCCTACAACACATACGTGGTGGCGGGCCTCCCGCCGACGCCGATCTGCAGCCCGGGAGCGGCGGCGCTCGAGGGCGCGGCGAAGCCGGCCGAAGTGCCGTACCTCTACTTCGTCGCGAAGAACGACGGCACCGGCGACCACGCCTTCGCGGCAACGCTCGAAGAGCACGAAGCGAACCGTGTGAAGTACGGGAACAAGTGAGGAGCCGCGCTGCCATGGAAAGACGTGCCGGAGGATGAGCCAGGTCTGGCTCATCGGCGACCCGGTCGCGCACTCGCTCTCCCCGGCGATGCACAACGCCGCGTTCGCGGCGCTCGGGCTCCCGCACCGGTACGAGGCGCGTGAGGTGAAAGCCGAGCAGCTCGCCGCGACGCTCGAGCGGATGCGTCAGGAGGACGTCCTCGGCGCGAACGTGACCATCCCGCACAAGGAGGCGGTGCTCCGGCTGGTGGCGCGGGTGAGCGACGAGGCGCGGCGCATCGGCGCCGTGAACACCATCACCCGGCATGGCGGTCTCCTCCACGCGGACAACACCGACGGCCATGGCTTCCGGACCGCGCTCGCCGAGGCGGGTCTCGAGCCGCGACGCGTCATCGTCCTCGGCGCGGGCGGCGCGGCGCGGGCCTGCGTGGTGGAGCTGCTTCGCGCGGGCGCCGACGTCTCGGTCGCGAACCGTACGCGCGAGCGCGCGGACCGCCTGGCCCGCTCGGTGGAGGTCGACCGGCGCCGCGCGCGCGCCATCGCCTGGCCGAGCCAGCACGACCTCGACGAGGCCGACACCGTGGTGAACGCGACGCCGCTCGGACTGCAGAACGAGGACCCGCTGCGCGGCCGCACGCTGCCCCGGGCGATCGTCGATCTCGTCCCGGCCGCTGTCCCGACGCCGCTCGTCAAGCGCGCCAAGGCCACCGAGAATGTGACGGTGGTGGACGGCCTCAGCATGTTGCTTCATCAGGCGGCCCGCTCGTTCCAGCTGTGGACCGGGCTCGAGCCGCCGGTCGCCGTCATGCGCGCCGCGCTGCCGCGCCCGGTATGAGGCTCCTCACCGCCGGCGAATCGCACGGACCGCTCGTGCTCGCCGTGCTGGACGGCGTTCCCGCCGGTCTCGAGATCTCGGCGTCGGAGATCGACGTCGACCTGCGACGCCGGCAGCTCGGGTACGGGCGCGGCGCCCGACAGCGCATCGAGCGCGACGCGGTGCGGATCACCGGCGGCGTCCGTCAGGGGCGCACCACGGGCGCCCCTGTCGCCCTCGAGATCGCGAACAAGGACGCGGTGAACTGGGAGCGCGTGATGAGCGCCGCGCCGGTCGCGGAGCCGCCCGACGCGGTGACGCGGCTGCGGCCGGGCCACGCGGATCTCGCCGGTGCGCTGAAGTTCGGGCACGAGGACGTCCGCGACGTCATCGAGCGCGCGAGCGCGCGCGAGACGGCCGCGCGCGTCGCCGCGGGCGCCGTCGCCAAGGCGCTCCTCGGCGTGGTCGGGACGAGCGTCGCGAGCGAGACGAAGTCGATCGGTGACGTGACCGGCGTCCCCACGTTCGACCACGACGCGGTCGAAGCGAGCGAGGTCCGCTCCGCCGATCCCGACCGAAGCCGTGCGATGGTCGAGGCGATCGCGGCCGCACGCGACGCCGGAGACACGCTCGGCGGGGTCGTCGCGCTCCGCGTCAGCGGCGTCGTCCCCGGTCTCGGCTCGTTCGCCGAGTGGGACCGCCGGCTCGACGGACGCATCGCCCAGGCGCTCATGTCGATCCAGAGCGCGAAGGGCGTGCAGTTCGCGGACGCGTTCGCCGCCGCGCGCGAGCGTGGGAGCGCCGTGCACGATCCGATCGAGGTGCGCTCTGGCGCGTTCGCGCGGACGCGAAACCGCGCGGGCGGCCTCGAGGGTGGCGTGACGAACGGCGAGGACATCCTCCTCGAGGTGGCGTTCAAGCCGATCTCGACCCTGATGAAGCCGCTCCCTTCGGCGGACCTCCGCACCGGCGCACCGGCGCCGGCGCACGTCGAGCGGAGCGACGTCTGCGTGGTCCCGGCCGCGGGCGTCGTCGCCGAGGCGATGATCGCCCTCGTCCTCGCGGACGCGTTGTGCGAGAAGTTCGGGAACGACAACGTGGCCGACCTGTGCGGGGCCCTGGCCCGCTACCGCGAGCGACTCCGCCCCATCGACCTGCGGCGGTAATGCACCTCTTCCTCGTCGGCCCGCCCGGCATCGGGAAGTCTTCGGTCGCGCCCGCGCTGGCGCGCCACTTCGGCGCCGCCGTTGTGGAGCTGGACCGCGAGATCGAGCGCCGCGCGCGAAAGTCCTGCAAGGACGTCATCGAGCAGGATGGGATGGACCGCTTCCGCGAGCTCGAGTCGAGCGCGCTCATGCGGCTGCAGCCGACGCCGGCATGGGTCGTCGTCGACACCGGTGGCGGGACACCCGTCCGCGACGCGAACCGGACGCGCATGCGACAGCTCGGGCTCGTCGTCGGCCTCCGCGGATCGCTCGACCGCGTGACCGCGGGCATCACCGCGACGATGACCAAGCGTCCCGACCAGCACGTGGCGCCGCGTGACCGCGCGCGCTCGGTGCTGGCCGAGCGGCGGGCGGCCTATGCGGACGTCGACGTCACCTTCGACGTCGACGACGCGACCGTCGAGCAGGTCGCGCGCGCGATCGCGGCGTGGCTGGTGTCGGCGCGGGGCGTGCGGATCGACATCACGGGCGATCGTCCCTGCCGCGTGCTGATCCGCGCGGGCTTGCTCGAGCACGTCGGGTCGCACCTGGCCGATCTCGGCTGGCGTGGCCGGATCGCCCTCGTGAGCGACGCGCGAGCGGCGACGCGCTACGCGGGCCCGCTGCTCGCGTCGCTCGAGGCCGCCGGATTCGAGGCGTTCTCGCTGCGTGTCCCCTCGGGCGAGGGGGCGAAGCGGCTCTCGGTGGCGGCGAAGCTGTGGGATGGCCTCGCCGCCGGCGCGGTCGGCCGGGACGGCGGGGTGCTGGCGCTCGGCGGCGGCAGCGTCGGTGACGTCAGCGGGTTCGTCGCGGCGACCTACCTGCGGGGCGTCCGCGTGGCGCAGATCCCCACGACACTCCTCGGGATGGCCGACGCCGCGATCGGCGGGAAGACCGCCATCGACATCGCGGCCGGCAAGAATCTCGTGGGAGCGTTCCATTCGCCCGACGCGGTCTTCGCGGACCTCTCGGTCCTCGCGACGCTTCCCGAGCGGCAGATCTCATCGGGCCTCGCCGAGGTCACGAAGTGCGCCTTCCTCGCCGACCGCGAAGCGGTCGCGCAGCTCGGCCGCGGCCTCGCGGGCATGCGGTCGGGCGACCTCGGCGCGCTGCTCGCCGCGGTGACCATCGCCGCCGAGGTGAAGGGGTCGATCGTCAGCCGCGACCCGCGCGAGGCGGGCCTCCGCGAGCTCCTCAACTTCGGGCACACCATGGGTCACGCGTACGAGGTCGCGTCGGGTTATCGCGTGACGCACGGCGAGGCGGTCGCGGTGGGCATGGTGTACGCGACGGCGCTGGCCGAGCGGCTTGCCCTCGCGTCGCCCGCGCTCCGGCCGCAGCTCGAGTCGGTCCTCGCACGAGCGGCGCTCCCGACGCGCGCGCGGCTGCCTCGGGCCGTGTGGACGTACGTCCTGCGCGACAAGAAAGCCCGGGCGGGGAAGACGCGCTGGATCCTCCCGCGCAGGATCGGTCGCTTCAGCGAGGTCACCGATGTCTCCGAGTCGGCGCTGCGCGCGGCCGCGCGCGCGGTGGAGCGCGCCGCGTGAAGTTCCTCTTCGTGAACGGGCCGAACCTGAACCTCCTCGGATCGCGCCAGCCCGAGATCTACGGCACGACGACGCTCGCCGCCGTCGAGGAGAGCTGCCGGAAGCTCGCGCGCGACGCCGGCGCGGATCTCGTCGCGTTCCAGTCGAACCACGAGGGCGCGCTCATCGACTTTCTGCAGCAGCACCGCCAGGCGGCCGGTGCGATCATCAATCCGGGCGGCCTCGCGCACACGTCCATCGTGCTGCGGGACGCCGTGGCCGACTGCCCGTTCCCGGTCGTGGAGGTCCACATCAGCGACATCGCGGCGCGCGAGGAGTTCCGCCGCACGAGCTTCCTGACCGCAGTCACGGCGCACCGGGTCATCGGAAAAGGCGTCACGGGGTACGAGCTGGCCCTACGCTGGCTCATCGAGGAGACGAAGAGAGCGTGATCAGCACCGGGGAGATCAAGCGGGGCATGACCATCGAGCTCGATGGCGTGCTCTACCAGATCGTCGAGTTCCAGCACATCAAGCTCGGCCGTGGCAGCGCGCAGATGCGCATGAAGCTGCGGAACGTCCGGAAGGGCGACCTCGTCGAGAAGACGTTCCAGGCCGGCGACCGCTTCCAGCGCGCGCGCCTCGACCACCGCAACGTCCAGTACATGTACAAGGACGGGACCCACTTTCACTTCATGGACACGGCGACGTACGACCAGATCGCGCTCGACCAGGAGCTGCTCGGCGACGCCGTCAACTACCTCACCGACGGGATGACCGCGGTGCTGAGCGAGTACGAGGGGTCGCCGATCGGGGTCGACCTTCCCGCGTCGGTCGTGCTCACCGTGACCGACACCGACCTCGGCCTGAAAGGCGACACGGCGACCGGCGCGACGAAGCCCGCGACCGTGGAGACGGGACTCCGCGTCAACGTGCCGCTCTTCGTCGAGCGCGGTGACAAGATCAAGGTCGACACGCGGACCGGTGAGTATCTCGAGCGCGCCTAGCCGCGTCTTCCGCGTTGGCCAGCTCGCGATGCAGCTCGCCGAGCGCATCCAGAGCGACGACGCGTTCAAGGACCTCTGGGTCGAAGGCGAGGTCTACCAGGCGCGGATCTCGCCCGCGGGTCACGTGTACTTCACCCTGCGAGACAACGTCGGGCAGCTGCAGTGCGTGCTGTTCGCGACGCAGGCCGCGCAGCTGCCGCTCACGCCGCGCGACGGAACGAAGCTCCTCGCGCACGGGTACGTCGAGCTGTATCTCCGCGACGGGCGCTGCCAGCTCCGGGTCGACGACCTGCGTCCGGCCGGCGCGGGCGACGCGTATCTCCGTCTCGAGGCGCTGAAGCGCCGGCTGAGCCAGGAGGGGCTCTTCGCCCGCGAGCGCAAGCGCGCGCTGCCGCCGGCTCCGCGCCGGGTCGGTGTCGTCACGAGCCCGATCGGTGCGGTATGGCGGGACATCCAGAACGTCGTCGCGCGTCGCGACGCGCGGGTCGAGCTCGTCCTCGCGCCGGCCCAGGTCCAGGGCGTCGGCGCGGTCGAGTCACTCATCGCGGCACTCGATGGCCTCGCGCAGCTGCCGCTCACGCCGCGCGACGGAACGAAGCTCCTCGCGCACGGGTACGTCGAGCTGTATCTCCGCGACGGGCGCTGCCAGCTCCGGGTCGACGACCTGCGTCCGGCCGGCGCGGGCGACGCGTATCTCCGTCTCGAGGCGCTGAAGCGCCGGCTGAGCCAGGAGGGGCTCTTCGCCCGCGAGCGCAAGCGCGCGCTGCCGCCGGCTCCGCGCCGGGTCGGTGTCGTCACGAGCCCGATCGGTGCGGTATGGCGGGACATCCAGAACGTCGTCGCGCGTCGCGACGCGCGGGTCGAGCTCGTCCTCGCGCCGGCCCAGGTCCAGGGCGTCGGCGCGGTCGAGTCAGTCATCGCGGCACTCGATGGCCTCGCGCAGTTGCGGGATCTCGACGTGGTCATCCTCGCGCGCGGTGGCGGTGCGGCGGAAGAGCTCTGGCCGTTCAACGACGAGGCGCTCGTCCGCGCTCTCGCGCGATTCCCGAAGCCGGTGTGCTCCGGCGTCGGGCACGAGACCGACACGACGCTCGCGGACCTCGTCGCGGACGTCCGCGCGCCGACGCCCTCCGCGGCCGCGGAGCTCTGCGTCCCGGACGCCGGCGCCACGCAGGTCCGTGCGGACCGCGCCTGGCGCAGGATCGGCGCGCGGGTGCGCGAGCGCGTGAGCGAGCGCCGCCGCCGTCTGGAGACGGCCCGCCGGCTCCTCGATCGTCGCGCCCCCGCGGTGCGCATCGCCGTGGGACGGCAGCGCCTGGACGAGGTCCGTCGCGCGCTCGACCGCGCGATCGGCCGCGCGGTTCCGCTGCGCCGCTCGCGTGCCGTGTCCGCGCAGCGGCGGCTCGCGGCGCTCTCACCGCTCGCGGTGCTCGGTCGCGGCTACGCGATCATCGAGGGAGCGGACGGGCACGTGCGTGCGTCGGTCGCGGCCCTCGCGAGCGGCGACCGCGTGCGCCTGCGGATGCGCGACGGCC
>VBFI01000075.1 GCA_005889275.1 Chloroflexota bacterium | reverse complement strand
GTCGTGCTCGGCGGTGGCTACACCGCCATGGACTGCGCGTCGACGTCGTGGCGGCTCGGTGCCGAAGAGGTCTTCATCGTCTACCGGCGGAGCCGCGACGAGATGGTCGTCGACGAGGAGGAGCTCACCGAGACGGAGCGCGAGGGCATGCAGTTCGTCTACCTCGCCTCGCCGACCGCCGTCAAGGCAGACGCGAGCGGCCACGTGAGCGGCGTCGAGTTCGTGCGCAACAAGCTCGGCGAGCCGGACAAGTCCGGGCGGCGCGCGCCGGAGCCGATCCCCGGATCGGAGTTCGTCGTCCCGTGCGACACGGTCCTGCTCGCGCTCGGGCAGGCGCCCGACACCACCTGGCTCGCGCAGGACTTCCCCGAGTTCCGCGTAAAGCGCTGGAACGAGATCAAGGTCGATCGCGAGACGTACCAGACCGTCGTCCCGAAGATCTTCATGGGCGGCGACTACCGCACCGCTCCGACGACCATCATCGAGGCGGTCGCGGACGGACGCTCCGCCGCGCAGCAGATCGCGCGGTTCCTCGACGAGAACGCGGTCGCGGTGAACGTCCCCGAGTACCACGAGGTCGTGACGCTGCGCCGGTCATCGACCCCGGACAACATCGGCCTCATCTCGCTCGAAGGGGAGCTCGCCCGCGTCTACCACAACATGTCGGTCGACTACGACCGCATCCCGCGCCAGGAGATGCCGAAGCTCGCGAAGCAGGAGCGCCGCGGCCTCTTCCTCGAGGTGAACCAGGGATACACCGAGGCGCAGGCCGTCGCGGAATCGGATCGCTGCTTGAAATGCAACTTCAACATCGAGATCATCGGCGAGCTCTGCATCATCTGCGGCGGCTGCGTCGACGTGTGCCCGATGGACGTCATCCACATGGTCGACATGAGCGACATCGTCGACGATGGCTCGATCCCCGCGGTCGGCCAGGCGAAGAAGTGGCAGAACGGCGTCGCGTTCTTCCTCGACGAAACCGCCTGCATCCGCTGCGCGCTTTGCATCATCCGGTGCCCGACCGACGCGATCACGATGAACCGCTACGGCACGGTCATGCCGGCCGTCGGGAACGTCTTACCCAAGGAATCGATCGACGACGAGATCCATCTCGATCTCACCGTCGCGGCGAAGAAGGCCGCCCGGCCGCTTCCGCTGTACGACCCGACGCTCGCGCCCGGCTACAAGCCCGCGCTGAACGGCCATCCGGGCGGCAACGGCCATCACGCGCATGTCGATGAGAAGGAGCTGGTCCGACATTAAGTGCTAGAGATACCGGCCCAGATCTGGCAGAAGACGAAGACGAGCTACATCTGGCGGTCGCTCTTCCGTCACGGCTACCCCGACTCCCGCAAGAACCAGTCGCTCGCCGTCTTCACCAACGTCTTCCTGCACCTGCATCCGGTGAAGGTCCGCCGGCATGCGCTCGCGATCCCGTACACGTGGTGCATGGGCGGGCTGTCGTTCTTCCTCTTCCTGATCCTCACGCTGACCGGGACGCTGCTCATGTTCTATTACCACCCGTCGGTGGACGGCGTGTACAACGCCTACGGCGACATCAAGGACCTCGAGACCGTCGTCGTCTTCGGCCAGCTCCTTCGCAACATGCACCGCTGGGCCGCCCACGGCATGGTCATCACCGTGTTCCTGCACATGATCCGCGTCTTCTACACCGGCTCGTACAAGCCGCCGCGCGAATTCAACTGGGTCATCGGGACGCTGCTCTTCTTCTTCACGATCCTTCTTTCGTACACCGGATACCTGCTCCCGTGGGACCAGCTCGCGTTCTGGGCGGTCACCGTGGGCTACGAGATCGCGCGCGCCTCGCCGTTCATCGGCGACGAGTTCGCGTTCGTCCTGTTCGGCGGCTACCAGCTCGGGCCGAACGCGCTCCTGCGCTGGTACGTGCTCCATGTCGTCGGACTGCCGCTGACCGTCGGCTTCCTGATCGCGATCCACTTCTGGCGCATCCGCAAAGATGGCGGCATTACGGGACCGCTGTGAGTCGACGGAATGCGATGCGCGGGCCGGAGTGTCCGGCGCGGGGGGGCGGGCGGCCCTTGACGAGCGTCTGCGCCCAGCGCGCCTGTGCCCAGCGCGCGCCGCAGAGGGCGGGCGCGCGTAGCCAGCAGCGAGGAGAGGGCCGCCTGCCCCTCGAGCCGGCGGCGACATGCCGTCGCCTCGACGTTCTCGCGATCGCGCGGAGCGTCGCATGACGGCTCCACGAGGGCCGCAGCCTTTCCCAGGACAGGAGAAGCGGCTTCGCTTGCTCGCGTTCGTGCGGCAGGACTCGGTCGTCCGCGTCGACAAGCGCGTCGAGGACACCGCCATGGTCTGGCCGCACCTGCTGGTGATCGAGTTCATCGCGGCGATGCTCTGGTCGATCGGGCTCTTCGCGATCTCGGCGGCGTTCAACGCGCCGCTCCAGGATCACGCGAATCCGGACTGCACCCCGAACCCGTCGAAGGCACCCTGGTACCTGCTCAACCTGCAGGAGCTCCTCCTTCACATGGACAAGGGTCTCGCCGGCGTCGTCGTGCCGACCATCTGGCTCGTCTTCATGGCCGCGATCCCCTACATCGACCGGAGCCGCGAGGGCGTCGGGATCTGGTTCACGAGCCGGAACGGGCTACGGATCACGATCTTCGCGGCCTTCTACGCGACGCTCCTCACGTTCTCGCTCATCCTGGTCGACGCCTTCCTCAAGGCCCACGGCTACATCGAGTTCGCGAGCGACCACTTCCCCGGCGGGAAGCAGCTCCTGCCCAACTACCTCATCCCGATCGCGGTCATGCTCGGGCTGTCGTTCCTGCTCGTCGTGATCGTGAAGCGCCTCTACGGCGCGAACACGCGTGAGTGGAACATCGCTGTGTTCACCGGATTCATATCCGTGTACCTGGTCCTCACGATCGTCGGAACGTCGTTCCGCGGCCCAGGCATGGACCTCTTCGCGCCGTGGGCGGTCCCGGCGACCCACCAGTGCTTCGAGCCAAGGACGTGATTCGGCCGCACACCGACACGACCGTCCAGGGGCTCATCGGCCGGATCAAGCGGCGCCAGCTGCTGCGTCTCGGATTTCTCGGCGGCACGCTCCTCGCGATCACCGAGATCACCGTCCTCGTCGTGCCGTTCATCAGAGTGAACAAGATCCTCGGCCTCGGCGCGAAGATCCCGGTGGGCACCAAGCAGAGCATCCTCGACAACTTCAAGGCGACGAACGACACGCCGGTGCTCAACCTCGAGGGAAAGTTCTTCCTCATCCACGCGCCGGGCGGGATCATCGCGGCCTATCGCAAGTGCACGCACCTCGGTTGCAGCGTGCCGTGGAACGCGAGCGAGGATCAGTTCCACTGCCCGTGCCACGGCTCCCTCTACGACAAGCACACCGCGGTCGTGAAGGGCGGCCCCGCGCCGAAGCCGCTCCAGCTCTTCCACATCGTCAACGACGCGAGCGGCACCCTCATCGTCGACACGAACCCGCTGAACGTCATCGATCGTCAGGCGAACGCCTGGGACCCCAAGGTCCTGGAGATCACCGAGTAGTGCCGCCCATCGACCTCAACGTCGTCCTCGCGGCGCTCAGCCTCGGGCTGTTCCTGGCGTTCGTCGGTTTCTTCGGGTTTCTCGTTCTCCACCAATCGTCGATCGAGCCAAAGGAGCCGACCGGCGCCGAGCTCATCGAGCAGCACTACGCGCCGGGCGAGACGATCGAGCAGCCGACTCCGTATTACGTCGCCCCCATACCCGCCGCGCCCGACCCCCTCGAGATCAGCGCGAACCTCGACAAGAAGATCATCGTGGGCGCGGGGATGCTCTTCGCGGTGTTCGCGCTCGTCGGCGCGTACTTCTTCACCCTTTTCGTCGTGCGTGCCGACGCGCACACGGAGCGCTGGCGGGATGCCGTCGCGTACGAGCATCAGCAGCAAAAGGCGATCGACCGCGGCCGCAACCTCTACGCGAACTTCTGCTTCGACTGCCACGGGAAGACCGGCCTCGGGAGCACCGACCCGTCGCGCAAGGATCTCCCCGGCCTTCCGCTCAACAAGCCTGACTTCAAGTACGACAACATCAAGGACGACCCGGTGAAGCTCAAGGCGACCGAGGATCTCCTCACGCTCACCATCTCGCGCGGCCGCGCGAAGCCGGCCCCGCAGATCTCGATGCCGGCATGGAGCGATCACGAAGGCGGCTCGCTGAACGACGAGCAGATCCAGCAGCTCGTCACGTTCATCATGTACGGGTCGGACGCGGAGTGGGCCGACGTCGTCACGGTCCGCCTGCACTCGGACGGCCCCGAGGACGGTCACCTTCCGCTCGAACCGAATCCTCCGAAGCCGCAACAGCTCACCCCGATCGAGCTCGGTCGTGCGCTCACGCTGAGCAACCCGCAGGCGGCGTGCGTGAGCTGCCACAGCTTCGATCCGAACAAGCCGAGCACGCTGCCGACCGCGCCGAACCTCGGTCACTACGGCACCGAGGGTCCGCTGAACGCGGAGAACAAGGCGGCGAAGGCATCCGGCGACGCTGATTGGCTCCTGCACTGGATCTCGAACCCGCCGTCGGTCAAGCCGGGTGTGGTCATGCCGCCGTTCAGCACCAGCGCCGGCGGTCAGCTCAGCGATCAGCAGATCCGCGCGATCATCGAGTATCTTCAGAGCCTGAAGTGATCACCGAGGTCAGCGAGGCCAACGAGTTCTACATGGTCCTCGTGACCGTGTTCATCCTCATCGCGCTCATGTACTTCCTGCAGAAGTGGTGGACGAACTATCGGTAGGGGGCGAGCCCCTTCCGCGTCCGCGTCAGAAGACCCTCGCGCTCCTCGTCGGCCGCGTGACCACGATCAAGCTCGCGTACTGGGCCGCGCTCACCATCGCCGAGCTCCTGCTCCCGCGGATACTGGACCGAGACTTCGCCGCTCGGTTTCCGTTCTCCATCGCGCTCGGAGCGGTCACCTCTCTTGTCGCCCTCGCGTGGGCGGCGTGGCAAGCGCGGGTCATCGACCGCCGTGCGGGCGGGATCGAGCGAGGAATCGCCACCGTCGCGACGACGTTTGTCGCGGCGTCGGTAGTCGCCTCGCCGGCGAGCCTGCCGCTCCTCCTCGTCGAGCGCGCGCGTTCGCTCGAAGACTGCGCGCAGGGCGTCACCTGCCACTTCGAAGCGATCTGGCTCTGGGTCGCTCTCTTTGCGGTCGGCTTCGTACTCATTCCGGCCGTCTTCGCCGTCTCGCTTCCGCGCCACACGCGGGTCGCTTGAAAGGCGACTTGAACGGTGTGGCAATCTACCGCGCACGGTGGCTGGGAAACGCATTCTGGTCGTCGACGATGACCCTGACATACGCGAGCTGCTGTTCACCGCGCTCGAGGACGAGGGCTTCGAGGTCGTCCCCGCGGCGAACGGTCAGGAGGCGCTCGCGACCATCCGGACGTTCCGCCCGGACGTGATCATCCTCGACCTCATGATGCCGGTCATGGATGGCTGGCAGTTCGTGAAGGAGATGCGCGCGCGCGACGAGGACATCCCCCTCGTGCTCCTCTCCGCGGCGCGCGACCTTCCCAAGCACGCGAAGGACCTCGACGCTGCGGAGATCATCGAGAAGCCGTTCGACCTCTCCGAGCTTCTTCCGAAGATCGCCCGGGTCGCTTCGGCCGCCTGATCGCCGACTAGCATCGCGGCCGTGAGGTCGCCCGCCCGTCCGCTCGCGGTGATGCTCATCGCGCTCCTGCCCACCGCACTGCTGGCGTGGCTGCTCGCCGATCCCACGCGCAACCAGCCGTGGCTCGTCCCGGTCGAGCACTTCGTCGTGACCTCGAACGTCTCGGTCGTCGCGGCCATCGTCGCGCTCGCCGTCGCGCGCGCCGCCCTCGGTGTGGGGCACTACCGCACGCTTCTCATCGCGCTTGGCTTCGCGTGCCTGGCGGCCATCTTCGCGGTCCACGGCCTCTCGACGCCTGGCGTCCTGCAGCGCGGCGACCGCGCCGCCCCGGCCGGGCTCGTCCTCGGCGTTTCGGCCCAGCTCGCGCTCCTCGTCGCGGCGATCTTCTTCGCGGCGCGCTACACCCCACTCGCTTCGTGGCTCGAGCGCCACGTCGCGCCGCGCGCGCTCGTGATCGCGACAGCGGCCGCGCTCGTGGGCTACGCGGCGCTCGCGCTCGTGTCGCCGGAGAGCTTCACCACCGTGGCGCGCTGGATCCTCGTGCAGGGCGGATCCGCGCCCGGCTACGACCCGTCGACGTACGGCTACGGTCCCGCTTCATCGGGCGAGCCGACCGGCGGTGCCGGATGGCTTCCGTTCGCGGTCGTCGCCGCCTCGATCGTCCTCTACCTCGTCGCGGCGTTCGCGCAGGGCCGCGATTTCTTTCGCACGGGCCTCCCCCTGCAGGGCGCGCTCGGCATCGCGTACGTGCTCCTCGCGCAGGCGCAGGTGTCGCAGTTCCTCGGACCCGCGTGGACCCCGTCGTGGTGGGAATACCACGGACTCATGCTCGCCGCGGTCGTGCTCGCGCTTGGCGCGCTCTTCCTCGAGCTCGACCGCCGCCGTGGCCTCGAGCGGTTCCTCCCTGCGACGGTCGTCGAGCGCGTCATCGGGGGTGATCCGCTGCGCCTCGAGGGAGAGCGCCAGACGGTGACGATCCTGTTCACCGATCTGCGGGGATCGACGGCCCTCGCCGACCGGCTCACCCCGGAGGAAACGGTCGCCGCGGTGAACGCGTACCTCCGGGTGATGGCCCGCTGCGTGCTCGACGCGGGCGGCATCCTCGACAAGTTCACGGGCGATGGGCTCATGGCGACCTTCGGCGCGCTGAGCGATCCGACGAACGGCGCGTCCGCCGCGGTGCACGCGGCGCTCGAGATGCGCCGACGCATCGCCGTGCTGAACAGCGAACGCGCCGCGCATGGCGAGGTCGTCGTGGGGTTCGGGATCGGGATACACACCGGAGACGTGATCCTCGGCGCGATCGGCCTACCGGAGCGCTCGCAGTACGACGCGATCGGCGACGCCGTGAACACCGCCTCGCGCCTCGAGACGCTGACGAAGGAGTTCCATGTGGACACGGTGCTCTCGCGCGACACGGCGGACCGGTTGGGTGGCGACGGCTTCGCGTTGCGGCCGCTCGGTCAGGCGATGGTGCGAGGAAAGGCGAACCCGATCGAGATCTACGCGCTTACCTGAACTGAGAGTCGAGGGTGAGTTGAATACGAGCAGAGGTGTTCGCGCGGGCGGTACAAAGGTCATCACGACGTAAATAGCCACGGTTAACTGATACGGCGCTGGCACGGCCTCCCCCCGCGAATGCGACCTGAATCGAGGCTCTCTGCCGCAGCATTTCCGCGGTGGGCAAATCTCTCCGTCGGGGTGCTGGATGAGCGCGGTCGACGTGGGCGGTCTGGGGCGCCGGGCGAGGGTCACGTCCCTGAGCGTCGCCTTGCGCGGGCGTCTCGCGCCGATCACGGCGCGCATCGGTGCGCTCGCGCTCGCCGTCTTCCTGCGGCCCTTGCTCGCGCTCGTGCTGCTCGCGCTGGTCGTCGCGGTCCCTTCCTTCCTGGTCACGGACATCGTCTTGAAGGACACCGACACACGTCTGGATAACGCCCGGCTGGAGGAGCAATCCCGTGCGGCGCAGACGGCCGCGCGGATCGTGAGCGACCGCCTCGCCGGGCTACGCAGCGACCTCACCGCCGTCGCCGCGAGCGGATTCACCAAAGGCGCGATCGCCGCGGGCGACACGCGGACCCTCGCCATCCTCGTCAGCGAGTTCCGACCGGTCATCGGGCAGGGTCGCGAGGTCATGATCGTCTTCGCCGAAGACAAGGCCGGGAAGCTCCTCGCGCTCGATCCACCGGACCCCACAGTGCTCGGGAGGGACTTCTCGACGCGTGACTACTTCATCGGAGTGTCCCGCGAGTGGAAGCCGTTCGTGTCGGAAGCCTTCAGCGGCGCGACGCAGGGGAATCCACCGACGACCGTCGTCGCCGTTCCGCTCGTCACCGCGGACGGCACGCCTGCGGGCGTCCTCGGTGCCGCGCTCGACCTCTCGAGCGCCGCCCAGTGGTTCGCCCCGTTGGGGAGCTACGCGGACGTGCTGCTCGTCGACCGAAAGGGCCGACTCATCACCCACGCGCTGGATCCGCTCGGCGACGCGCTCAAGGATCTGAGCGCCGATCCTTCCGTCCAGGCGGTTATCTCGGGCACCCCCGTGCTCGGCGCGGCGACCGATCCTCTCGGAGGACAGGCGGACCTGCTCGCGAGCGCGATCGTGCCAGGCAGCGACTGGCAGGTGATCGTGGTCGCCGATCCGAACGCACTCGACGCGGCGCTCAGCCCCCTGGTGCAGACCATCTTCACGATCCGCATCGTCTTGATCGTCGCCCTCCTGGTGCTCACGCTCGTGCTGTCGAGAGCCGTGAGCGGGCTCGTCGCGCAGCGGCTCCAGCTCGCGGCGTCCGAGCAGGCCGCTCGCGCCGCGCAGCAGGAGGCCGACGCCGCCAACCGGCACAAGTCCGAGTTCCTCGCGAACATGAGCCACGAGCTGCGCACGCCGCTCAACGCGATCATCGGCTTTTCCGACCTGCTCCAGGAGCAGCTCGCGACCTCGACCACCGACCGCCAGAAGCGCTATCTGCGAAATGTCCGCGACGCCGGAGATCACCTCCTCGCGCTGATCAACGACGTGCTCGATCTCGCGAAGGTCGAGGCAGGACGCATTGAGCTCCGGCCGGAGACGCTCACGATCGGGACGCTGCTCGCGCCGGTGCTCGCCGCGACGCGCGAGAGCGCCCGCAAGCAGGACATCAGCTTCGAAACGACCGCCGACGAAAGCGCGAGCGTGTATCTCGATGCCGGGCGGGTCCGCCAGATCCTGTTCAACCTCCTGTCGAACGCGGTGAAGTTCACGCCGGCCGGCGGTCGGGTCGGCCTCTACCTGCGGACGACCGCGGACGACCTCGAGCTCGAGGTCGTCGACACGGGCCTCGGCATCCCAGAGGATGAGCACGCGCGGGTCTTCGGCACGTTCGAGCGCTTCCACGAGCGAACGTCTCATGCGGCCGGCACCGGCCTCGGACTCGCGCTGACCAAGCGCCTCGTCGAGCTGCACGGCGGCACGATCGACTTCACCAGCCGCCTCGGCGCGGGAACGACCTTCCGCGTGCGTCTTCCCGACGTCGTCGCCGGCGTCGCGGGACCGCGACGCGTGCTCATCGTCGAGGACGAGCGCCGCGACGCGGACCTCGTCATCGCGCTGGCCGCGAAGTACGGGCTCGCGGCCGAGGTCGCGACCTCCATCGACGAGGGCGTCGCGGCCATCGCCCGAGCCATCCCGTCGGCGGTCGTCCTCGACCTGCGTCTGCCCGACGGTCGCGGGGAGAAGCTCCTCGAAATACTCAAGGGCGACCCGGCCACCGCCCACGTGCCGGTGATCGTGGTCACCGTCGACGACGACGAGGGTCAGTCGCAGCGCATGGGCGCCGACGACCATCTCACCAAGCCCATCGACCACGAGCGCCTCGAGCGCTGGCTCGCCCGGATCGCGGCGCGGCAGAAGCGGACGGAGGTGGTCCATGCGGCTGCTGCTGGTTGACGACAACCGGCTCAACCTCGAGCTCTTCGTCGACGTGCTCGAGGCCGCCGGCCATGAGGTCGCGACCGAGACCGACGCGCTCGCGGGGCAGCGACGCGCCCTGGCCGAGCAGTTCGATCTCATCGTGCTGGACATCCAGATGCCGAAGATCGACGGCTACGAGGTCTGTCGTGCCCTCCGCGCCGCGGGGATGCGCGGTCCGATCTTCGCGCTGAGCTCAAACGCGCTGCCCGACGACATCGCGGAGGGTCGCAAGGCCGGCTTCGACGCCTACCTGACCAAGCCGATCACGCCCGCCGCGCTGCGCGAGGCTGTCGCGAGGGCGAGGCCCGCGGCATGACCGAGAAGCTCGTTCCGCCGCACCGGCCACTCATCCTGGTCGTCGACGACCAGCGCGCGAACCGCGAGCTCCTCGAGGCGCAGCTCGACGAGCTCGGGTACGAGGTCAGGCAGGCCGTCGACGGGATCGAGGCGCTCGAGGCCGTCGCCGAGCGCGAACCCGACCTCGTCCTTCTCGACATCGACATGCCGCGGCTCGACGGCATCTCGGTGTGCCGCCGGCTGAAGGCGCATCCGGTCCGCAGGCTCATCCCGGTGGTGCTCCTCACCGCGTCGAGCGACCGCGAGGTACGGCTACACGGGCTCGAGGCCGGCGCCGACGATTTCCTGAACAAGCCGTTCGACGCGCGAGAGCTCCTGATTCGCACCAAGGTCCTGCTGAAGGACCGCACCCTCAACGCCCGGCTCGACGCCACCGAAGGCGTCCTCTTCGCGCTCGCGCGGGCCGTCGAAGCGCGCGATCGCTACACGATCCACCACGCCGAGCGGGTCGGTCGCTACGCGGAGGCGATCGGAGCCGCCCACGGCCTGGACGACGAGGACACGACGCTGCTGTACGAGGGCGGGGTCCTCCACGATCTCGGCAAGATCGCGATCCCCGACGCGGTCCTGCTGAAGCCGGGACCCCTCACCGAAGACGAGTTCGCGGTGATGCGAACGCACTCGGTCGAGGGCGAGCGCATCTGCCTCTCGCTCCGCAGCGTCACCTACTTCCTCCCGATCATCCGTCACCACCACGAGCGCATGGACGGCGGCGGCTATCCCGACCACCTCGCCGGCAAGGACATCCCGCTCGGTGCGCGCATCGCCGCGATCGCCGACGCGTGGGACGCGATGGTCAGCGATCGCCCCTATCGAGCCGGCCTTCCGCGCGAGGAGGCCCTCCGGCGCATGCGCGCGAACGCGGGGAAGCAGTGGGACCCGCATCTGGTGCAGCTCTTCCTCGCGCTTCTCGATCGCGGGCTCATGGAGAAGGTGGCCGGATCGCAGCTCGCGGCAAGCGCGTGACCGGCCGCCGTCGGGTCGTCGAAGGTCATGCCCGCACCGACGTGCGCGCTCGTTCTCGAGCGGCTCGAACGAGCTCGACGAGCCTCGCGGCGGCGGAGCTCGCGCGCGCGCTCGAACGGGAGGAGCTCACGCTTCAGTACCAGCCGATCGTCGACCTCCGAAGCGGCGAGTGCCGCCGGCTCGAAGCGCTGCTGCGCTGGCGGCATCCACGGCGCGGCGTGCTCTTTCCCGGCGACTTCATGCCGCTCGCGGCGTCGGCGGACCTGCTCGGGCCGATCGGTCGGTGGGTGATCGAGAGCGCCGCGCGGCAGTGGCTCGAGTGGCGCGCTCAGGGTGAGGCCCTGGGCATCTCGGTGAACGTCGCGGGCCCGGAGATCGAGAGCACTTCAGGGGTCGACGACATCCTCGCGTGGATGGAGCCGCTCGCTCCCGACGCGTTGACCTTCGAGCTGACCGCGGCGCGCCTCGCCGCGCATCGCGCCGACGCCCTTGCCGCGGAGCGGCTCGCGGCGGCCGGCGCGCGCATTGCCCTGGACGACGTCGGCGCGGCGGACGCCCCCGGCAGGTCGCTCGCGTCCGGCCTCGACGAGCTCAAGCTCTCTCGCGCGCTGACCTCGCGCGCGACGGCCGATGCGAGCGCCAGGGCGGACCTGCGCGCGCTCATCGAGCTCGGCCGCGACTACCGCCTCACCGTCGTGGCCGTCGGCGTGGAAGACAAGGCCACGTACGACCTCGTCGCCTCGCTCGGGTGCGATCTCGCTCAGGGGTACTGGGTCAGCCGGCCCCTCGTCCCCGATCGCCTCGGGCCATGGCGGCGCTGGGTCGCCGGCGTCGCTTTCACCGGCGCGCTCGCCCTCGCGGCCCAGGTCGGCACGGCGAAGGCCGCGGCGTCCGGTGGCGCCGCCGGCGCGCAGGCCACTGCGTCGGTCCGCGGATTCCTGCCTTCGATGTGCTGCCTCGAGCTCCCGAGCGCGAAGCCGGACCCCTCGCGTTCGGTGCTCGAGCTGCTGCGTGAACGGACCGGCGCGACGTTCGTGCATGCCCCATCCGCGCGTGCCGATGTCTTCACTGACGCTCGTGTCAGCGCGAGTGTCCGCGCGGACATCGTGACCGCGGTCGACCGCGACATGAGCGCGCTCGAGGGCGAGTTCGGTCAGGAATTCACCAGTCGCCCGGCGATCTACGTCTTCGCGACAAGGACCGGTTTCGCGCAGGGCCTCCAGCAGTACTTCGGCGTGCGCGGCCCGGACGCGGGGCTCCTCGCGGCCGCGAACGGCGGCGTCACCCTTCCGCGCCAGGGAGCGATCGTCATCAACCTGCAGAACCTCCCGAGCGACTCGCCTCTCGCGATCGTGAAGCACGAGCTGACCCACGCGCTGGTCCACCAGACGATCGGGCTCGAGGCGACGCTGCCGGCCTGGTTCGACGAGGGTCTTGCGACATTGCAGGAGCACGCGGGCGAGTCGAGCGAAAACACCGCGCGCCACGCCGCGGTGACGCTCTCGCTGCTGACCGATGGGCGGACCTCGCTCTCCGACCTGAGCGTCCCCGCGCAATGGGCGCAGCGAAACGCGGTCCTGAGCGGGCAGGGCTACACCGTAGCCGCGGAGGCGGTCCGCCTTCTCGAGCAGCGCGTGGGGCAGGCCGGGCTCATCCGCGTACTCGAAGCGACCGGCCGCGGTGAGTCGTTCGGCGCGGCTTACGCGGCCGAGGCCGGAGAGTCGCTCGAGGATTTCGAACGGGCCTTCCCCGCGCGACTCGTGAGCGCGCAGGAGCAGCCGCGGATTCTGCAGAGCAGCCATGCCGATGGTGTCCGGTGGACCGCGGCCGGCTTCAGGCCGGCGAGCGCGGTCACGGTGACCATCGAAGGCGCCGCCTACCGGGTGCAGTACGAGGCGACGACCGACCGCCTCGGGATGTACCAGGCGGTGTTCGGATCGACCGCGCCTCCCGGCGAGTACACGATCCACCTGAGCGGCGGCGGCCTCGCGGCAGGGGTCGTCATCCGGACCTAAGCGCGCGGAGCTACGCTGCGCGGGTGCCGGCGCTCGCCGCGATCGGGATCGTGACCGAGGACATGGACGAGACCGTCCGTTTCTACCGGCTCCTCGGCGTGAACGTGCCGGATCCGGACGGCGACCACCTCGACGCGACGCTGCCGAGCGGGATCCGGCTGATGTGGGACACGCTCGAGCTCATCCTGAAGCTCGACCCGGACTGGACGCCGCCGGTCGGTCATCGCATGGGCCTCGCGTTCGAGTGCGCGAGCCCGGCCGAGGTCGACGCGGTCCACCGGAGGATCGTCTCCGCCGGCTTCACCTCCAAGAAGGAGCCCTTCGACGCTTTCTGGGGGCAGCGCTACGCGCAGGTGATCGATCCGGACGACAACGTGGTGGACCTTTTCGCGCAGCTACCGACCGCGACGAGCTAAAAGGGCTTCGTTAGCGCTCCGCCTTGTCGAGGACCGCGAGGCCGGGCGGCCGGCTGCGCAGCCACTCGCGTCCGCGCACGAGCGTCCGCACGGTGTCCACGAACTCGCGGCCGGCGCGCGAGAGCCGCCGATCGCGGCGGTTCGCAAACCCGATCGTCCGCGTGATCGGCTCGGCGAGCCGCACCGCGCGGAGCGGCCCGGCGGGATCGATCACCAGGCTCGGCACGACCGCGACGCCGAGGCCGGCGGCCGCGAGGCGAAGCACTCCGTCCATCTCCGCGCCCTCGAGCGCGAACGACGGCTCGAACCCGGCGCGCCGGCACGCCGCGAGCGTGGCCGCGCGCAGGTCGTAGCCATCGCGGAACATCACCAGCGGCGCGCCCTTGAGGTCGCCGATCGACACGGTCTTCCGCGCCGCGAAGGGGTGGGTGTGCGGCACCGCGACGACGAGCTCCTCACGCAGCAGCGGCGTCGTCTCGAGCACCTCGTGGCGGAGCGGCAGGATCACGAGTGCGATGTCGAGCACCCCTTGCTCGAGCTCCTGGACGAGATCGCGGGATCCCGCCTCGTGGAGCACGAGGTCGATCGCCGGGAAGCTCTGGTGGAAACGGGTCAGCGCCGGAGGAAGGACCGTGGTCGTGAGCGACGGCGTCGCGCCGACCGCGAGCCGCCCGCGCCGCAGATCGGCGAGCTCGCGGACCTCGAGCGACGCGCCGTCCACGTCGGCGAGCACGCGCCGCGCCCAGGGGAGGAGCACCTCGCCCGCCGCGGTGAGCGCGACGTTGCCCTTCATCCGGTGGAAGAGCGGCGTTCCGAGCTCCTCCTCGAGCACGCGGATCGCCCGCGAGACCGACGGCTGCGCGATGCGCAGGTCGCGGGCGGCTCTGGTGAAGTGGCGCCGCTCGGCGACCGTCACGAAGTACCGGAGCTGATGGAGCTCCACGTCGGCCATAGCGTAGCGCTATCACGATGAGCGCTTTCAGAACTTTGCGTTCTCGCTGCCGACCGCCCACCATCCAAAGCGGTGTCCACCATCGCGGCGGGCGTCCGCCATCGGCCGCAGGAACGGAAAGATCTGTGGTGGCTCGAGCCCACGGTCATCGTCGTCGTCCTCGGGACGTTCGTCCTGTACTCGATCTACGCCGGGCTCGCGAACGCGAACTACTTCTTCGAGCCCTACCTCTCGCCGCTGTACTCGCCGTGCCTCACGGCGAACTGCGTCCACCCGACGCTTCCGCTCATCGGCTCGTACTGGAACCTCTCGCCCGCGATCCTCATCGTCGCGTTCCCGCTCGCGTTCCGCGTGACCTGCTATTACTACCGCCGCTCGTATTACCGCGCGTTCTTCTGGTCGCCTCCGGCATGCGCGGTTCCCGACGTCCGTAAGGGCTACGCCGGCGAGACGCGGTTCCCGTTCCTGATCCAGAACCTCCACCGGTACGCGCTCATCTTCGCGACGACGCTGCTCATCTTCCTGTGGTGGGATGTCCTGCTCGCGTTCAACTTCGGCGGACACTTCGGGATCGGGCTCGGGAGCGTGCTGATGCTCGCGAACGTCATCTTGCTATCGGGCTATTCCGCGAGCTGCCACTCGCTCCGCTATCTCGTCGGCGGTTACCTCGACAGCTTCCACGGCAAGTCCCTGCGGTTCCGCCTCTGGAGCTGGGCAAACGCCTTGAACGCGCGGCACGCGCGATGGGCCTGGGCGAGCCTCATCGTCGTCGGGCTCACCGACCTCTATATCCGGCTGCTCTCCATGGGCGTGCTCACCGACCCGCGCTGGGTCCCCGGCACATGAACGACATCGAGCGCCACGACTACGACGTCGTCGTCGTGGGCGCGGGCGGCGCGGGGTTGCGCGCGGCGATCGAGGCGCATGCGCGCGGCGCGAGGACCGCCGTCGTGTGCAAGTCGCTCCTCGGGAAGGCCCACACGGTGATGGCCGAAGGTGGCATCGCCGCGGCGCTCGCGAACGTGTGGAAGGAGGACAACTGGAAGGTCCACTTCCGAGACACCATGCGTGGCGGCAAGCTCCTGAACAACTGGCGCATGGCACAGCTCCACGCGCAGGAGGCGCCCGACCGCGTGCTCGAGCTCGAGGAGTGGGGCGCGCTTTTTGATCGCACCAAGGACGGCCTCATCCTGCAGCGCGACTTCGGCGGACACCGGTACGCGCGCCTCGCGCACGTCGGAGACCGCACCGGACTCGAGATGATCCGGACGCTCCAGGATCACGTGGTCGCCCAGGGCATCGACGTGTTCATGGAGTGCACGGTCCGTCACCTGCTGAAGGACGGCGATCGGGTCTCCGGCGCGATCGGCTACTGGCGTCAGACCGGAAAGCTCGTCGCGTTCGCCGCGAAGGCCGTGGTCCTCGCGACGGGCGGCGTCGGCAAGGCCTGGAAGATCACCTCGAACTCGTGGGAATACACCGGCGACGGGATAGCCATGGCGCTCGAGGCTGGCGCCGACCTCATCGACATGGAGATGACCCAGTTCCACCCGACGGGGATGGTCTGGCCGCCCTCGGTCCGCGGCCTCCTCGTGACCGAGGGCGTCCGCGGAGACGGCGGCACGCTCAAGAACAAGAGCGGCGAGCGCTTCATGTTCAAGTACATCCCCGATTTCTTCCGCGCGGACACCGCGGACACCGAGCGCGAGGCCGACGCGTGGTACGAGGACAAACGGAACAACCGCCGCACCCCAGACCTCCTGCCGCGCGACGAGGTCGCACGCGCCATCAACTCGGAAGTGAAGGCCGGGCGTGGCACCGAGCACGGCGGCGTCTTCCTCGACATCGCTTCGCGCCGACCGGCCGACTACATCCGCCGGCGCTTGCCGTCGATGTACCACCAGTTCAAGGAGCTCGCGGACGTCGACATCACCAAGGAGGCGATGGAGATCGGACCGACGCTCCACTACATCATGGGCGGCATCCGCGTCGACCCGGACACCGAGGCGACGACCCTCCCCGGCCTGTACGCGGCGGGCGAGGTCGCGGCCGGCATGCACGGCGCGAACCGCCTCGGGGGCAACTCGCTGTCGGACCTTCTCGTCTTCGGGCGCCGCGCCGGCCTCGCGGCGGCCGACCTCGCGAAGCGCACGCCCTCCGTCCGCATCGACGATGCGCAGATCGGCGCGTACGCCGATCGCCTGGCCGAGCCGTTCCAGCGTTCCGGAAACGAGAACCCCTACCAGGTGCAGGCCGATCTGCAGGAGACGATGCACGATCTCGTCGGGATCATCCGGACGAAGAGCGAGCTCGAGGAGGCGCTCGTCCGCCTCGAGCGGCTCCGCGCGCGCGCCGCGCGGGTCCGCGTGAGCGGCACCCGCCGCTACAACCCGGGGTGGCACCTGGCGCTCGATCTCGACAACCTCATCGGCGTGAGCGAGGCGGTCGCGCGCAGCGCGCTGCTGCGCGAGGAGAGCCGCGGGGGCCACACCCGCGAGGACTTCCCCAAGCCCGACCCCGAGTGGGGCAAGCGCAACGTGGTGGTCCGCCAGCGGGACGGCCGCCTGGAGCTCGCGACCGAGCCGATCCCGTCCGTGCCTGACGAGCTGCGCGGGCTCATCGGCGAGGACAAGCCGACCGGGCAGGTGGCGACCGGCGCACCTGCGGCCGTGGGGGGCACCTCGTGACGGCGGAGACGCCCGCGGCCGCGACGAACATCCGGATGAAGGTGTGGCGAGGCGACGACACGGGCGGCGCGTTCGTCGAGTTCGCCGTGCCGTCGGATCCGGGCATGGTCGTCCTCGACGTGGTCCATCGGATACAGGCGACGCAGGCCCCGGACCTGGCCGTGCGCTGGAACTGCAAAGCCGGGAAGTGCGGCTCCTGCAGCGCCGAGATCAACGGCCATCCGAAGCTCATGTGCATGACACGGATGAACGAGTTCGCCCCCGGGGAGGTGATCACCGTCTCGCCCGTGAAGACGTTCCCGGTCATCAAGGACCTCGTCACCGACGTCTCCTTCAACTACGAGAAGGCGAAGACGGTCCCGGCGTTCAAGCCGAAGCCGAAGGAAGCCGACGGCACGCGCCGCATGTACCAGGAAGACGTCGATCGGGTGCAGGAATTCCACAAGTGCATCGAGTGCTTCCTCTGCCAGGACGTCTGCCATGTGATCCGCGACCACGAGGAGAACAAGCCCTCGTTCTCCGGCCCGCGCTTCTTCGTCCGGCTCGCCGGCCTCGAGATGCACCCGCTCGACACGAACGACCGTCTCGAGCTCATCCGGGCGAAGCACGGCCTTGGGTTCTGCAACATCACGAAGTGCTGCACCGAGGTCTGCCCCGAGGACATCCACATCACCGACAACGCGATCATCCCGCTGAAGGAGCGCGTCGTGACCCGCCACTACGACCCGATCGCGTGGGCGCTCCGCCGGATGCGCGGCCCCAAGGACGAGTTCGCGCCGCCGGAGCCGGAGCCGCCATCCGCGTAAGCGGCCGCGGGCTCTTCATGGCGCTCGCGGGCACGATCCTCGTGATCCTGTTCCTCATCGCCGTCGT
>VBFI01000153.1 GCA_005889275.1 Chloroflexota bacterium | reverse complement strand
GGCAACCCGTTCTTCGTCGAGGAGGTCATTCGAATGCTCATCGACCGCGGAGCGATCCAGCGCGAAGGCGATCGGTGGGTCGCCACCGACCGCGTGGCCGGGGTCGAGATCCCCGACACCCTCCAGGGCCTCTTGCTCGCGCGGATCGACAGGCTCCCGCAGGACAGCAAGCGGACACTCCGGGTCGCGTCGGTCATCGGACGCCAGTTCGCGGTGCGGATCCTCGAGCGACTCCTCGAGGCGAAGTCGGCATGAGCGCGAACGCCGATCTCGGCACGCTCGAGGCAAGCGGACTGATCCAGGTCGCGGCGGTCCAGCCGGAGCTCGAGTACCTCTTCCGGCACGCGCTCGTCCAGGACGCCGCGTACAGCTCGCTCCTCAAGCAGGACCGCCGCTCGCTTCATCAGCTCGCCGCCGAAACGCTCCTCGCGATCTACCCAGACCGGCAACGGGAGCTCGCGGCCGTGATCGCGATGCATTTCGAGCAGGCCGGCGACAGCGCGCGTGCGGCGGAGCACCTCGTCGTCGCGGGCGAGCACGCGGTGGAGCGTTTCGCGACACGCGAGGCGGTCTCGTCGTTCGCGCGCGCGCTCGAGCTGCTGCCGGCCGACGATTCGCGGGTTGATCTGCGGATGCGCGCCGCGATCGGCATCGCTCGGGCCGGCTGGACGTTCACCGGCCTCGGTGGCGCGATCGACGCGCTCGAGCGCGTGCTCGCCACGGGTGGCGATAAGGCGGACCGCCGGCTGGTCGCGGACGCGTACTTCTGGGTCGCGTTCCTCCGCCGAATGCGCGGCGAGACCCCCGAGAAGAATCCCGAGATGCGCCACGCGCTCGAGCAGGCCGAAGTGGTCGGCGCCGAGATCGGCGACCCGGCCGCGCATGCGATCCCGAAAGCGTTCATGGGGGCGGGGGCCATGTTCAACGGGGAGCTCCGGAAGGGAGCGCAGCTGCTGAGCGAAGCGCTCGAGGAGATGCTCGGCACGAGCGATCCGCTCTCCACGGCGCTTCTTTCCGGCCTCCTCGCGATGACGTACGCGCGACTCGGTGACTTCGCGGCCGCGGAGAGCGTGCTCGCGCGATCACGATTCATCGCCGAACAAGGCGACGAGATCGCGCGACTGGATCAGATGATCGCCCGCAGCGATCTCCTCCTCGAGCGTGGCGACATCGAGGAGGGCTCGGCGCTCGCGTTCGAGTGCGCGGCCTCCTCGGAGGAGCTCCCTTGGGAAAGGCATGCTTGGCTCGGCGAAGGCGCGCCTTGGAGACGCTTCCGGCGGTGAGGCCGGCTGGAACGCGGCGCTCGCGGACGCGACCGGGATGGACGATCGCTACGGCGAAGCGCAGACGCTCTGGGCGCGCGCGCGGACGCGGATGCGGCAGGGCGAGCCGGACCATCGGGCGGCGCTCGCCGACCTCGATCTCGCAACGCCGCTCTTTGTGACGATGGAAGCGCGGCCCTCGATCGCGCGCATCCACCGCGATCGCGCGCAGGCCCTACGGGCGCTCGGGCGTACTGAGGACGCCGCCGCGGAGGAACGTCGCTCTCGCGAGCTTGCCGCCGACATCGGTCTCAAAGACTTTTCGGCGGGCTAGGGAGGGAAGTCATGGGTGTCACACAGATCCAGATCCAGCGGCCGGTGCACGAGGTGTTCGCACGCGTCACGGACCTCGAGCGGGCGCGAGAGTGGGCGCCCCAGATGGGCGCGATGCATCTCGAAGGGCCGCTCCGCGAGGGCGCGGTCATCTCCGAGGAACGGCGGATCCTCGGGCGTCGGGCCACCGCGAAATGGACCGTGACCCGCTACGAGCCGGATCGCGCGCTTGGTCTGCTTCGGAACTTTGGACCGATGCGCGGGCGCTTCGCATACGTGTTCGAGCAGTCGGGATCCGGTACGGAGTTGACGCAGTTCACCGAGCTGGGCCTGGACGGCCCACTCGCGATCCTCTCGCCGCTGGTCGCTCGCGAAGGCCGGAAGGAAGAGGACGCCGAGCTGGGGCGGCTCAAGACGCTTCTCGAGCGATAACCACGCCCACCGCGGTCGCCACCGGCAGCGCGAGCGCGGCCGTCGCGATGAACGGCAGGAGTGGGTCGGCGTCGTAGAGGAAGCCCGCGACCGTGCCGCCCGCGCCGAAGCCCAGCGCGAACGCGACCTGATAGATCGCGTATCCGAATGCGGCGCGCGCGCGCGGGATGATCCGCTCGACCGCTGAGGCGACCACGGGATTCGCGGCCTGCGTCGCGCCGAGGAGGAGCGCGGAGAAGGCCACGAGCGGTTCGCTTCGACCGGAGAGCGCCATGAGCACGCATGCCGCCGTCACCAGGCCGGCCGCGCCGAGGACCGCGGGGATCGCGCCGATGTCGTCCGCGAGCCGTCCGGCGAGCACCGCCAGGACCGTCGCCCCGACCGAGACGAGCGCGACGTACACCCCGAGGCGCTCGAGCGGAACGGCGGCGACGTCGCGCAGGTAGACCGGCAGGAGCGCCAGCGCGAGGATCGAGAGCATCGCCGCGAACGGCGTCAGCGCGAGGAGCGTCCAGTACGTTCGCGGCGGCCGAAACGGGCCGCGCTCGGGGTGTGGTGGGACCGCCCGCAGCCCGAAGGTGAGCGCCGCCGATCCGATCAGGAACGCGGCCGCCACGGCGATCGCGACGCGGAAACCGAACGAGGCCGCGATGACCCCGGCGATGGGCGCGCCCAGGATGTTCCCGGCGAAGTACGCGCCGAGGACGATGCCGAGCGCGCGTCCGAGCTGCTCGCGGGAGGCCGTCGACGTGACGTACGCGATGATGAGCGGCAGGCCCGCGGTCCCCGACCAGTACAGAGCGGAGCCGACGAACGCGCCCCGCCAATCGGTGAGCGGTATGAACGACACGACACCGAGCGCGGCGCAGAGCCACGCGGCGGTAATGACGGGCTTGCGCCCGATCCGATCGGCCAGGTAGCCGGCGGGAATGAACCAGAGGACGGCCACGAGATTCCCCGCGCCAAAGACGATGCCGATGTCCTGCGGGTTCGCTCCGAGATCCCGGAGGTAGAGCGGCCAGACCGCGGAGAGAAGGCCGAACCCACATCCGAAAAGGACCTGGGCCGCGGTGAGGAGCCAGATCTCGCGCGGGAGCTTCAGCTGCGCCCCTTCACGACGCCTCTAGCACGTCGTTCCTCGAACTCGCTCCTCGCCTTGCGGAGGATCTCGGGGTCCGCGAGCACGTCAATCGCGGTGAGCGCGAGCGCCTTGCCCGCCGCGATCGCGTTGTCGTGCGCCTCCTGGCCAACGACAGCCTCGCGGAACGCGATCGAATGCCCGGGGATCGGCTCCGGCGAGATCGCGATGTACGGATGGATCGCAGGCAGCACCTGCATGACGTTGCCCATGTCCGTCGAGCCGACCCGCTCCTCGTCGCGCGCCTCGTAGACCTGGACGCCCTGCGCGCGCATGTGATGCGCCCAGCGTTCGGCGATCGGCGTCGAGAACACCATGTTCTCGTAGCCGGCGTTCTCGTTCACGGTGACCTGAAGCTGGGTGCCCGTCGCGACCGCGGCGCCCTCGGCGCAGGCGATGAAGCGGCGCAGGACGTCCTGCTGGTAGCGCCGGTCGAGCGCGCGGATCGAGAAGCGCGCGGCCGCGTAATCGGGGATCACGTTCGCCGCACTTCCCCCCGCGGTGATGATCCCGTGGACGCGGGCGTCGGGCCGGAGCTGCTGCCGCATGGCGTTCACGTTGTTGAAGAGCTGGAGGATCCCGTCAAGGGCGTTGATGCCGAGGTCGGGCTGCGACGCGGCGTGAGCCGCCTTGCCGCGGAACTCGACCATCACGCGATTGGACGCGAGCGAGTGCCGCCCGGCGAGCGACCGGCCCGACGTCGGGTGGATCATCATCGCCGCGTCGACATCGTCGAATCCGCCGGCGCGGATGAGCGCCACCTTGCCGCCGCCGCCCTCCTCGGCCGGGGTCCCGATCGCGACGACTCGTCCGGGAAGCTGATCGATCACCGCGCGTACGCCCACCGACGCGGCGACGCCCATCATGGCGATGAGGTTGTGCCCGCACGCGTGCCCGAGCTCGGGGAGCGCGTCGTACTCCTGCAGGATGGCGACGGTCGGACCCGGCCCGCGACCGCGCGCCTCGCCCCGGTAGGCGGTTTCGATCTCCCGGTACGAACGCTCCACCGTGAAGCCCGCGCCCTCGAGGAACTCGGTGAGGCGGATCGCCGCCTCGCGCTCCTGGTACGCGATCTCGGGCTTCGCGTGTATCGCCCGCGAGAGCGCATAGAGGGCCTCCCGGCGCTCGTCGATCGCCTTGAGCGCGCGGTGGTGGAGTGCCTTTGGATCGCTCATCCGGCTTGGTGGCCCGCGATGAGCGCCAGGATGATGCGGTCGAGCGTGCCGTCGGCCTGCTCGAAGAGCGCCGACGCCTGCTGCGAGGCGAGTCCGCGACGGCGCGCCACGTTCGCGATCTCGCCCATGAAGCGCGCGCGGAAAAAGAGGAAAGCCTGCGTCGCCTCGCCGAGCGACAGCCCGTGACGCTTCGCCTCGACGCCGTACTCGCGCCCGAGCGTCTCCGCCTGGACGATGAGCTGCTCGCGTCCGACCGCGCGCGTCGTGTCGAGTCCGCCGAGAAGCAGCTCGCTCATCCGAACGCCGCGTTCGCGGAACCAGCGCAGCGAATCCTCGTCGAAGTGGCGGTACCAGTCCTGCGCCGCGAGATCCCCGCGCACCCGCCGACGGAACTCCGCGGCAATCCGGTCGGGCGGCTCGCCGAGCGAGGAGAGCGACTGGCGTCGCGACTGCCGCGGGCGCGGGAGCATCGCGTCGATCGACGCACGCAGGAACCGGCGATGGCCGCCCGGTGTGGTGAAGACCTCGATCTTTCCGCTGTCGGCCCAGCGGCGAAGCGTGTCGGGGTCGACGCCGAGGATGCGGCTCGCCTCCCCCAGCGTCAGCCAGTCACCGTGCTCGAGCGTCGTCGTCTTGGAGATACGGTAAATCTAGGCGAAACTGCGGCGGACATGGATCACGAAGAGCGGCCCCGCCGGCGGTTTCGGATGCTGACTCCTGTGCAGACAGCGGTGGCCCTCGTGGCCATTGTCATCTACTGCGCGGTGGTGATCCTCGTGCCATTGCCGCTTTTCTTCCTGTATCCGGTCGGCGGCGTCTTGATCGCCGTGCTCGTGTTCGTGCCTGCGCCGCGATTCATGAGGTCACGGCGTCGGTAGCTGACGCGAACGCGCCTGCCCCGCCGCGTGAAGACGCGGTTCGATCAGTAGTTCGGGAAGAGGTCCACCGCAGGCCATGCCGTCGTGGCGCGGTACGCGTCCAGGATGCGGCCGTTGATCGTCTCGTCGATCGCGCCGGCGTCGCGATGATTGAACGCGCCGGCCATCACGGTGAGGTGCGCGCCGTCCCACACGCGCATGACGAACGTGTACTGCCCCGGCATCGAACCGTTGTAGACGTACGTGTAGGACCAGCCCGCCTTCGTCGGAATGGCGTCGAGCTCCGGTGCGGGGATCCCGCCCATGGCCACGCCCTGGTCGTACCGGGCCATGTCGATCACCGTGCTGACGAGCGCGACCGCTCCGTTGAGCGACGCCGCGTCGTACGCGCCATACGGTGTCTCGACCGTTCCCGGGACGGAGTCGAAGACGCTCGGGCCGAACTTGAAGGTGTCCGCCTCGTAGTAGGTCGCTTCATCGGCCGGGCGTGCGAGGCTCGTTCCGAGCCGCCACGTCGCGATACCGAATGGTTTGGCCATGTCGCGCACGAGATCGATCCACGCACGACCGGTCGCCTTCTCGATGACGCGGCTCAGGATCGCGTAGTTCGTGTTGTTGTAGTGGTACGTCGACCCCGGATCGGTCGCGAGCTGGTAGTGCGCCGTCCAGCGGACCATCGTGTCGGGGTCGGGCGGCGACGCGACGCCGTAGAAGGTGGCCGCCTTCCGCGACTCGAAGAGGAAGTAGTCGCCGGCGAAGCCGCTGGTGTGGTCCTTCAACATGCGGACCGTGATCGCGTTCGTCCGCGGATCGACGGGCGCGACGCCGAGGTAAGGGAAGACGCGAAGATCCATCGTGAGCGTCCCGTTCGTGACGAGCTGCGCGAGGAGTGAGCCGGTGACCGCCTTGCTCACGCTCGCCTGCCGGTAGCGCGTCATCGGCGTCGCGGCAACGCCCGCCTTCGCGAAGCCGTAGCCACGCGTGTAGACGAGCTTGCCGTCGCGGACCACCGCGAGCGACCCGCCGGGATAGCCTTCCGCGAGCACTGCGTTCATCGCCGCGTCGAACGCGGGCATGGGCGCGGGCGGAGCGCTCACGGCGGGCGGATTCGCGGTCGGCAGCGGGAGCTGCTGACTGGATCGCGCGGCGGGCTCGGGCCGCGAGGAGACATCGGCGCTCGGCGCTGGCGGCGGCGCTGCGCTCACCACGGCGGCCGGCGCGGTCGGTGGCGTGAGCTTTGTCTCGACGACCGCGCTCGCGGGCGTTTCCTGGACGGCGCCAGGCGTCGGCGAAGCAGCCGATGTCAGCGGATCCGGACCTGTACTTCGCGGAGCGGAGAGGCCGAGCCCGATAACGGCGAGCACGCCGGCGACCAACAGGAGCACGACGAAGCGCTGCACTGGTCTCCGAGCGTATGCTCCCTCGCCCGCCCCGCCCATAGGACGTTCGTGCGGGCGGTCGTGCGTGTGGCGCGGGCGCGCGCCGCGGCGGTCCTAGCCGAGATTGACGATGAAGTTGAACGTCCCGGTGCGCGGCGTCGCGCTCGCGCTGCTCAGGTTGATGAGCATGTTCGCGGCGTAGATCGAGTCGTTCGAGTTCTGCGAGACGCCGGGGAAGAAGAGCTGGGTGGTGTACGTCTGTCCGCCCGCGGGCGTCACCTTCACGTGGATGTGCTCGGTGCGACCCGGGTAGAGACCGGGGATGACGGTCTCGAGGCGATAGGCGCCGTTCGCGTCGGTGAGCTGCCATCCGCGAAGCGTGTAGCCAGCGTTGTCATAGTTGCCGTTGCCGTCCGCCTGCCAGAAGTCGACGCGCGCGTTCGCGAGCGGCGCGCAGGACTTCGTGAGGACGAAACCCGTCAGGACGAACGGCGTCCCGGCAACGCCGGTCGCGGTGATCGTCGAACGCTGCGGCGGGTTCGCCTTGTAGTAGGGGCCCTCGGTGAGTTCGGTGAGCGCCGTCGCCGGCGACGCGCATGACGCGGTCGCGACGGTCGCGTTCGTGGATGTCGACGCCGTCGCGGTGGCGCTGCTCGTCGCGGTCGCGACCGATGTCGCGGTCGCCGCGTTCTGCGCCGTCGCGGTTACGCTGCCGCAGGCGGCCAGGAGGCCGACGATCAGGGCGAGGAGAAGAGCCCGCATCGGATCGATGATCCGCCTCCTTTCTAAGAGGGCCCTGTGGGCCGGCTGAGCGGCGGGTATGGAATCGCCCTAGACAAGCGCCGTCTGGAGTCTTATGAAGGGCGTTGATGGCAATGGATCGCCGAGAGTCCGAGGTGCG